>JBQGCF010000210.1:0-58921 GCA_052038315.1 Iamia sp.
CCCGACCGGCGCCCGTGCCGTCGCCCCCGCCGCCCGTGGCCGAGGCGCCCCGCCCGGTCCCCCACCGCCCGGCCCGGGCCAAGCGCCGCCTCGGGCCCACGGTCGCCCTGGTCATGGTGGTCGGCCTGTCCCTGCTGATCATCGCCGTCCTCGGCTGGCAGCTGCTCGGGCCCACCGCCACCGAGACCCTCACCCCCACCGCGGCGATCGACTTCGACCCCCACCGGGGCGACGGCGAGCACCCCGAGCTCACCCCGGCCGCCATCGACGGCGACCCCGAGACGGGATGGACCACCGAGACCTACGGCAACGGCGACGGCTCGCTGGGCAAGCCCGGGGTCGGCCTCGTCCTCGAGCTGGGCGAGCGCCGGAAGCTGGAGACGTTGCGGATCACCTCCCCCACCCAGGGTTGGACGGCCGAGGCCTACGTGCTCGACGATGTCCCGACCGCGGCGATCGACGGCGAGGAGGAGCCGGTGGCCAGCGAGAGCGGGATCGAGGGCGACGTGGAGCTGGGCCTGGGGGGCCGCGAGGGCTCCGTCGTCGTGCTGTGGATCACGCAGGTGAGCGAGGAGGGGACCGTCGACGTCAGGGAGGCGACCGTCGAGGTGGCCGGGTGAGCGCGGATCCCGACGCCGACCTCCTGCCGGCGGCCCAGGCCGGTGACCGCGACGCGCTCGACGCCCTGCTGCGACGGCACGAGGAGCACCTCCACGCCGTGTGCCGGCGGGTGATGGGGAACCCGACCGACGCCCTCGACGCCCTGCAGGACGCCATGATCGCCATCGTCCGCGGCCTCCCCCGCTTCGACGGCCGGTCGAAGGTCAGCACCTGGATGCACCGGGTCGCCACCAACGCCTGCCTCGACGAGCTCCGCCGCCGGCGCCGCCGGCCGACCCAGCCGCTGCCCGAGCACGAGGTCGACCCGCACGACGGCGCCCCGACCGTCGCCGAGACGGTGACCGACCGGGCCACCATCGACACCGCCCTCGCCCTGCTGCCGCCCGAGTTCCGGGCCCCGCTCGTCCTCCGGGACCTGCTCGGCCACGACTACGCCGCCATCGCCGACATCCTCGCCATCCCGCCCGGCACGGTGCGATCCCGCATCGCCCGCGGCCGCAGCGCCCTCGCCCGCCACCTGGCCGGGAACCAGGGCCCGACCCCCGACCGTCCCACCCTCCAGCCATGACGCCTCCCGACCACGACGACCAGCTCGACGACGCCCCGCTCGACGACGACACCCTGGCGGTGAACGCCGTCGTCGACGACGAGGCCACCCCCGAGCAGCGTCGCCGGGTGGCCCGCGACCCCGAGCTGGTCGCCCAGGTGACCGCCCTCCGCGCCGCGGCGGCCGCCGTCGCCGCCCCGGTCGACCCCCCCGCCGCCGACGTCCTCGCCGCCCTGCGCCAGCGGGCGCTCGACGCCCTCGACGAGCCGGCCGACGAGACGGCGGAACCCGAGCCCGTCGCCGATGACGAGCCCGAGGCGCCGGCACCCCCGCCCGCCTACCCCGTCCGGGACCTGGCCACGGCCCGGGCCCGTCGGACCCGATCGCTCCCGCCCCTCCCCGCGGTCGCCGCGGTGATCATCCTGCTCGTCGTCGTGGGCGTCGGCCTGATCGTCGCCGGCTCCGGGGGCAAGGGCGACAGCGCGGCCGACGGCGGTGGCGACGCCAGCGCCACGGCCGCCGACGACAGCGGGGGCGGCGGTGGTGACGAGGGCGGAGAGGCGGCCGAGGAGGACCTCCAGGAGCAGTTCGGCGAGTCGTCCGAGAACCCGGCGGCCTCCGGTGACGGCAGCCAGCTCGACGGCCCCTCGGCGGCCCGGGTCGAGGAGCTGCTCGCCCGGTCGACGGCCACCTACGCCACCGACGCCCAGCTGCTGGCCGAGCTCCGCGAGATCGATCCCGAGGTCCTCGCCCTGCGGGGCTCCGAGGGCAGCACCGGGGAGGCACCCTCGACCACCGGCGTGCCCGGCCCGGACGACGAGGACGAGTCCCAGATGAGCGCAGCCCTCGCCGCCGATCCCGCCATCCAGCGCTGCGACGACGTGCTGCGGGCCGGCGAGCCCGAGCTCGGCGCGGCCACCGCCGCCGCCCTCGTCGAGATCGACGGTGTGCCCGTCATGGTCCTGAGCACCCCGGTCGAACCGACCGACCGGGCCCCCCTCGGCGTCCGGGTCACGGTCCTCAACGCCCTCGACTGCTCGCCCCGGGGCGGCGTCGCCCGCTGAGCCCGGGCCGGGGCGCCGGCCCGGCCGCTACCCTGGGCCGCCGTGCCGGACCTGAACAAGACCCCAGCCAGCCCGGGTGCCGCCGACGGCGGTGGCAGCGACTGGCCGGCCCAGGCCACCGAGGCCATCGTCGGCCTGGTCGACACGGTCAGGGAGAAGGTCAACGGCCCGGCCACCTCGGTCGCCCGGGGCATCGTCTACGGCACCCTCGGCGCCATCGTCGGACTGGCCACGCTGGTCCTGGTCCTGGTCGTCCTCTTCCGGGGCTTCGACGTGGGGATCGATGCCCTGCTCGACCTGGCCGACATCGACCGGCGGGGTCGGAGCACCTGGATCACCCACCTGCTCTTCGGCCTGCTGCTCGTCGTGCCCGGCGCCCTGCTCTGGCGGAAGGGCACCCGCTCCCCCGCCCCCGCCAGCTAGCTCCCGGAATACCCCCGGGGGGTTCCCTGTTCCTGATCGTGGGTCCCCGGAGACGGCCACCGGCCGCCGGGCCCGCCCGACGCACCTGGAGGCCGCGTGGCTGACCACCGCAAGCTGATCATCATCGGATCCGGCCCGGCCGGGCTGACCGCCGCCATCTACGCGGCCCGCGCCTCGCTCGAGCCGCTGGTCCTGGAGGGCGAGCCGTCCTCGACCACCGACCAGCCCGGTGGCGCCCTCATGACCACCACCGAGGTCGAGAACTTCCCCGGCTTCCCGGAGGGGATCATGGGCCCCGAGCTGATGCTCGGCTTCAAGGCCCAGGCCGAGCGGTTCGGCACCGAGATGCGCATGGAGAAGGTGTCCCGGGTCGACTTCTCGGGTCGCCCCTTCCAGCTCTGGGTCGGCGACCCCGACGCCGCCGAGCCCACCTACACCGCCGACGCCATCATCATCTCGACCGGCGCCCGCCCGGTGATGCTCGGCCTCGACGGCGAGCAGCAGCTGGTCGGCCACGGCGTCTCCACCTGCGCCACCTGCGACGGCTTCTTCTTCCGCGACCACGAGATCGCCGTGGTCGGCGGGGGCGACTCCGCCCTGGAGGAGGCCATGTTCCTCACCAAGTTCGCCTCGAAGGTCACCATCGTGCACCGCCGTGACGAGCTCCGGGCCTCGAAGATCATGCAGGAGCGGGCGCTGGCCAACGAGAAGATCGAGTTCGCCTGGAACAGCGTCGTCGACGCCATCGAGGGCGACACCACCCTCACCGGCGTGAAGCTCCGCGACGTCCTCACCGACGAGGTCCGGGACCTGCCCGTCACCGGCCTGTTCGTCGCCATCGGCCACCGTCCCAACACCGACGTGTTCAAGGGCCAGGTCGCCATGGACGAGGGCGGCTACATCGCCACCACCCCGGGTGCGTCGTACACCGACGTCGAGGGAGTGTTCGCCTGTGGCGACGTCCAGGACACCGTCTACCGCCAGGCGATCACCGCCGCCGGCTCGGGGTGCATGGCCGCCATCGACGCCGAGCGCTGGATCGAGGCCCAGCACTAGCGGAAGAACCGCCGCCCCCGACGGGTTGCACCCGCCGCCGGACACACGTCCCCCGTTCGACAGCCCACGAAGGAGAGCCAGCATGGCCAACGGAGTCGAGACCCTCAGCAGCAGCACCTTCGACGAGACGGTCGTCTCGTCCGACCTCCCGGTCCTCGTCGACTTCTGGGCCGAGTGGTGCGGCCCGTGCAAGGCCATCGCCCCCATCCTGGAGGAGATCGCCGGCGAGCACGGTGACCGTGTCCGCATCGCCAAGATCAACGTCGACGAGAACCCGGACATCGCCCGGCGCTTCGACGTGATGAGCATCCCCACGCTCATCCTGTTCAAGGAGGGCACCGCCGAGGCTCGCCTCGTCGGCGCCAAGGGCAAGAACCAGCTGGTCCAGGAGATCAGCGCCCACCTCTGATCACCGGGGGTCGGTGCTCCCGGCCCCACGATGACGCCCGCTGACGGGGGACCGGTCCGGTGACCGGTCCCCCGTCCGCGTCCGAGGTCCCGTGGACGCGAGCCCTCGGGGAGGCTCTAGCCTGCGTCGGTGCCCGACCCGACGACCGCCACCCGCCCGACGGCGGGTGGGGACCCGTTGCCGCTGCGCCACGGGGATGCCGGACCGGCGGTCCTCGACCTGCACCAGCGGCTCCGGCGGGCCGGCACCGACCCGGGCTCCGACGACCGCTACGACGACGGCACCGAGGCCGCGGTGCGGGCCTTCCAGGCCGAGCGGGGCATCCGGGTCGACGGCATCTGCGGCCACCAAACCTGGACGGCCCTGGTCGAGGCGGGCTGGCGGCTCGGCGACCGGCTGCTGTTCGAGCGCCAGCCCATGCAGCGGGGCGACGACGTGGCCGAGCTGCAGAGCCGGCTCGGCGGGCTGGGCTTCCTCGAGGACCGGGTCGACGGCTTCCTCGGTCCCCGGACCCGCCGTGCCCTGCAGGACTTCCAGCGGAACTGCGGGCTCACCGTCGACGGCATCTGCGGGCCCGAGACCATCGCCGAGCTGGTGCGGCTGAGCGCCCGCACCCCCACCCCGGTCAAGGCCGGGGTCGTCGAGCGGGCCCGGCTGCGGGACACCCCCCGCCAGCTGGCCGGCAGGCGCATCGTGATCGGTGACCTGGGCGGGGTCGCGGCCCTGGCCAGCGCAGTCGAGCGGGTGCTCCACGGCCTCGGGGCGGAGACCAGCGTGCTGGCCCACCCCGACGGCTCGGCCCAGGCCCAGGAGGCCAACGCCCTGGAGGCCGAGCTGTACATCGGGCTGGGGATCAGCACCGAGGCCCGCTGCGCCTTCTACGCCACCTCGGGGTTCTGGTCCGAGGGGGGCCAGCGGCTCGCGACCCTGGCCGCCGACGAGCTGGGCCGGCCCGACGGCGGGCTCGACCAGATCGCGGTGATGGGCATGCGCCTCCCCGTGTTGCGGGAGACGCGCATGCCGGCGGTCGTGTGCGAGCTGGCGCCGGCGCGGACGGTCGTCGAGCACGGCCCGCTCCTCGCCGAGCGGCTGCGCGTGGCGGTGGCCGCCTGGGTCGCCGACCCGCTCCCCGCCCACCTCTGACGCCCGCAGCGGTGCAGGCCACGCACCTCTGAGATCCGCGGCCCATCCCTCGGCGGCGGGCCGCCCGCCTCTGAGGTTCCCGGTGCACCTCGGACGGCTCTGCTGCGCCCCCGCCGGCGCGCCGCCTGCACTGAGGTTCCCGGTGCACTTCCAGGCTCCGCCGCTGACGCCGAGCCCGGCGGGATGTTCCGAGGCCATCTCCTCGCCCGTGGGCCGGCTGCACGGCTCGGCGGGCGGGGCCGCACCGCCGTGGGATCGCCGCTGATGGGCCCGATCGCCCGCACCTGCCCATGCCCGAGCACCCTCCGACGCGCCACAGGGCCCCACAGGGCCCTCTCCGGCGATCCGGGTCCTTCGACGTGTTCTGCGGGTGGCTGCGGGACCGATCTGGTGTGAGGTCCGATGACGGATCGTCAGCGACCGTCGTGGAACGGACGTTGTGTCGTCTCGGACGTCACAACTGTGCCGGTGCCGACCACCACGTCCCCTTCAACCCGACGATGAGGCTCAACGTTGTCCACCGACTTGTCCACAGCCTGTGGTCAACGGTGCCGTGAGGGTCAGCTCAGGAGGTCGAGGGCTGGGCCGACGGGTCGGTGAGGATGCGATAGATCCGCTCGAGGTCCTCGACCGTGGCGAAGTCGATCACGACCTTGCCCCGCTTGGCTCCCATCGAGACCGACACACGGGTGTCGAGCCGGTCCGAGAGCAGGCCCTCCAGCTCGAGCAGGCCAGGCGGTCGCGTCTGACCTGGTTCGGGTGGCGAAGCGGGGGTAGGGGCGCTGCCTGCTTGGCGCGCCCTCACGGCCTCTTCGACGTCGCGCACCGTGAGCGAGCGCTCGACGCAGCGCCGAGCCAGGGCCTCCTGGTAGGCGCGATCGGGGCTGCCCAGCAGAGCCCGGGCGTGACCGGCCGAGAGCTGGCCGTCGCGGACCATGCGCTGGACCGACGGGGGCAGCTGGAACAACCGGAGGATGTTGGCCACCGCCGAGCGGGAGCGGCCGACCCGCCGCGCCACGTCCTCCTGGGTCAGGCCGAAGTCCTCGATCAGCTGCTGGTAGGCGCCGGCCTCCTCGAGCGGGTTGAGGTCCTGGCGGTGCAGGTTCTCGACCACCGCCTGCTCGAGCGAGGTGCTGTCGTCGATCGTGCGGACCACGGCGGGGATCAGGGCCAGCCCGGCCCGGCGGGCCGCCCGCCACCGCCGCTCGCCGGCGATGAGCTCGTACCGCTCCCCCACCGGACGCACCAGGATGGGCTGGAGCACCCCCAGCTCGCGCACCGACGCCGCGAGCGAGGCCAGGGTCTCCTCGTCGAAGTGGCTGCGGGGCTGGTGCGGGTTGGGGTCGATGTCGCCGACGGCGAGCTCGGTCAGCCCGGCCCCGGTGGGCGGCGGCGCCTCC
Source organism: Iamia sp. (assembly GCA_052038315.1). GTDB lineage: Bacteria > Actinomycetota > Acidimicrobiia > Acidimicrobiales > Iamiaceae > Iamia. The sequence goes on from JBQGCF010000210.1 coordinate 6,664, forward strand.
GAGGGCCCAGCCGATCCGGGGATGAGAGAATCGAGACCGCGTCCCAGGCCGCTACGCCGGGCCATTGCTCACCTCCTGGGCCAGCTCCCGGTAGGCGATGGCGCCCCGGGAGGACGGGTCGAACGTGATGATGGACTGCCCGTACGAAGGGGCCTCCGAGAGACGCACCGTCCGGGGGATGATCTGCCGGCAGACCTTGTCCCCGAAGTGCTCCCGCACCTCCTGGACGACCTGGTCGCTCAGCTTGGTGCGAGCGTCGTACATCACGAGGACGATGGTCGACACGCGCAGGTTGCGGTTCAGGTTCTTCTGGACCAGCGACACGTTGCGGATCAGCTGGCCCAGGCCCTCGAGGGCGTAGTACTCGCACTGGATCGGGACGAGCACCTCCTCGGCGGCGGCCATGGCGTTCACCGTGAGGAGCCCCAGCGACGGTGGGCAGTCGATCAGGATGAAGTCGAAGTCGTTCCGCACCTGATCGATGGCGTTGCGGAGCCGCATCTCCCGGCTGAAGGCCGGGACCAGCTCGATCTCGGCCCCGGCCAGGTCGAGCGCCGAGGGGGCGACGAGCAGGTTCTTGATCGCCGTGCCCTCGATGCAGTCCTCCAGCGGCGCATCGTGGAGGACGACGTCGTACATGGACGTCTCCAGCTCTCGGACGTTGATTCCCAGACCGGTGCTGGCGTTGCCCTGCGGGTCCAGGTCCACGACGAGCACCCGGTAGCCCATGTCGGCCAGGGCCGCCCCCAGGTTCACCGCGGTCGTGGTCTTGCCCACCCCGCCCTTCTGGTTGGCGATGGCGAGGACGCGAGGCAGGTTGTCCCGACGCAGGCCGTCGTCGGGGGTCTCCCGGACGATGGGCTCGGGCTCGGCCGGCGGCTCGTCCACCGCCCGCAACGCATCGAAGATCGCCCTGCTGCGCTCGTCGACCGGTGGCTTCTGCGACGTGGGCGGCACCTCGCCATCCTCGCGGCAGCACCTCCGCGACGCAAGGACCCTCGACCCCGCCGCCCCGCCGGCTCGCTCCCCCGGTCCCTCAGCGCTTCTCCCGTCGCTCCGCTCCTGCCTCCAGGCCTCCTCCATCCGCGCCCGCTCCGGCGGCCTCCCCACCGGTCCCCGCGGCCCACCCTCCCAACCTCCTCCGTCGGCTCCCTCTGCTGCTGGTGCCCGTCGCCGCCGGGTCTCACCAGGGTTGGACCCACGTCACGGCCCCCGGCCGCACCACCGGCGACGTTTCACGTGGAACACTCCCCGTCGCTTCCAGCGCCTCTTCGGACCGCACGACGGCGTCAGCAGGCGCCGCCTCAGCCTGTCACCGGAGGGCCCGAGGTAGGTCGTCATGCCTCACTACTGGTACTCAGAGGTCCCTGAGGCGCTGGCCCCGCCCGTCGGCGGGCCTGGCCGTCCGGTGTGAGCACCGCCGTGGTCTCCCAGAGAGCACTCAGACCGCTCCAGCGGCCATGTCTCCAGCCGTCTGACCGAGGCCCGGCCGTGCCGATCCCCCACTGCGCCGGGCCGGCTCTCTCGGCCGTTCGCCGGGGGATCGGGGTGTTTCACGTGAAACGTTCGGGGCGGTGGCGTTCCACGTGAAACAACGTCTGTCGTCTCAAGGCCCTGGTCAGCGCGCCGCTGTCTCGAAGGGCGGCTCAACGGCCACCTTGCGACGAAGTCCTGGTTCCCAACCTGGCTTCCTGCTCACGCGACCGAAGCGCGCAGCAAGCGGGCCGCAACATGGGCACTGAGGCCGCAGGGGCTCGCCTGGAAGGGACATGCGACTCGACCGTCGCTGGCGTCTCCCCGAACCGCCGGCACGAGCGGCCGATCTGGCTCGGAGCAGCATGACGCCACGCCGCTCCAGCGGCGGATGAACAGAGGCTTACTGACCTGGGTCCCCTGAGCAGGGCGGTCCCCATCAGTCCGTCCAGGCTGTCGGCGCCACAACGGCTAGGACGACGCCATGGTCCAGCGCGAGCGAGGTCGCGGCCAGAGCGGGGTCGGGATCCCGAGCCGTGGACGCAGCGAGGCGGGATCGCGTCGTCGGTTCCGGGGCGGCTCGATGCCGTCGATGCGACGGATGATCGGCCGGACCGGGTCCGCCCATGGACGGCTTGATGTCGCCATCGCTCGACGAGGGAAGGGCACGAAAGGTCAGTGCCTCCGTTCCCACGGCGAGAGGGCAGCTCGGCCCGGCGAACGAAGCGGTCGCGGGACAGAGGGAGGCGTCTGCTCGCTGCGGCAACGGGCCGAGGGTATGAAGCACCGAGGGCCGGGGACGCAAGAAGACGGACAGGGGAGCGGCGGGCAGCGGCCGGACGAGGTGATCCTGCATGCCGTCCCGGGTGACATCGGACCGGGACGTCGGCGGCGGCGGACGAGCTGCCACGAGTCGCAGGGGATCTCCGGTCTCATCCCGGCGGGCCGGCCCCGAACAGAGGAGGTCCCTGGCCAGTCACCTCCCCTCCACCGCCCCGCCCAGCCACAGCTCGTCGGCGGCTCCCTTACCCAACCGTCCCCGAGGTCCCGAACTCAACGCCCGGCGGGCGGGCAGGGAGCATCGGATCGATGCGCCAGCTCGCGACGAGGGCGTCGGGTCTCGGGCCTTCGCGCATGCAGAGGTTCGCGCTCGGGGGCGATGTGGAGCACGAGGTCGGGGCGCCCCCAGGTCCTGGCGAGGCGTCGGCTCCCAAGGGAGGTGGGCGGCCATCAGAGGCGAGGTGACGGACCCGGTGGAAGGACACCGACGACGTCGGCACCAGGGTCGGAGACCAGGACGGGGGAACCGGACCGAAGATCCCAGAACCGGGAACCACGGGACCGCTGACCAAGGCCCGGAGGGCCAGAGGGCCAGGGACCAAGGCCGGAGCGCCAAGGACCAGGGCCGGAGCGCCAGGGGACCAGGATCAACGACCGGTGGGACCAGGGACCGTGGACCAGGGCCGGAGGGCCAGGGACCAGGGACCGTAGGGCCGGGGACAGTAGGGCCGTGGACCGGGGCCGGAGGGCCAGGGAGCAAGGACCGGTGGGCCGGGACCGTTCTTCGGGCGCGGCGCCTGCTCAGGCAGCTCGTCGACGCCGGACGAGGCGGGGCCGGGACGAGGCTCAAGAACAACGCCCCGGTGGTTCGGGGAGGGGAGGGGCGCCAGGGACGTTGTCCCCAGGATGTGGAGGACTCGGTGGACAACCTCCACCGGACCTTCACCCGGCGCTCAGAACAAGGGGCGTCGCGCCGGGATGCCGGCCCGGCGGGGGAACCGCTCGGGGCAGGCCTCGACCTGGCGTAGCCGGGTGAAGGTCGCACCCTCCACCCGCTCGGTGGCCTCGGGGACCAGGCCCAGGCCGGCCAGGCCCTCGACGTCCCAGCGATCGCCCTCGCTGCCCGGTGGCTCGCTCACCACCAAGGCGCCGCCGACCTGCAGCAGGGGAGCGGCGCACTCCGCGGTCACGGCGGCAGCCCCGAAGCTCCGGGCCACCACGGCATCGGCCGTGCCCCGCAGGGCCGGGTCCCGTCCGGCGTCCTCCGCCCGGGCCCAGAGGACCTCGACCCGGTCGCCCAGGTCCAGGTCGGCGACGCACAGCTCCAGATAGGTGCACCGGCGCTGGCTGGCGTCGAGCAGCGCCAGGTGGGCGTCGGGCCAGCTCTCCACCGCCAGGACCAGGCCCGGGACGCCGCCGCCGCTGCCCAGGTCCACGACCCACGTGGGGGTTGCCCCCAGCACGGCGGCGTAGCCGGCGCTGTGGGCCCGCAGGGCGGCGTTGGCCTCGGCCCCGACGACGTCCCGCCGGCGCTGGAGGTCGAGGACCTCGTCGAGGGTCCGGACGCGACGACGCCCGCCCCCCTGCGCGGCGGGGGCGGGCGTCATCGGCGCGGTCTGAGGGTGATCAGGTGTCGGGGAGGACCACGACCCGCCGGCGGGGCTCCTCGCCCTCCGACGTGGTCCGCACGCCCTCGACCCCGTTGATGGTGTCGTGGACGACCTTGCGGTCCGGCGGCGACATCGGCTCGAGGGCCCGAGCGGTGCCGCTGCTGGCCACCTCCTCGGCGATCTTGGCCGCGAACTGCTCGAGGGCGGCCCGCCGTCGCTCGCGGTAGCCACCGATGTCGATGCGCACCCGGCCGTCCTGGCCGCCGGGAGCGGCGCGGTAGACGACGGTGCGGGCCAGCTCGTGGACCGCCTGGAGGGTCAGGCCACGCGGGCCGATGAGCAGGCCCAGGTCGGCACCCGTCACCTGCACCTCACGGGTCTCCTCGTCGATCTCGGCGACCGTGATGTCGGCCTCGACCCCGAAGGCGTCGACCAGACCGCGGACGAAGGTCTCGACCGTCTCGACGTGCTCGTCGAGGGTGATGGTGGGCTCCACGCTGTCTCCTTGCTCGGCCCGGGGGCCGTTGTCTCGACCGTCAGCAGCGCCGTTCCCACCGCGTCCGCCACCCTGACCGCTGCCGCGGCCCCGACGTCGACGCCGCTGGCCCGACGATGCGCCAGCACCGCTGTCGCTCGTCGACACGGTGTCAGCAGCGTCCGGGGCGGGACCGGTGTCGGCGACGGTCTCGGACCCGTCCGGTCCGCCCGACGGGGCGTCCTCGGTCCGTTGGCCGCCGTCCTTGCCGGCGCCGTCACGACCCTTGCCCCGGGCGGGACGGCGTCGCTCGCGCCGCTCCTGCTTCGGGGGGTGCTGCTTCGGCACGACGCGGGCCCGCACGCGGGCCTTGCCCCGGGTCCGCCCGAAGAGCCCCGGCTGGGGCTCCTCGACGACCTGGATCTCGGCGTCGGCCTCGTCCACGCCCAGGGTGTCGAGCGCCTGCTCGGTCGCCTCCTGGACGGTCTTCGAGGTGATCTCGACCCACTCCACGTTGGCTACTTCCTCTTCTTCTTGCTCTTCGATCGGTTCTGGTTGCTCGCCGGCGCCGTGCGGCTGGGCGCCTGGCGGTTCGGGCTCTTGGCCCCGTTGCCGGAGGCAGCGGCCTTGGCCGCGCCGTTGCGGGCCGGGCTACCGCCCTTGGAGCCCGAGGCCTTCGACCCCGTGCCCTTCTTGGCCATGTCGACCTTGCCGGAGGGCTTGCCTGCCGCCTTCCCGGAGCCCTTGCCGGACCCCTTGCCCTTGCTGGCACCGTTGGCCCCGGCGGTCTCCTTCTCGGGCAGGTGGATCAGCCCGCCGAACAGGCCCCGCTTGCCCTCGGGCACGGCGTCGTTGCGGTCGGCGACCTTGGTGTCGACCTCGATGCCCTTGGCCCGCAGCTCCTTGGCCCGGGCCTCCTTGGCCGACTCGCTGTACATCGTCCGGGTGATGAAGCCCTGCTGGAGGATGCGGTAGCCGTTGGAGACGACGAAGTAGAGGACGATCCCGGCCGGGAGGGTCAGGGAGAAGATCGGCAGGAAGAACGGCAGGATCTTCATCAGCGCCTGCTGCTGCGGGTTGATCTGGGCCTGGCTGCCGGCCTGGCGGGCCTGGATCTGGCGCTGCTGGAACCAGGCGCTGACGGCCACGATCAGCACGAGCACCAGGTACGGGAAGGCGTGGCCCAGGCCACCGGCGTTCAGCCGGTTCATGAACGTGTCGGCCAGATCGAGACCGCCGCCGAAGTCGAGCATCTCCCGGGACCGGGCCAGGTCCTGGTACAGGTTCGAGGTGTGGTCGAGGTACTTCGGGTCGAAGGTGCCGAAGCGCTCGTAGAGCCCGCCGCTGCCAGGGTCCCGGACGAGGAGGCCGGCCGCTGCGCCCATGTCGTGGCCGTAGGAGGGCAGCCGGGTCAGCCCGATCAGCACCTGGTAGAGGACGATGAAGACCGGCGTCTGCACGATCAGGGGCAGGCACCCGCCCAACGGGCTGATGTCGTGCTCCTTGTAGAACGCCATCATCTCCTCGTTGAGCTTCTGGCGGTCGTCCTTGTACTTGGCCTGGAGCTTGCGCAGCTCGGGCTGCAGCTGCTGCATGGCCAGCATCGAGCGCGTGCTCTTGAGGGTCAGCGGCGTGACCACGATCATGACGCCGAGCGTCAGCAGCATGATCGAACCGGCGTAGGAGCCGCCGGTGATGTCGTAGAGGAACGACAGCGCGTTGGCGATGCCGTCGAAGAGGAAGTCGAACATCAGGCGGTCCGATCAGCGATGGTCGGAGGGGCAGGGGAGGGGACCGGGTCCCAGCCGTGGCCGCCGCCCGGACGGCAGCGGCTCACGCGGCGCAGCGCCAGCCAGGAGCCCCGGCGGGCGCCGTGGGCCTCGATGGCCTCGATGGCGTAGGTGGAGCACGACGGGGTGAAGCGGCAGGGCGACGGACGGCCGGCGCGCACCACCTGGTAGGAGCGGATGCCGCCCCGGAGCAGGCGGGCGACGGGGGAGGGGCGGCCGTTCACGCCGGGGCCTTGGCGGCGGCCCGGGACAGGGCGCGGGCCAGGTCGTGGCGGACGGAGCCGAAGGGGGCGGTGGCCACGCCGGGACCGGCGGTCACCACGGCAGCGCCGGCCGGGACGCCGTCGGCCAGGGCCAGCTCGGCCAGGGCGGCCCGGAGGCGACGCCGGATCCGGTTGCGGACCACGGCGGTCCCCGTGCGGCGCCCGATGGCGAACGCGACGAGGAGCCGGCCGTCGTCGGACGACGGGCCGGCGTAGCGGACGGTCACCTGGCCCGCCCGGCCCCGATGGCCGTGGCTGCGGACGAGCTGCAGGGTGCGACGGTCACGAAGGGGGGCGATCAGGCCGACAGCCGCGCCCGGCCCTTCTGGCGACGAGCGCGGATCACGGCGCGACCGGCACGGGTCGACATGCGCTTGCGGAAGCCGTGCTTCTTGCTCCGGCGGCGGACGTTGGGCTGAAAGGTGCGCTTCACTGCTCTTCCTCCTCGGACCCGCGCCTCGGGCCTCGCCCCATCGAGCGACGGGAGCAGCCACGGGTGCGCCCGTCGGGCGCCCTGCCCGTGGACGGGCGCGGCGGTCCCGTGGCGGCACGGGACCGGGATCAACGGTAGAGGTCGCCGCTGCGAGCGGGCAACACGGCGCCCCCGCCGCCGACCGGTCGCGGCGTCCTCCCCAGCCCTTCCGTGCGCTCGCAGCGCCCTGACCAGGGTCGACGGACCCCTTGCATCGGCCTGTGGACAAGGTGGTACGGTCCGCTCCCCGCCACCGGACGTCCCGGTGGCCGCCGATCCGCACGGCGACGACGCCCACCCCGACGGTGGGCGTCTCCTCGTTGTCCACATCTGTGGATTCCCGTGTGGACACCTGGAGACCTGGAGGAACCGCCGAGTCGTGGGCGATGCCGACCACCTGTGGGGAGCGTGCTGTGACTTCCTCCGCGGGCAGGTGACCGACGGGGTGTGGATGTCCACCTTCGACGGCATCCGGGCCGTGGACGCCGACGACCACCGCCTGGTCCTGGCCGTGCCCAGCGGCATCGTCGCCGACCGGGTCCACGGGCGCTGGCGGGCCCGGATCGACGAGGCGGTGGTGGCCGCCCACGGCGAGCCGCTGGAGCTGGTCGTCGAGGTGCGGGCCCAGCCGCTCGACGAGGCCACCGACGCGGACCCGGTCGCTCCGGCGTCCGACCCCCTCGACCTCGCCCTGGCCACCGACGATGCCGGGCTCGGCACCACCGACGACCTCCTGCGCGACGACGACCCGGCCCCGGGCGAGCCCGGCTACGACCCGTTCCCGGCCCGGCTCGAGACCGACGACCGGCCCCGCAGCGGGCTGGACACCCTCTACACCTTCGACGACTTCGTGACCGGCCCGTCGAACCGCTTCGCCTTCGCCGCCTCGATGGCGGTGGCCGAGACGCCGGGCCGGGCCTACAACCCGCTGTTCATCTACGGCGACGCCGGGCTGGGCAAGACCCACCTGCTCCAGTCGATCCGGGCCTACATCGCCCAGAACTACGCCGGCAAGGTGGTCCGCTACGTCTCGACCGAGAGCTTCCTCAACGACTTCATCGAGAGCATCCGCACCAAGCGGATGAACGAGTTCAAGCGGCGCTACCGCGAGCTCGACGTCCTGCTCGTCGACGACATCCAGTTCATCGAGGGGGCGGAGCGCTTCCAGGAGGAGTTCTTCCACACCTTCAACGAGCTCCACGCCCGGCGCAGCCAGATCGTCCTCACGTCGGACCGCTCGCCCGACGCCATCGCCACCCTGGAGCACCGTCTCCGGAGCCGGTTCAAGATGGGGCTGATCACCGACATCCAGCCGCCCGACATCGAGACCCGGCTGGCCATCCTCCGCAAGAAGGCCGAGCGGGCGCCGATCGTCGTCCCCGACGACGTCCTCGAGTTCATCGCCACCAACATCGCCGACAACATCCGCGAGCTGGAGGGGGCGCTGACCCGGGTGTCGGCCTACGCCAACCTCTACCAGCGCGAGCTGGGCGTCAGCCTGGCCGAGCAGGTCCTCTCCGACATCCTGGGCGACAGCGCCAGCCGCTCGATCAGCCCGGCCATGATCCTCGAGAAGGTCTCCGACCGCTACGGCTTCACCGTCGAGGAGATCACCGGCAAGAGCCGGCGGCGGCCCCTCGTGACCGCCCGCCAGGTCGCCATGTACGTCGTGCGCGAGCTCACCGAGCTCAGCTACCCGGCGATCGGCCGGCTCTTCGGCGACCGCGACCACACCACCGTGATGCACGCGGTCAGCAAGATCGAGGCCCTCATGGCCGAGCGCAAGGCGATCTTCCACCAGGTCCAGGCGCTCGTGCAGGAGCTGCGGAAGGGTGTCTCGTGAGCATCCTCGCTGTGGACGAGAGGTGGACGACCGTGTGGGCCACATCGGGACGAGCCGTGGACCGCATCGGGAACGACACGGCGTCGCGGTGGACCGCTCCGGCCCCGCTCGCGGCCCGTCCCCGCCACCTGTGGAGCGCTGTGGACGCGTGTGGATTCCGCGCGCCCACCCTGACCAGGGACGATGCCCGGTCATCCACGATCCACAACCACCCCTACTTCCATGACCTGGATGTCGATCCGGCTGTGGGAGAGTGCTGCACCCGCAGAGAAAGCGAGCACCGACGGTGAAGCTCCGTTGCGAACGTGACGACCTGGTCGAGGCCCTGGGCACCGCGGGGCGCGCCGTGGCCAACCGTGGTGGCGCCCTGCCCGTCCTGTCCGGGGTCCGGATGGAGCTGGTGGGTGACACCCTCAACCTCACCGGCAGCGACCTCGACCTGACCATCTCGGTCACCACCACCGTGTCCGGCCAGGCCGACGGGGTGGCCGTGGTCCCGGCCAAGATCGCCTCCGACGTCGTGCGCTCGCTCGACGCCGGCCGGGTCGAGCTGACCGTCGAGGGGGACGAGGCCCAGATCACCTCGGGTCGCTTCTCCTCGTCGATCCGGCTCCTGCCCGCGGACGAGTTCCCCCGCCAGGCCCCGCCGGCCGAGCACGCCGTGACCCTCGAGGCCGGCGACCTCTCCTCGGCGCTGTCGCAGGTCGTCCAGGCGGCCAGCAGCGACGACGCCCGCCCGATCCTCACCGGCGTCCTGATGGCGGCCGAGGGCGGGGGCCTGCGGCTCGTGGCCACCGACTCCTACCGGCTGGCCGTGCGCGACCTCGAGGGCAGCGCCGTGCTGGACGAGGGCCAGAGCGTCCTGGTGCCGTCGCGGGCCCTGCGCGAGCTGGTCCGGGCCCTGGGCGACGGCGACGTCACCCTGCGCCTGGGCGAGCGGGAGGCCACCTTCGAGGTCGGCTCCACCCGCGTCACCACCCGCCTGATCGAGGGCGAGTTCCCCAACTACCGCGGCCTGATCCCGTCGAGCTACCCGAACCGCATGGTGGTCAGCCGGGAGGCCCTGGGCGATGCCGTGCGGCGCGTCCGCCTGATGGCCCGCGAGGCCACGCCCGTGCGGCTGACGATGAGCGCCAGCGGGGTCGAGCTCGACGCCGTCACCCAGGACATCGGCCAGGCCAGCGAGGCCGTCGAGGGCACCTTCGAGGGGACCGAGCTGACCGTCGGGTTCAACCCGGACTACCTGCTGGACGGTATCGAGGTGGCCCCCGGTGACGAGGTCGTGCTCGAGACGACCGACGCCAACAAGCCGGCGGTGCTCCGGGCGACCGGGCGCGAGGACTTCCTGTACCTCCTGATGCCGGTCCGCATCTGACCGTCCGCCGGTGCAGCTCGACCGCGTCTGGCTGAGCGACTTCCGCAGCTACGCCTCGGCCGAGGTCGACCTGGCCCCGGGCCTGACCGTGGTCGTCGGGGCCAACGGCCAGGGCAAGAGCAACCTCCTGGAGGCGATCGGCTGGATGGGGGGCCTGCGGTCGTTCCGTGGCGCGCCCACCGAGGCCCTCGTCCGGGTCGGCGCCGAGCGGGCCATCGTGCGGGGCGAGGGCAGCCGCGCCGGGCGGACCCTTCTGGTCGAGTGCGAGATCGCGCCGGGCGGCCGCAGCCGGATGCTGGTCAACCGCCAGCCGGTCCGGCGGGTGCGCGACGGGCTCGACTTCCTCCGGGCCGTGGTCTTCGCCCCCGACGACCTCGAGCTGGTGAAGGGCGGACCGGGGGAGCGGCGGGGCTACCTCGATGACCTCCTCGTGGCCCTCGACCCGCGGCTCGACGCCCTCCGCAACGACCTGGACCGGATCCTCAAGCAGCGGTCGGCCCTGCTCAAGCAGTCCGGCGGCCGGCTGACCGAGGACATCGCCGCCACGCTGGGGGTGTGGGACGCCCGGCTGGCCAAGGCCGGCGACGCCCTGGCCGACGCCCGTACCGACCTGGTGGTGCTGCTCGGGCCGACCGTCCAGGCGGCCTACCGGGACCTGGCCGGGAGCGGCGACGTCGTGCTCACCTACGCGCCGGCGTGGCGCCCCGGCGGCCTCCTGGCCGCCCTGGAGGAGGCCCGGCGCGACGAGCTGCGGCGCGGTGTCAGCCTGGTCGGGCCGCACCGCGACGAGCTCGACGTCCGCCTCGCCGGCCTGCCGGCCCGGACCCACGCCTCCCAGGGCGAGCAGCGCACCCTCGCCCTCGCCCTGCGGCTCGCCGCGGCACGCCAGGTCGCGGCGGTGCTCGACACCCCGCCGCTCCTCCTGCTCGACGACGTCCTGTCCGAGCTGGACGACGACCGGGCCGGGGGCCTGCTCGCCCACCTGCCCCCCGGCCAGACCCTGATCACCACCGCCACCAGCGTCCCGCCCGGCACCGCCCCCGACCTCGTGCTGCGGGTCGACGGCGGTCGCGTCGAGCGGGCCTGAGCACGCGAGACTGGTCCCGATGCCCTGGGAGCCGCTGCCGTCCGCCGGGGGGGGCGCGACCGGTCCGCCTCACCTCCGTGCTCGACCGGGTGCTGGCCGGGCTGGGGGCGCCGCCGGCGTCGTCGCTGGAGGTCGTCCAGCGGGCCTGGCCCGACCTGGTCGGACCGGCGGCCGCCGAGGCGCTGCAGCCCCAGGCGATCCGGGGCGGGACCCTCGTCGTGATCGCCAGCGACCCGGTCTGGACGGGCCAGGCGCGGTGGCTGGAGGCGGCTGTGGTCGAGGGTCTGGAGCGCCTGCTCGGACCGGGTGTGGTGACCGCGCTGGAGGCCCGCTCGGCGCCCCGTCGCGGCCGCTGAGGAGCGGCTCGCGACGACCCTCGCGACCGGCCCGCGAACGGGCCCGGGATGCACTTCGCCGTCACACCCCCCTGGTAGGATGGTCCCCATCGTGATCGCCAGTCTGCGCAAGGGTTCCGACGCCCGGGAACCAGCCGCAGAGGTGGTCAGATCGGCCCTCGTGGAGGGCCCTCCTCCCGTCGTGAGCGCCCGTCCGCTCCCCGTCTCTCCCTGAGAGGTCGCGCCCGTGTCGCAGACCACCTACTCCGCCTCCTCGATGACCATCCTCGAGGGCCTGGCCCACGTCCGGAAGCGCCCCGGCATGTACATCGGCGGCACCGGCATCTCCGGGCTCCACCACCTCGTGTGGGAGGTCGTCGACAACTCGGTCGACGAGGCCATGGCCGGCTTCTGCGACCGCATCGACGTCACCCTGCTGGCCGACGGCGGCTGCCGGGTGGTCGACAACGGCCGTGGCATCCCCACGGACGTCAACAAGGAGTTCAAGCTCACCGGCGTCGAGATCGCCCTCACCAAGATCGGTGGCGGCGGCAAGTTCGGTGGCGGCGGCTACAAGGTCTCCGGCGGTCTCCACGGCGTCGGCGTGTCAGTGGTGAACGCCCTGTCCACCAAGGTCGTGGTCCAGGTCGACCGGGACGGCAAGCGCCACGAGATCGAGTTCGCCGACGGCGGCGAGAAGAAGACCAAGCTGGTGGTCGTCGGCGATGCGCCCCGCGGCCGCACCGGCACCTCGGTCACCTTCTGGCCCGATCCCACCATCTTCGAGACCACCGAGTTCGTGGCCCGCACGATGCTCGAGCGCTTCCAGATGATGGCCTTCCTCAACAAGGCCCTGGAGATCCGGTTCAAGGACGAGCGCGAGGGCCACGACAACGAGCTGGTCACCTACAAGTACGCCAACGGCATCGTCGACTTCGTCAAGCACGTCAACGCCACCAAGAACCCGCTTTTCAGCCGGGTCGGCTCGTTCGAGCAGGTCGAGGAGGAGCACGAGGTCGAGCTGGCCTTCCAGTGGAACGACGGCTACCAGACCGACGGGCTCCACAGCTTCGCCAACGGCATCGCCACCACCGACGGCGGCACCCACGAGGAGGGCTTCCGGTCGGCCCTCACCTCGGTGATCAACAAGTACGCCAAGGCCAAGGGCCTGCTCAAGGAGAAGGACCCGAACCTCAGCGGGGAAGACGTCCGCGAGGGCCTCACCGCCATCATCTCGGTCCGCCTCCGCGACCCTCAGTTCGAGGGCCAGACCAAGGCCAAGCTGGGCAACCCGGAGATCAAGACCCTCGTCCAGCGGGCCACCAACGAGCGCATGGCCGACTGGTTCGAGGAGAACCCCACCGAGGCCAACAAGATCGTCAAGAAGGGCATCGCCGCCCAGCGCGCCCGCGCCGCCGCCCGCCAGGCCCGCGACGCCACCCGCCGCAAGTCGGCCCTCGACGGCGCCGGCATGCCCGACAAGCTGCGCGACTGCTCGAGCCGCAACCGCGACGAGTGCGAGCTGTTCATCGTCGAGGGCGACTCGGCCGGCGGCTCGGCCACCAACGCCCGCGACCCGAAGACGCAGGCCATCCTCCCGATCCGCGGGAAGATCCTGAACGTCGAGCGGGCCCGCATCGACAAGATGCTCAAGAACACCGAGGTCCAGGCGCTGATCTCGGCCCTCGGCGCCGGCTTCGGCGAGGAGTTCGACCTCCCCAAGGCCCGCTACGACAAGATCATCCTGCTCTGCGACGCCGACGTCGACGGCAGCCACATCCGCACGCTGCTGCTGACCTTCTTCTTCCGCCACATGAAGGACCTGGTCGAGGACCAGCACGTCTACATCGCCCAGCCGCCGCTCTACTCCACCGTCGTGGGCAAGGAGAAGGTGTACCTCAAGGACGACGCCGCCAAGGCCGAGTTCCTGGCCGCCAACCCCAACCACAAGAAGGAGTTCGCCCGGCTGAAGGGCCTGGGCGAGATGGACTGGCAGGAGCTCAAGGAGACGACGATGTCGGCCGAGAGCCGCACCCTCCTCCAGGTCTCGGTCCAGCAGGCCGCGGTGGCCGACGCCGCCATCTCGACGCTCATGGGCGACGACGTCGAGGCCCGCAAGAAGTTCATCCAGACCAACGCCAAGGACGCCCGCTTCATCGACATCTAGGCCGCCGGCCAGCCCCGCCCGCCGCCAGAGACCCCGAGGACCCCAGATGAGTGACGACCAGACCCCCAGCGACCTGCCCGACGAGAACGACCTGCCCGGCTCGGCCGACTCCAGCGTGGAGCTGATCGAGATCGAGGAGGAGATGGAGCGGTCGTTCCTCGACTACTCCATGTCGGTCATCGTGTCCCGGGCCCTGCCCGACGTGCGCGACGGCCTCAAGCCGGTCCACCGCCGGATCCTCTGGGGCATGCAGGACGTGGGCGCCCGCCCCGACCGGCCCTTCATGAAGTGCGCCCGCGTCACCGGCGACGTGATGGGCAAGTACCACCCGCACGGCGACGGCGCCATCTACGACGCCCTCGTCCGCATGGCCCAGCCCCACTCGCTGCGCCACCCGCTGGTGTCGGGCCACGGCAACTTCGGCTCGCCCGACGACGGCCCAGCCGCCGCCCGCTACACCGAGTGCCGGCTCGCCCCGCTGGCCCTGGCCATGCTCCAGGACATCGACGAGGACACCGTCGACTTCGGTGACAACTACTCGGGCGAGTTCGAGGAGCCGCTCGTCCTCCCCAGCCGGTTCCCCAACCTGCTGGTCAACGGGGGCCAGGGCATCGCCGTCGGCATGGCGTCGAACATCCCGCCCCACAACCTGGGCGAGATCATCGACGCCACCACGTTCCTGATCGACAACCCCGAGGCGGGGATCGAGGAGCTGGTCAACGCCCAGATCGTCAAGGGCCCGGACTTCCCGACCGGCGCCCTCATCCTCGGCCAGCAGGGCATCCTCGACGCCCAGCGCACCGGCCGCGGCTCGATCAAGATGCGGGCCAGGGCCGAGATCGAGGAGACGGCGCGCGGCGGCGACCGCATCGTCATCACCGAGCTGCCGTACCAGGTCGGTCCCCGGACCGTGCTGGCCAAGATCAGCGAGCTGGTGGCCATGAAGGAGATCGAGGGCATCTCCGACGCCAACGACGAGTCCTCGGGTGGCGAGACCAAGATCGTCATCACCCTCAAGCGCGACGCCCCGGCGCTGATCATCCTCAACAACCTCTACAAGCGGACCCCGCTGCAGACCTCCTTCGGCGTCAACACCGTCGCCCTGGTCGACGGCGTGCCCCGCACCCTCAACCTCCACGACGCCCTGAGGCACTACCTGGCGCACCAGGAGGAGGTCATCACCCGGCGGTCGCAGTTCCGGCTCGACAAGGCCCGGAAGCGGGCCCACATCGTCGAGGGCCTGATCAAGGCGCTCGACCTGATCGACGCCATCATCGCCGCCATCCGGGCCTCCGAGGACCGGGCCGCGGCCCACGCCGCCCTGCAGGCCGCGCCGTTCGAGTTCAGCGAGGTGCAGTCGGAGTACATCCTCGACATGCAGCTCCACCGGCTCACCCGGCTGGGGCGGGCCACCCTCGAGGCCGAGATGGAGGAGCTGCGGGCCCGCATCGCCGAGCTGGAGGCGATCCTGGCCGACCGCACGATCCTGCTGGGCGTGATCCGCGACGAGCTCGGGGTCATCAAGGAGAAGTACGCGGATGCTCGCCGGACGCAGATCACCTACGACCCGGGCGAGATGAACCTCGAGGACCTCATCGACGACGAGGACCTCATCGTCACCATGTCGGCCAAGGGCTACACCAAGACCGTCTCGGTCGACGCCTTCCGCAGCCAGGGCCGCGGCGGGCGCGGGGTGGCCGGCGCCAACCTGCGCGACGAGGACTACATCGCCCACATCCTCACCACCACGGCCCACGCCTACCTGCTGTTCTTCTCGAACCGGGGTCGCGTCTACCGGCTCAAGGCCCACGAGATCCCGATGAAGGAGCGGACGGCGCGGGGCACCGCCATCGTCAACCTGCTGCCGCTCCAGCCCGACGAGAAGATCCAGGCGATCATCGACACGCGGGACTACGAGTCGAACCAGTACCTCTTCTTCGCCACCCGCAAGGGGCAGGTCAAGAAGACCCGGTTCACCGAGTACGACTCCTCGCTCCGGGCCGGCCTGATCGCCATCAACCTGCGGGACGACGACGAGCTGGTGAAGGTCATCCCCTGCAACGACGCCGACGAGATCTTCATGGTCAGCCGGTCGGGGATGACGATCCGCTTCACCCAGGACGACGTGCGGCCCATGGGCCGCTCCACCGCTGGCGTCCGGGGCATGAAGATGAAGGAGGGCGACGAGGTCGTCAGCTGCGACGTCGCCCGCGACGACACGGCCATCCTCATCGTCACCGATGCCGGCTACGGCAAGCGCACCCAGCTGGACAAGTTCAACACCCAGGGCCGGGGTGGCCAGGGCGTCAGGGGCATCAAGCTCACGGCCAAGAAGGGTCGGGTCATCGCCGCCTTCATGGTCGCCCTCGACGACGAGATCTTCGCCATCGCCTCCGACGGTGTGGTGACCCGGATGGCCGTGCGGGAGATCTCCTCGCAGGGCCGTGACGCCACCGGCGTCCGGGTCATGAACGTCGAGGGCGATCGCAGCGTCGCCGCCGTGGCCCCCGTGCTCGGCGCCGACGAGACCTCCACCCCCGCCACCTGATCGAGGCCGGGCCCGCCCGGCTCCCCCGACACGACGACCTCCCGATCGCCGGGACGGCCGGATCGGTTCCCCGCCGAGGGGCACCCGTCCTGCCGTCTCGCGCCCAGCCGGAGGTCCCCGTGCCCGCTCCGCACCGAACGATCCGCCCCCGCCGCTGCAGGTTCTGCCCCTGCCGCGGCGAGGTCTGCCGACGGCGCCACAGGGAGGTCCGGTCACCGCCAGGCGACCGGGGCCAGGCGACGGTCCTGGTCGCCGCCGGGCTGGTGCTGGCCGCCGTGGTGCTGCTGGCCCTGGTCGGTGCCGGCTCCGTGGTGGTCGACGGCGCCCGGGCCCGGACCGGGGCCGATGCCGCCGCCCTGGCCGGTGCGGCCGAGGGCCGGGGGGCGGCGGAGGCGCTGGCCGGGGCCAACGGCGGCCGGCTCGTGGCCTACCGGGCCGAGGGCGACGCGGTCACCGTGACGGTGAGCGTCGGACGGGCCCGGGCCACGGCGCGGGCGGAGCGTGACGGGACCTGGTGCCACACCGAAGGGTCGTCGCGGAGACCGATCTCGTACACTGACCCGCCGTGTCCGTCGACTCCGGGCTGAGCGGCCCGGTGGAGGGTCCCGTGGCCCCCGCTGCACCGCGAACCGGCACCTCACCGCGCTCGGCCCCGGGCCGCACCACCCGGCGCGGCCCCGCCGCCGCCGACGCCCTGGCCGATGCCGTCTCCACGCCGTCGTTCCGCACCGGACGGGGTCGGCCCCGGCGGCGCGGGCGGCGGGTCACCCGGATCGTCCGGCGGATCGAGCTGTGGTCGGTCCTCAAGATCGCCCTGGTCTTCAACACGATCATGCTGGGCGTCGTCCTCGGCTCCGTCGCCCTGCTCTGGGGCCTGGCCAACACCACCGGGCTGGTCGACGACCTCGAGGGCTTCCTCCGCGACGCCGGCTTCGAGGACTTCCGCTTCCAGGGCGAGCGCATGTTCGAGCAGGTCGCCTTCATCGGCGCGGTCGGGGCTCTGGCCGCCACGGTGTTCATGGTGCTGGCCGCCGCCCTCCTCAACCTGATCAGCGAGATCACCGGCGGCATCAAGTTCGTCGTGATCGAGGAGATCGTCGAGACGCCGGCGCCGCCGAGCCGCCCGCCGGCCCCGCTCGCCCTCCCGACCGTCCCGCCGTCGGCCCCGCCGATGGTGGCGCCGGCGCCCCCGGCCCGGCCGCCCGTGTCGACGGCCAAGGCCCCGGCGCCCGCCGCCGACCCGGCGGACGGCAGCCGCGGCCGTACCGGCCGTGCCGACGACGACGCGCCGGCCGACGCGGGCGGCGACGCCACGACCGACCCGGGCGACGACGCCGAGGCCCTCGAGCTGGCCAACGCCCCCCGGGTCGCCGGGGCTGGCGCGGCGACGGCCACCGCCAGCGATGACGACGACGACAGCGCGGCCGCCGATCGGACGGCCGTCGTCGAGCGTCCCGCCGACGAGGAGCCGCCGGCGGCCCGTCCGGGCGGCCGCTCCGGTTCGCAATCGTCGGGGAGCCGGACCTCCGGGCGCTCCGGCGGGGGCGCGGCGCGGCGGTCGCCGCCGGCGACGCGGAGCAAGGGCGCGACCGGCTCCTCCGGTTCCTCCAGCCCGGGCGGATCCCGCCGGGTGCGCCGCCAGAGCCCCTCGACGGGGGGCTCCGGTGCGGCGAAGGGCCGGTCCGGCGGCACCCCCTCCGACACCGGCAGCGACGACGACGCCCCGTCCTGAGCCCCGCCGCCGTTTGCGGGTGGCATCCCGGGACGGCCGAGCAGTAGGGTCCTCCGACCCGGGGCTATAGCTCAGTCGGTTAGAGCGCACCCCTGATAAG
This sequence comes from Iamia sp., assembly GCA_052038315.1. Taxonomy (GTDB): domain Bacteria; phylum Actinomycetota; class Acidimicrobiia; order Acidimicrobiales; family Iamiaceae; genus Iamia. Next base: position 24,714 of record JBQGCF010000210.1, read on the forward strand.
GGTGAGGTCGCTGGTTCGATTCCAGCTAGCCCCACGCACCGGCCCTGTGGTCGCCCGGGTGCGGCCCCGTGCCGATCCGGGGCCACGCCACCCCCTCGATCCGGGAGGATCCCGTGACCCTGCTCCGCCGTGCGCTCGTCGCACTCGGCCTGGCCGGTCTCGTCGCCGCCTTCGTGCGGCTGCGGGGGTCGGGGGGGACGCCGCCCCAGTCGGGCGGGTGGCGCGAGCTGTCCGGCCCGGACCTGCGCTGATGCGGGTCGCCGTCGTCGGCCTGGGTGCGGTCGGGGCCCGGGCCGCCCGCCAGCTGGCCTCCACCGAGGGTGTCGAGGAGGTCGTCCTGCGCGACCCCGACGAGACCCGCCGGCGCGAGGTCGCCGCCTCCCTGGGGCCGGTCGCCACCGACGACCCGCCCTCGGTCACCGGTCCGCCCGAGGCCGATGCCGTCGTCCTGGCCCTCCCGGCTGGGGACCACGCCGCCGCGGCCCTGCCGCTGGTGGAGCGGGGCGTGCCCGTCGTGTCGACGTCCGACGCAGTCGGCGACGTCGAGGCGCTGCTCGACCTGGGCCCGCTGGCCGAGGCGGCGGGGTCGACCGTCGTGGTCGGGGCCGCCTTCTCGCCCGGGCTCACCTGCCTCCTCGCCCGCCACGCCGCCGACCTGTTCGACGAGGTCGCCGAGGTCCACGTGGCCCGCATGGGCACCGGCGGCCCGGCCTGCGCCCACCAGCACCACCGGGCGCTCGGGGGCAGCTCCATCGACTGGCGCGACGGCGGCTGGCAGCGCCGGCCGGCCGGTTCGGGTCGCGAGCTGTGCTGGTTCCCCGACCCGGTCGGGGCGGCCGACTGCTACCGGGCCGGCCTGCCCGACGCCCTGCTGCTCGTCAACGCCCTGGGCGAGGTCGACCGGGCCACCGCCCGGCTGGCCGCCACCCGGCGCGACCGGCTGACCTCCCGGCTGCCCATGCTGCGGCGGCCGCACCCCGAGGGGACGGTCGGGGCGGTGCGGGCCGAGGTCCGGGGGACGATCGAGGGCCGCTACGAGACGATCGTCTACGGCGCCTTCGACCGGCCCGGTGTCGCCGCCGGGGCCGTGGCCGCGGTGAGCGCGGTCGCCGCGGTGCGGGGCGAGCTGGGGATCGCCGCCGGCGCCCACGGCCTGGCCGCCAGCGACCGGGCCCGCGACCTCCTCGGCGAGCTGGCCATCCGCGGCGTCAAGGCCGCCGCCTTCACCGGCTGACCCGACCGGAGCCGGCCGCCCACCGATCGGGCTGGCCCACCGGGTGAGCGCTCCGGCCCGATCGGGGGATCGGTGGAACGGGGTGGGGGAGTCCCGGGGACGGCTCGGTCGGACCATCCGCGATCGGCGGGTGTCGACACGCCAAAGTGGGGTCACTGGGTGGTCAGGCGGCCGCCCAGCGCGACGCGTCCCTGGTGGGCCGTCTGGCTCATTCTGTGTATCCAGCCTTGTCCGTGGTAGTGCCACCACGTACAGTGCTCAACAGACCGCTGAGGTGACGCTGCGGATGGGTCGTATGGCCCATTTGGGTCGCAGGGGCTCACAGCCACAGCGGGGGGACCGAACGAAGGTCCGGGATGAGACCACGGACAATGGAGGGGCAGATGCCCGCCGTCACCGAGAACGAAGTTCACCGCCTGATCGAGGAGCACCTCCCGCTGGTGCGCCACGTCGTGTTCCAGGTCGCCGTGCACTTCCCGCGTCACGTCGACCGCGAGGAGCTGGCCACCGCCGGCGCCCTCGGCCTGGTCGAGGCGGCTCGGCGCTACGACGAGTCCCGGGGCGTCCCCTTCGACCGCTTCGCCGCCCAGCGCATCCGGGGTGCCATCCTCGATGCCGTCCGGGCCGCCGACTGGGCCCCCCGCTCGGTCCGCACCCTCGCCCGCAAGCTCGAGCAGGTCGAGCAGCAGCTCGCCACCAAGCTCGGCCGGGTGCCCAACGCCCACGAGAAGGCCGAGGCCCTGGGCATGGAGCCCGAGGAGCTGCGCCGCCTGCAGGACCGCATGTTCCGCTCGGTCGTCCTGGCCCTCGAGTACGAGGTGGCCGACGACGACGAGGAGCTGACCCTGGTCGACGTCCTCGCCGACGACCACACCAAGGAGCCCTCCGAGGAGCTGGAGAGCCGCGAGCTGCACGCCTACCTCCGGGACGCCGTGCACCTGCTCCCCGAGCGCCACCGCCTGGTGATCGTGGGCTACTTCCTGGAGGGCCGGAAGTCCCAGGACCTGGCCCAGCTGCTCGGCGTGACCGAGTCCCGGATCTCGCAGCTCCGCTCCGAGGCCCTCGCCATGCTGCGCGACGGCATCGAGGCGCAGTACGAGCCGGCTCCCGCCGACGAGCCCACCGGCCGGGTCGCCCGCCGCAAGGCCGGCTACGCCAACGCCATCGGTGGCGCCAGCGAGTGGGGCGACCGCCTCACCGCCGTCGCCCTGCACTAGGCCCCCCACCCCGCACACCGGCCCCGCCCCACCCCGGCGGGGCCGTGGCGCGTCCCGGGTCTTGACAAGCCCTGTCATGATCCGCCCATGACACGTCGATCGATCGCACGGATGGCGGTGGCGGCGGCCGCCTGCACGCTGGCCCTGGCGGCCTGCGCGGCGGAGCCCGATCCCGGGGCCCGGGGCGTCACCGGCGGGTCGCAGACCCGTGCCGCCGGCGTGACCGGCGGGTCGCAGAGCGTCTACCCGAAGTGACCCTCCGGCGCCGCTAGCGGAGGAAGGCGAGCAGGGCCGGGATCCGCATCCGGCCGCCACCGGCGATCACGTCGCTCAGGAGGCACTCGATGCTGACGGGGTCGAGGTCGTCGGCCTGGCCGGGCGCCCGCAGGCGCGTCGTCGGGCGGGGGCGGGAGGAGGGCGCAGGAGCGGGGGCCGGCGGGGACGGCTCGGTGCGACCGTCCGCCTGGGCCACGAGCACGGGGGCGATCTCCGACGACGGCACCGGGGCGAGGGGCTGGCCGACGGTGCCGGTGCGGGCCAGCTCGGCCAGGCAGGCCCGGCCCTCCTCGGCGATGTGGTGGGCGTGGAGCTCGATCTCGGTGACGACCGTGTACAGGCTGTCGTGGTGGTCCCGCAGCATCCCGGCCCACGGCACGGGGGTGGCGGCGGCGACCTCCCGCAGCGACGGGACCCCGCCCCGGCTGCTGGCCACGTCCATGGTGCCGACGGTGGCGGCCCGCATCAGGTCGGTCTCCCGGACGCGCAACCGGGCCCGGTTCAGGTCCTGGAGGGCCCAACCCCAGAAGCGGACCTCACGGGCGTCGAGCAGGAGGCCCAGCGTGACGAACCGGTACCGGAGCTGCTCCAGCCGGTCCCGCTCCTTCTGGAGCACCTCGACGAGCTGCTCGACCGAGTTGCTGTCCCCTGACTGCGGCACCCACCTCCATCGGCCCGGGCCCCGAGCCGTTGAGCACCGACAGTGAGGTTCTGGGCCTTTCGGCCCCCTGTCACGCGCTCTCTGCGTCGGCGGGTGCCGGAAGGTCGTCGTCGAGGTCGCTCAGGTCGGGGGCCAGAGCGCCCGAACGGACGACCAGGATGGCGGCCCCGGCGGCGGCGCCGATGGCCACGGCGGTGAGCAGGCGGTCGGTCCCGGCCGGCAGCGAGGTGGGCAGGATCGCCTTCCACAGCACCTGGATGCGGACCAGGGCCCAGCCGCCGAGGGCGGCGGCCCCGGCCAGCCCGGCCACGGCGCGCAGCACCCGGCCCCGCTGGATCACGACGATGATCCCGGCCACCACGGCGATGGCGGGGAGGATCACGACCAGGGGCGAGGTCGGCGCCCCCGGCGGGCTCTCGCCCCGCTGGGCCATCCCGGCGACCACGCCGCCGATCCCGGCGAGCAGCACGGTGGCCCCGGCGGCGGGCAGCGCCGGCAGCAGCCGTCCGAGGCCGAGGGCGATCAGGAGGGCGAGCACGACCGCGCCGGCGATCCAGGGCAGCGGCGTGGGGGCGTCGAGCAGCCGGTAGGCGCCGGTGATGGTGACGTCCTCGCCGTCGACGGTGAGCGGGACCTCCCAGACGACGCCCCGGTCGGTGCGGGCGGGCTCGGGCGTCCCCCCGCCCATGTAGTGGATGCGGTGGTCGTGCCAGGCCCAGCGCCCGTCGTCGGCGACCTGCTTCCAGTCCGGCTCGGCGTCGGGGTCGTAGGTCCGGTCGGCGTCGGTCCGGGTGCGGGACTGGTTGAGGTACGTCGCCGCCGAGGCCTGGTTCTCCTCGACCGTCCCGTCCTCCCGGAACCGGATGTAGGGCTCGCCGGCGTAGCCGGGGACCTCGACGGTGGTGCCGGGCTCGACCTCCAGCAGCAGGAAGCCGTCGCCCCCGACGATCGATGCCGTCAGGCCGTCGACGTCGGGCGTGACCTCTTCGATCTCCGAGCGGTAGTCCGTCGGACCGGGCGGGTCGGCGGCCGCCGGCGAGGCGCTCAGGGCCAGGGTGGCCAGCGCCACGGCACCGGCGACGGCCAGCCGCCGGCCGCGACGGGGGGCGGGGGAGCGGGGGCGCACCCGGCCATCATGGCGGTTGCCGTCCCCCGACCCCGGGTCAGGGCTCGATCTCACCCCCTTCCGGTCGTCCCCCGGGACGACCGGGTTCCCGGCCGGTCAGCCGGGAGGGGTGCCGGCGCGGGAGGCGGAGGCGGCGCCGCCGAGGGTGGCGAGGATCGACTCGTGGAGCAGGCCGTTGGTGGCGATGCCGCTGCCGTGGCCCGGCCCGTCCTCGCCGTCGAGCGAGGTGAAGCGGCCCCCGGCCTCGGCCAGGATCACCGGCATCGGGGCCAGGTCGTACAGCTCGGCGACCGGGTCGACCATGGCGTCGACCCGGCCGGTGGCGACCAGGACGTAGCCGTAGCCGTCACCCCAGGTGCGCAGGTGGGCGCCGGTGCCCTGGAGGGTCAGGATCGCCTGGTCGGACCACGGGCTGAAGCCGCTGGTGCTGATGTAGGACTCGGCGACCGAGGCGACCGTGCTGACCCGCACCGGCTGGCCGTTGCAGAAGCAGCCCAGCCCCCGGCCGGCCCACACGGTCTCGCCCAGGGCCGGGATGTTGATCACGCCGACGGCGATGCCGTGCTCGTCCTCGATGGCCAGCAGGTTGCTGTAGAGGGGGACGCCGTGGGTGAAGGCCTTGGTCCCGTCGATGGGGTCGAGGATCCACCGGCGGCCGCTGGTGCCGTGGGTCTCGGGCTCCTCCTCGCCGAGCACGCCGTCGTCGGGGTGGCGCACGGCCAGCTCGGCCCGGATCAGCCGCTCGGCCTCGCGGTCGGCCTGGGTGACCGGCGTGCCGTCGCCCTTGCGGTCGATGGCCAGCTCGTCGTCGCGGAACCAGCGGAGGGTCGCCTCACCGGCGGCCCGGATCAGCTCGACGGCCTCGTCGAGCAGGGCGGGATCGGCGTTCGGGATGGTCGCATCGGCCATGCCCGGCATCCTGTCAGGCTTGGGCGGCGGTCCCGTACTCCTCGGACATCCGCAGCATGACGATCATGTCGCGGGTGGAGCCGCCGCCGTTCAGGTGGCCGCTCCAGCTCGACAGCTCCGACGCGGTGGGGACCCGGTTCAGCATCACGCCGTAGCAGCCGACCACGTTCATGCGGTTGCGCTGGGCGGCCTTGTACTCGGGCGACTCGCTGAAGCCGGTCATGACCCGGCCCCGGGTGACGCCGGCGTTGAGCTGGTCGACCCAGTACTGCTTGCCGGCGGGCTCCGGATCGCGGCCCAGGACGTTGGTGTAGACGAGGTCGACGTAGCCGGCGTTGTCGAGCGAGCCGTACATCTTGGAGAACTCGGGCGCCCGGGCGAACTGCTCGGCGATGCGGTAGACGCTCCACGCCCCGCTGCGCCGGGCGTCCATCCAGTAGAGGAAGCCGTTGGTGTCGGGCAGGCGCTTGTAGAAGGCCTGGTAGAGCCGGGCGATGCACTGCGTCTTGCCGTCGCCCTCGCTCGACTCGAGGAAGTACTGCATCAGCCAGTCCGGCGTCTTGGTGCCGTAGTCGAGCATCTCGGCGTAGTAGTCGAGGTCGGCGTTGGACGGCGTGCGACCCAGGAAGTCCTGGTACTGGGCGGTGATGAAGGCCCGGCTGTTGTCCCACGGGTGGAAGGTCTCCGGCGGCACCAGGGCCGCCTCCTTCGCCGTCTTGGCCGCCTTGAGCGACTCGCGGGGGTTGACCGAGGCCGACGACCACAGGCGCTGGGTCTCGCTGGAGAAGTTGCCGGTGGCCGGCTTGCGGATCTCGAAGTGGAGGTGCGAGCCCGAGCCCTCGGCGTTGCCGCTGTCGCCGCAGTAGGCGACCAGCTCGCCCTCGCGGACCCGGTAGCCCCGGGCGGCGGTCTCGTCCATGGTGGTGGCCGTCTTGGCGAACTTCCGCAGCCCCGGCCCCCAGGCGTCGGCCACCTTGTTGGCGGCGTTGTCGGTGTTGGGGGCGTCGTTGTTGATGTGGAGGTAGCAGTAGAACCAGCCGTCGTCGCCCTGGATGTAGAGCGAGTTGCCGCTGGAGCGGTGCCGGAGCTCGACCACGGTGCCGGCCTTGACGGCGAGCAGCTTGGTCATCTTGGGCGCCATCAGGTCCTCGCCCTGGTGGCGGCGGGAGCAGCCGTCACGGCAGGCGCCGTAGGTGTCCTGGTTCTTGTTCCAGGAGGTGGCGCTGTTCGGGAAGACCGGGAACATGATCCCCCGGTCGGGGCTCTCGGTCAGGAGGGTGTCGAAGCTGCGGGTCTGGGTCGCGGCGCGGGGCTCGTCGCCGTGGGCCGGCTGGGTGATGGGCGGCGCCGGCTGGGTCGTCGTGGTGGTGGGGCGCGGCCCGGTCGTGGTGGTGGCCGGGGCCGTCGTGGTGGTCGTCGTCGACGTGGTCGAGGTGGTGGTGCTCGTGGTCGACGAGGACGACGTGGTGGTCGACCCCTCCTCCTGGCCCAGGGCGGGCACGCCGCGCAGGGCGATGGCGGTGCCCACGGCGGCACCGGCGAGCAGCACGTGGCGGCGGGCGAGGAGCGAGGGTGCGGTCAGCGGATCGACGGGGGTGTCGTCGGGCATGGCGTCGGGCCTCGGGGGTGTGCGAACGGTGGAGCGATCCGGACATCCGGCCCCACGGGCACTGCCTGGGTCGACGACAGCGCAGCTGCTCCCGCCGACCCGCCCGGCCGGTTGTGTTGCGGTCATGTTACGACCACGACGATCGCTTGGGAAGTCGGGTCCGCCCCGTGCGGGACGGCCCCGCGCTTCTCACTCGTTCTCAGTCGGCAGGTGTCCGGTAGGCTTGAGCGCCGTGCCGACCCCGCCCCCCGCCACCCTCCACGACCTGGACGTCGAGGTGTCGCGGCGCGTGGGTGCCGCCGGCCAGCGCTACACCGCCAACCGCCAGGCCGTGGTGCGGATCCTGGCCCAGGCCGATCGCCCGCTGACCACCGCCGAGGTGGTGGAGCGGGGCGAGGGCCTGCCCCAGAGCTCGGTGTACCGCAACCTCAGCGTGCTGGAGACCGCCGGGGTGGTGCAGCGCATCGCCGGGGGCGACGAGTTCACCCGCTTCGAGCTGGCCGAGGACCTGGCCGGGCACCACCACCACCTGATCTGCACCGACTGCGGGATCGTGGCCGACTTCACCGTCCCCGGCCCGGTCGAGCAGAAGCTGGAGTCGGCCCTGGTCGAGGCGGCCGCCGCCGCCGGCTTCCGGGCCGAGCACCACCGCCTCGACCTCGTCGGGCGCTGCGCGGACTGCACCCCCCGATGAACCAGCCCATCCCGGAGGCGGTCGACGAGGCGGCCCGGCGCCGGACCTTCGCCATCATCAGCCACCCCGACGCCGGCAAGACCACCCTGACCGAGAAGTTCCTGCTCTACGGCGGCGCCCTCACCACCGGCGCCGGCGCGGTCAAGGCCCGCGAGGGCCGGCGGGCGGCCACGTCGGACTGGATGGAGATGGAGAAGCAGCGCGGCATCTCCATCACCAGCACGGTGCTGCAGTTCCCGTACCGCGACCACGTGGTCAACCTGCTCGACACCCCGGGCCACCGCGACTTCTCCGAGGACACCTATCGGGTGCTGGCCGCGGCCGACGCCGCGGTGATGGTGCTCGACGCGGCCAAGGGCATCGAGCCCCAGACGCTCAAGCTGTTCGAGGTCTGCCGCGAGCGCGAGCTGCCGCTGATCACCTTCATCAACAAGTGGGACCGGCCCGGCCGCGACGCCCTCGAGGTGATCGACGAGGTCGAGGAGCGGATCGGCGTGGTGCCCACGCCGATCACCTGGCCGGTCGGCATCGCCGGCGACTTCCGCGGCGTGGTCGATCGGCGCGACGGGCGCTACGTGCGCTTCACCCGCGTGGCCCGGGGCGCCACCGAGGCTCCCGAGGAGGTCCTCGACGCCGAGGCCGCCGCCGCCCAGGAGGGCGCGGCGTGGGGCCAGGCCAGCGACGAGCTGTCGCTGCTCACCGAGATCGGCGCCGAGCACGACGACGAGCTGTTCCGGGCCGGCGAGACCTCGCCGACCTTCTTCGGCTCGGCCCTGACCAACTTCGGCGTGCGGCTCCTGCTCGACGCCGTGGTCGACCTGGCCCCATCGCCCTCGCCCCGCCCCGACGAGGCGGGCAAGGAGCGCCCGCTCGACGCCCCCTTCTCCGGCCTGGTGTTCAAGGTCCAGTCGAACATGGACAAGGCGCACCGCGACCGCATCGCCTACCTGCGGGTGGCGTCGGGCCGGTTCACCCGCGGCGACGTCGTCACCCACGCCCGCACCCACAAGCCCTTCGCCACCAAGTACGCCCACTCGGTGTTCGGCCAGGAGCGGGAGACGATCGAGGTGGCCTGGCCCGGCGACGTGGTGGGCCTGGTCAACGCCACCGACGTCCGGGTCGGCGACACCCTGTACCTCGACGAGCACGTCGCCTTCCCCACCATCCCGAGCTTCGCCCCCGAGCAGTTCGCGGTCGCCCGGGTCAAGGACACGGCCAAGGCCAAGCAGTTCCGCAAGGGCGTGACCCAGCTCGACGAGGAGGGCGTGGTCCAGGTGCTGCGCGACCCAGCGTGGGGCGACCAGGCGCCGGTGCTGGCGGCCGTCGGACCGATGCAGTTCGAGGTCGCGGTGCACCGGCTCGAGACCGAGTTCGGCGCCCCGGTCGAGCTGAGCCCCACCGCCTACACCGTCGCCCGGGTCACCGACGAGGACAGCACCACCCCGCTCCGCGGCATGCGGGGCGTCACGGTGCTGGAGCGGGCCGACGGCACCCGGCTGGCCCTGTTCGAGAGCCGGTTCTGGCTCGACCGCGTCCTCGCCGAGCAGCCCGACCTCACCCTCGACCCCCTCGTCGGCAACTCCCTGGCCGGCTAGCCCAGCCCGAGCACCTTGCCGGGGAGGTTGGTGGCGAGGTGCCCGCCGACCGGCCCGGCCAGGGAGCCGGTGCGGTGCCGCAGCCAGGAGAAGGCGACGGCCCCGAGCGCGGGCCCGCCGAACCGCAGGAGGGGCGCACCGGCGTTGCCGGCGTGGCAGAGGACGAAGGCCAGGCCGGTGACGACCTCGGCGGGCAGCGGGGGCAGGGCCCGCCGGGCCAGGGCCAGGACGGCACCCCGGTAGACGAGCTCCTCGGCCAGGGCGACGAGCAGCAGCAGGTCGGCCAGCTCGCCGGCGGTGGCGTGGTTCGGCCGGCCGGTGACGAGCAGGGCCACGCCGGTCCCGACCACCACCACGGCCGGGGGCCCGAGGGCGAAGGCCAGCCGGGCCCGAGCGTCGTCACCGGGCCGGTCGAGGGACCGCAGCCCCAGGGCCCGGAGGACGGTGTCGCACCGGGCCCCGGGCTCCGCGTCGCGGGCGAGGACGACGCCGGCGGTGCCGGCGACCAGGGCGAGCGAGCCGAGCTGGGCTCCGAGGCCCCACCGATCGCCGGCGATCAGGACGGACTTGGCGACCGCCGCGCCCCCGGCCACGAGGACCAGGACGCCGATCGACACCCGCCTCGACGCCGGCGACGCCGGTCGGACGAGGGCGTCGAGACGGGCGGCCCCGACTGCGGCCCGGGCCTGCTGCTCCGCCCACCAGCTCATCGGCGGTCACCGTAGGGCGGCGCCGGTCAGAGCCGGGCGCACTGGTCCTCCTTGTTGCCCTGGACCACGTTGCCGCCGCCGGTCGGAGCGGGGGTGTTGCTCTTGCACTGGAGGTTGCCGTCGATGCGGTTCTGGCTGGCCAGGGCGCCGCGGTTGGTGAACAGCTGGACGTCGGCGCCGACGGTGGTGCGGGCCACTCCCGCCTTGGCCGTGTTCTGCTCGAGCTGGACGCTGCCACCGACCCGGGAGTCGGCGACCTGGACCTCGCCGCCCGACTCGAGCTGGACCGATCCACCGACCCGGCTGCCCTCGCGGATGGTGACGAGCTTGTGGGCCTGGGACTGGACGTTGCCGTCGACGCTGATGCCGGCGGCCCGCAGCGTGCCGTTGCGGTCGATGGTGACGTTGCCCTTCACCCGGGTGCCGTGCAGGGTGCAGGTGGCGCCGCTCGGGACCGTGACGTCCTCGACGGTGACGGCGCCGATGGCACCGTTGCAGGCCTCGGGGCGGGCGCCGGGCTGGCAGGCGACCAGGCCGGCGCCGAGCAGGGCGATGGCGGCGGGGGCGAGGGCCAGACGGGTGCGACGGAGGGGGGACATGGCGATCTCCTGGGGGACGGGCGATCGGGCGGGTCCCGGTCGCTGGTCCCACCGTCGGGTCCGGGCGTGAGCCGCGGCTGAGCGCCCGATGAGGGTGCTCTCATGGCGGGATCGTCAGGACGTGATCGTCAGGGGGCCTCGGCGGGGGGGCCCTCGGGCGTGTCGGCCTCGAGGGCGGCGAGCCGGGCCTCGACCCGCTCGAGGGCGGCCGCGACCCGGTCGACCGAGTCCCGCAGGTCGGCCGTCGTCACCACGTCGCCCAGGGCGATGCGGACCGAGGCCAGCTCGCGGGCCAGGTACTCGGTGTCGGCCTGGGTGCGGTTGTTCACCTGGCGGTCGAGCTCGGCCTGGCGGCGGTCCCGGTCGTCCTGGCGGTTCTGGGCCAGCAGGATCAGCGGGGCGGCGTAGGCGGCCTGGGTCGAGAAGGCCAGGTTGAGGAGGATGAAGGGGTACTCGTCCCAGCGGGCCCACGCCACGGTGACGTTGATGAGGATCCAGAAGAAGACGACGATCGTCTGGCCCATGAGGAAGCGGCCGGTGCCGAGGAAGCGGGCGATGCCCTCGGAGAAGCGGCCGAAGGCCTCCGGGTCGTAGAACCCGGTCCACTCCAGCCGGCGGCGGGGCCGGGACAGGTCGGACTGGCGGCGGGCCACGGTCAGGCCCCCACACCGGGCACGGGCCGGCGGCGCCGGCGCCAGTCGGGCGGCAGGACGTGGTCGAGGACGTCGTCGACGGTGACCGCGCCGACCAGCCGGTTGGCCCGGTCGCAGACCGGCACGGCGATGACGTCGTAGCTGGCGAGCCGCTCGGCCACCTCGCGCAGCGGCATGTCGGGCGGGACCGGCTCCGGGTCGGCGTGGGCGCAGTCCACCAGCCGGGTGCCGGGCGCCTCGCTCTGCCGCCGCTGGAACGGGACGGTGCCGAGGAAGCGACCGGTGGGCGTCGAGGTCGGCGGGCGGACGACGAAGACCTGGGCGGCCAGCTCCATGGGCAGGTCCGGCTCGCGCACGGTGGCCAGCGCCTCGGCGACGGTGGTGGCGCCGTCGAGGACGACCGGCTCGGGCGTCATCAGGCCGCCGGCGGTGTCCTCGGCGTAGGCGAGGAGGCGCCGGATCGGGGTCGACTCCTCGGGCTCCATGGCCTCGAGGATCCGCTGGCGCTCGGGCTCGGGCATCTCGCCCAGGAGGTCGGCGGCGTCGTCGGGCTCCATCTCCTCGATGACGTGGGCGGCCCGCTCCAGGTCGAGGCCCTGCAGCAGGCGGATCTGCTCGTCCTCGGGCAGCTCCTCCAGCAGGTCGGCCAGGCGGTCGTCCTCCATCAGCTCGGCGAGCCGGCGGCGCTTGGGGAGCGGCATCGAGCGGATCCGCTCGGCCACGTCGGACTGGTGCATCCCGCGCAGCTCGGCGACCTCGGCGTACTCGGGCCCGGCGTCGAACCCGCTGGCCACGTCGCCCCACTCGACCACGTGGGTGCCGCGCCGGCGCAGCGGCCCCCGTCCGCCGAGGGCGACGGCGACGACGAACCAGAACCCGGTCCGCTGCGACTCCTCGATGGCCACGTCGACGATGAACTCGTCGCCGACGCGGGTGCCCCGGATGTCGGCCATGGCCAGCTTCTCGCCCGGCCGCTGCCGGAACGGCTGGACGTCGATCATCCCCGAGCGGAGCCGCACCCCGGTGGGGTCGATCGACCCCAGCCGGGCCTCGTTGACGAAGATCTTGCGCCGGTCGACGGCCACGACGAGGCCCAGCACACGGGCCGGCTCGGCCCCGGAGGGCACCGTGACCACGTCGTCGACCCGACCGATGGCGTGGCCGTCGGCATCCAGCAACGGGAGCCGCACCAGGCGGGAGACGAAGATCGGACCGGGCACGGTGCGCAACCTACCCGTGGAGGCCTCCGTCGAGGCCGACGATCAGGCCTGGGGGCCCTGGTCGGTGCGCTCGGTGTCGCTCTGGCCGGAGGTGTCGAAGCCGCCGCTGGTCAGGTTGCGGGTCAGCAGGTCGGCGAAGGCCTCGGGGGCCAGCGGCGGGGAGAACCAGTAGCCCTGGCCCAGGTCGCAGCCGACCGACTTGAGGGCGGTGATCTGGTTGGGGTTCTCGATCCCCTCGGCCACGGTGTGGACGCCGAGCCGGCGACCCAGGGCGACGATGGCCTCGAGCACCGGGGTGGCCTCGTGGTCGGTGATGCCGGAGACGAAGCTGCGGTCGACCTTGAGCACGTCGACGGGCAGGTCGTCGGCGTAGCGCAGCGACGAGTAGCCGGTGCCGAAGTCGTCGAGGGCGATGTTGACCCCGAGGTCCTTGAGGGCGACGAGCCGGCTGCGGTCGTCCTCCATGTGGTCGATGACGACCGTCTCGGTGATCTCGAGGGTGAGGGTCTTGGGGTCGAGGGCGAACTGCGAGATGACGTCGCGGACGGCATCGACGATGGTGGCCTGCTCGAGCTGGCGGACCGACAGGTTGACGCTCATCGACAGGGCGGCGTCGGCCGGCAGGGTCAGCTGCCAGGTGCGCAGCTGCTGGCAGGCCTCCTCGAGCACCCACTGGCCGAGCTGGACGATCAGCCCGGTCTCCTCGGCGATGCCGATGAAGGCGTCGGGCGAGAGCCGGCCCCGGCGGGGGTGGTCCCAGCGGACGAGGGCCTCGGCGCCGGTGATGCGGCCGGTGTCGAGCGAGACGACCGGCTGGTAGACGAGGGCGAGCTGGCCGGAGGTGATGGCCCGGGCCAGGTCGGCCTTGAGCTCGAGCCGCTCGAAGGCGGTGACGTGCATCGCCTCCTCGAACAGCTCGACGCGGTCCTTGCCCCGCTCCTTGGCCAGGTACATGGCCATGTCGGCGTTGCGGAGGACGACCTCGGCGGTGGTGCCCTCGTCGCCGATGGCGGCGATGCCGATCGAGGCGGTGACGACGATCTCCCAGCCGTTGACGTCGAAGGGCACCCGGAGCTCGTGGAGGAGCCGGAGGGCGACGCCGACGGGGCCCAGGTCGTCGTCGGCCGGGCGGACCAGCACGGCGAACTCGTCGCCGCCGAGGCGGGCCGCGGTGGCGCCGGTGGGGAGGCTGGCGGTGAGCCGGCCGGCCACCGCGACGAGCAGCTCGTCGCCGACGGCGTGGCCGAGCGAGTCGTTGACGGTCTTGAAGTCGTCGAGGTCGACGAACAGGACGCACGCGGAGCCGTTGCCCTCGGCCGAGGTCTGCTCGACCAGCTCGCCGAAGCGGCTGCGGTTGGCCAGGCCGGTGAGGGCGTCGTGGTGGGCCTGGTGGCGGAGGGTCGACTCGAGCTGCTTGCGCACCGTCACGTCACGGGCGTTGAGCACGATGCCGTGGACGGCCGGGTCGTGGCGCAGGTCGCTGACGGTGACGTCGAGGGTGCGGACGCTCCCGTCGAGGGCGAGGGCCCGCAGCTCGATGCTCTGCGGGGCGCTGCGGTCGGCCGCCCCGCGCAGGGCGTGGAGCAGGAGGTCCTGGGCGTCGCGGCGCTGGTCGGCGACGATGATGGCGGTGGCCGGGGTGTCGAGCAGCTGCTCGGAGCGGTAGCCCAGCAGCGGGGTGATGGCCGGGGAGACGTAGGTGAAGCGGCCCCAGTCGTCGATGACGGCGACGACGTCGCCCACGTTCTGGACGAGGGCCCGGAACCGGGCCTCGCTGCGGAACAGGCGCAGCTCGGCGTCCTTGCGGTCGCTGACCTCACGGCAGTTGAGGACGTAGCCGGCGATCTCGGCCTCGGAGGTCAGGTCGCGGGCGGCGACCTCGAACCACCGGGGCGAGCCGTCGACGTGGCGCAGCCGCACCTCGACCGGCAGCGAGAAGGTGGTGCCGTCGGCCTGGCCGAGCAGGTCGTCGAGCAGGGCCACGTCCTCGGCGACCGGGAGGTCGGTCGAGGGGGCGCCGAGGAGCGAGGTCTCGTCCCGGCCCAGCAGGCGGCGGCAGGCCGGGCTGACGAAGGTGATCGTGTGGTCGGCGTCGACGGTGACGATCAGGTCGGAGGAGTTCTCGACCAGGGCCTGGAAGCGGCGCTCGATGCGGCTGCGCTGGAGGGCCTCGGACAGCTCGGCGGTCTCGAGGGCCAGCGAGGCGGTGCTGGCGAGCGACTCGATCGCCTCCTTGAGCACCACCGGGAGCGGCTCGGCCGAGGTCACGACCAGCACGTGGCGGTCGGCCGCGCTGCTGCTCAGGGGGACGACGTAGCTGATGCGGGACGGGGCGGTGGCCCGGTGCGGCCCGTCGATCGGCCGGCTCTCGACCTCGACCGGCTCGTCGGCCAGGTCGTCCCACCAGTCGACCTCGGCGATCGGCACCCGGGTGCCGGCGGCGGCCCCGGCGCCCTGGCCCGAGGTGTCCTGGACGACCAGGTCGTCCTCGTCGGGCACGACGACGGTGGCGCGGACGGCGAGGAAGGGCCGGCACAGGTCGGCCACGGCCTCGACGGTGGCCCGCACCATCTGCGAGCGGCCGGGGGCGACGGCCAGGCGGGCGTTGGCCCGGCGCAGGGCCTGCTCGACGTTCGTGGCCCGCTCCTGGCTGCGGAGCAGGTAGGCCAGCCGGGCCAGCACCAGGCCGGAGATGATCACCGAGCTGACGATGTGGACCGGGACGGCCGGCTCCTCGTCGAGCAGCAGCTGGACGCCGAGCATGGCCGGGTTGATCAGCAGGGCGCCGACGAGCAGCCCGACGCGCTGCCAGGTCAGCCGGACGTGGAGGGTGTCGGCCGCCTCGGTGATCCGGCTCAGGTGCGGGTGCAGGGCGGCGGCGCCGAAGAACACGAAGATGAACGGGGCGAGGGCCCGGCCCAGCTGGGCCTCGGGACCGCCGGCGGCCTCGACGGTGACGGCCAGGTCCTGGGCGAAGATCAGCAGCACGGCCACCGCCAGCAGGCGGTAGCTGAGGGTCCGAGCGCCGGGGCCCACCGCCAGGCGGGCGATGCTGGCCATCAGGATGGTGGTCAGCAGGGCGTAGAAGGCGTTCATGGCCCGGGCCGGCCCGGCCTCGGCCGGATCGTTGACGTAGGGCCACAGCAGCAGCACCCAGACGACGGTCTCGATCCCGGCGGCGATCAGGGCGCCGTCGATGATGGCGGCCCGGTTCCGGTCGGGCGAGCGCAGGTGGCCGAGCAGGATGCTGCCGGTGATCAGCAGGAGGTGGCCGACGACCAGGGCGGCCTCGGCGGGCGAGGGGAAGGGCCGCTCGACGTCGATCACCAGGCCGTGGACCGTGCGGATGACCCCGCCGATCAGGAAGGCGGAGCTGGCCCCGGCGAAGCACAGCCAGGTGCGGCGCACCATCCCCTCGCTGCGCCGGGCGATGCCCACGCCGATGGCGACCGAGCTCCAGCCGAGCAGCTGCTGGAGCACCCCGTTGGCCGTCGGACCGGCCACGATCGCCGCGATCGTGGACACGAGGGCGCCCGCGACGAGGTACGCGAGCCATCCCTTCTCGTGCCAGTGATCCCTCAACACGCTGTCCTCATCGGCACCGTGCCGGAAAATAGGAGGTCAACGGTCCGGACGGGTATGAGGGGGTGGCGCAACCGCGGAGAGAAGCGCTAGGTTCACGCCTCGGGTCGGCAACGGGTGACAACCCGTTGTCACGCACCATCGCTGAAGCAGACCGGAGCAGCACCATGGGGACGGTTCTGACGACACACAGTGTCCCGTCGACCTCGTCGAGCGATGCCCAGCCGACGTCGCGGCGCCAGGTGCTCGAGCTGTCGTGGGTCATCGGCGTCGTCTTGTTCGTCATCGTCCGGTTCGCGATCGCGTACTCGACGCTGGCCCGCTACGGCCGCGTCACCGTCGTCGTGTTCGGCGTCCTCGACATCGTCACCGCCGTGCCCTACGCGCTCGGCACCGCTCGCGTGGTGACTGGCCTGGTCGATCGTCGCATCGCCTCGGCCAGCCGCTGGGGGATGGTCGCCTGCGCGGCGTTCGTGGCCCCCTACGTCTGGCTGGCCTGGGCCGGGCGGGAGGACTTCCCCGCCGTCGCCTACATCGTCATCGGTGTGCTCGCCGTCCTCCTCGGGCTGAACGCGATCGCCGGCGTCGTCCGGAGCGTGCGCAAGGAGCGCGACTCCCAGCCGGGCCTGGACGAAGCGTAAGAGGCCGGCCGCCGCGCGCCGCGCATGGTGCGGCGCGGGCGACGGTGACCGCTAGCGGGTCGGGCGCTCGACCGTGTCGAGCAGCGGCAGGCCCCAGGCCTCGGCCTCGACCTGGCTGACCGCCTCGAGGGTCCAGGCCCAGAAGTCGGGGTTCTGCTCGGCGGTGAGCCGGTAGGAGTCACCGTCGAGGGACATGGCCACCGGCACCGGGGTGCTGCCCATGTACTCCTTGGCCACGCCGATCGTGCGGAAGGGCAGCCGGTAGCTGTCCTGGAAGACCTCGAGCAGCCACTCGTCGATCAGGGCGACGACGCAGGTGGCGTCGGACCGGAAGGCGTCGAGCCAGCCGGTGCGGTACAGGTGCTCGATCACGCCGGTGCTGCGGACGTCGGTCCGGACCGTGAGCGACGACAGCTCGCACACCGGGTCCTCGTCGCCCAGGTCGTGGCGCTCGAACTGGCCGACGGGGAGCTCGCCGTAGGGCCCGAAGATGGTGCGCACGACGCCGATGACCTCGTCGTCGTCGTCGAGGACGGCGTGCAGGCGGGAGCGGGTCTCCCAGCGGGCCAGCTCCTCGACCCGGTGGCGGGGCGACTCCTCGCAGTAGCCCACCTCCCGGTAGACGTCGTAGACGAAGGCCTCGGCCTTCATCCACAGGTCGCCACCGGTGATGGTGACCACCCGGTGCCCGGGCTGCAGGTCGGCGGGGCGACCGCTCGGCGGCCGGGCGTCCCGGAGGTCGATGACCGTGTCGGCGTGGGCCAGGTCGGTCCCGACCGGCGTGGCCGGCTGCGGATCGACCGCCTCGTCGCGCAGGTCGATGACGACCTCGTCGTGGGGCGTGACCGTGTCTCCGTCGGAAGATCCCATGGTGGGTTCTCTCCTCCTCTGTTGCGGCGCGCCTTCCTCGTACCCGGACAGTACGAGGAAGGACTCATGTGGATCTGGATGGAACATGCCGGTGTCCGTCAGCCGGGTCCCAGGAGCCCGTCGCCGAGCGTCAGCGACTCGGCCGGGGCGGGGGCGGCGAACAGGTTCCCCTGGGCGTGGGTGCAGCCCAGCTGGGCGAGGACGTCGATCTGCGAGCGGTCCTCGATCCCCTCGGCGATGACGTCGAGGCCGAGGGCCCGGCCCACGGCGACGACCGCCTCGACCACCGCCCGGCCCCCGGGCTCCCGCAGCCGGCGGCCGATCGACGGGTCGATCTTCAAGAAGTGCATGGGCAGCGAGCGCAGGTGGGCCAGCGAGGCGCTGCCGGTGCCGAAGTCGTCGATGCCGAGGCGCACTCCGAGGGCGGCCAGGGTGCGCAGGCGGTCGAGCGAGCGGCTGTCCGCCAGCAGGAGGGTGGGCTCGGGGACCTCGATGTTGATGCGGGTCGGGTCGACCCCGGTGCGGGTCAGGGCGCTGCTCACCCGCTCGAGCAGGGAGTCGGTGGCCAGCTCGGCCCCGCTGAGGTTGAGCCACATCGAGAGCGGGCCGATGCCGGCCTCGTCCCAGCCCTGCATCTGGTCGAGGACGTGGTCGAGCACCCACCCGGCCAGATGGACGAGGAGCTCGGGGTCGGTGATGCCCTCGAGCAGGCGGCCCGGCGGGCGGGTGCCGGCGAGGGGGTCGGCGATGCGGAGGAGGGCCTCGGTGCCCACCGCCCGGCCGGTGCGGAGGTCGACGATCGGCTGGTGGAACAGCCGGAGGCTGTCGGTGTCGAGGGCCAGGCGCAGGGCCTCGCCGGCGGTGGGCCGGCTGGCGGCGGCCTCGGCGCCGACGGTGACCTGGTGGCGGTCGCGGCCGGTGCTCTTGGCCTGGTACATCGAGAGGTCGGCGTCGCGGAGCAGGGCGTCGGCGTTGGTGTGCTCCGAGCCGGACAGCACGACGCCGACGCTGGCGGTGACGTTGAGGGTGTGGTCGTCGACCTCGAAGGGGGCGGCGATGGCGGCCCGGACCTTGCCGGCGAGGGTGCCGGCCCGCTCGGCGTCGGACACGCCGAGGGCCAGGACGACGAACTCGTCGCCGCCCAGCCGGGCCACGGTGTCGTCGGTGCGGACCGTGTCGCGCAGGCGGCGGGCCACCTCGACCAGCAGGGCGTCGCCCACCTCGTGGCCGTGGGTGTCGTTGATCCACTTGAAGTGGTCGAGGTCGATGAACATCAGGGCGAAGGGGACCTGGGCCCGCTGCGCCGTCGCCCGCTCGAGCTTCTCCCGCAGGAGGAGCCGGTTGCCCAGCCCGGTCAGCGGGTCGTGGAGCGTCTGGTGGAGGAGCTTCTCCTCGGTGTCGCGCCGGACGGTCACATCGGTGACCTGGGCGATGGCGAAGGGGCTGAGGTGGTCGGGCGTGGTCACCGCCGCCACCGACAGCTCGACGACGCCCTCGGAGCCGTCGTGGCGGCGCAGCCGGCACTCGACCCGGCCGCGGCGGCCGAGGGTGATCTCGGCCAGGGCCGAGTCGATCAGGCCGTGGTCGGCCTCGGGGGCCAGGTCGGCCAGCCGCACCCGCTGCGAGTCGACGGCGCCCAGGTCGAGCAGGGCCCGCAGCTCGGAGTTGGCGTCGCGGATCGTGCCGTCCAGCTCGATCACCGCCATCGGCGTGGGGGCGTGGATGAAGGCCGAGCGCAGGGCGTCGACGGTGTCCTGCTGGTCGTGCTCCGCCCGGCGCCGGCTGGTGATGTCGTGCAGCTCGACATCGGCCTCGATGGAGGTGGCGGTGGCCACCGCCTCGACCTGGATGCGGACCCACACCGCCGGCCGCTCGTTGCGGCGCACCGGAGCGTCCTCGTCGGGCGGGGCGACGTGGGGGGCGAGGCGGACCTCGTGCTCCAGCGAGCCCAGGTCGCCCCGCAGCACCGCCTCCAGGAGGATGCGGAGGGCGGAGCGGTCGGCGTGGTCGATCAGATCGATGAAGAGGTGGCCGGTCAGGTCGTCGGGATCGGCCTCGAAGAAGCGGGCCAGGGACGGGTTGGCGGCGGCGATCACGCCGTCGCGGGCGAGGCGGGCCCGGCCCGACGGGGCCTGGACGAAGGCGGCCGAGGCCCGGTGGGCGGCGCGGGCCAGGTCACCGGCCCGGGCGTGGAGCTCGGTGATCAGGAGCAGGCGGCCCTGGGGCGTCGGGGCCGGGTCGGCGATCGAGGCCGGGTCGGGCTGGAGGTCGACGCCGTGGACGTCGACCCAGCGGGTCGGTCCGCCGTCGCCGGGCTGGATGCGCACGCCGACGGCGTCGTCGGCCACGCTCCGGGCCACGGCCAGGACCCGGCCGTGGTCGGCCTCGTCGACCACCGCGGTGATGCCGTCGCGGGCCAGCACCCGGGCGGGCGTGGCGGCCAGGTCGGCCAGGGCGGGGCTGACCGCCGCGGTCGAGCCGTCGGGGTCGATCACGCAGGCGGCGACGCCCTTGAGCTCGGCGCGCCGGCCGTCCGGGAGGACGGTCACCAGGGTCTCGCCCGGATCGGGGTCGGGGCGGGGGCCGGCGCCCCGCACCACCACCTCGACATGGGCGGGGTCGCCCCGCAGCGTGAGCAGGGCATGGCCGCCGGCCGGCAGCGGCAGGGCGACCTGGGCGTCGACCGGCCGGGTCAGATCGCCGACCAGGGCGACGACCGCCGGCTGCGACGACGGCGGCAGGTGCTCGAGGCCGACGATGGCGGGCCCGCCGTCGCCGTCGACCTCGTCGGGCCGGGCCAGGTCGGCCCGGGCCAGCGTGTGGGCCCGGCACACCACCCAGCGGCCGTCCCAGAGCCCCCCCGTGTCGCTCATCGCCCGCCGTCTCCGGGAGCGCGGACCGGCCCGGGAGCGGGCGGGAGCGGGGTGGTCGACGGGGTCATGGCAGGGGTGTGGAGCAGCGTCGGAGCGTCACCTGTCGTGGTGGCGTGCTCGCTGGGAGCATTGTTCCACAAACACGCTCCGTGTTCAAACCCCAATCTCACCACGTTCCGTGGTCGGCCCTAGGTCGAACGGCCCCCCGGTCGGAAGGTCTTCACCACCCGCCACCCCGCCCCGACCACGGCGCCGAGCGCCCCGGTCACGATCGTGGCCAGGAGGGTCGTGCCGGACGGGTCGACGGACGCCGCGGCGGTCCCCACCACGGCGGTGTCGACGGGTGGATCTTCGTGTGGCTCGGGCATGCCGCCCACTCTGCCCCGCCCGCCCTCCGGCACCTCGTCAGGGGCCGACGAGCCCGGTGACGGTGACGGGGGTCGTGGCCATGTTCTGGGTGCCGTCGCCCAAGCGGCCGTAGTTGTTGGATCCCCAGCAGCGGGCGGTGCCGTCGCTGCGGAGGGCGCAGGTGTGGTTGGTGCCGGCGGTGATGGCGGTGGCTCCGGTGAGGCCGGTGACGGTGACCGGGATGTTCGAGTTGTCGGTGGTGCCGTCGCCGAGGCGACCGTAGAGGTTTGCGCCCCAGCAGCGGGCGGTGCCGTCGCCGAGCACGGCGCAGGTGTGGTTGGCGCCGGCGGTGATGGCGACCGCCCCGGTGAGGCCGGTGACGGTGACCGGGGTGAGGGAGTTGTCGGTGGTGCCGTTGCCGAGCTGGCCGTAGTTGTTGGCGCCCCAGCAGCGGGCGGTGCCGTCGTCGATCAGGGCGCAGGTGTGCGAGCTGCCGCTGCTCGTCGCGATGGCGGTGGCACCGGCGAGGCCGGTGACCGTGACGGGGGTGAGGGTCATGTTCTGGGTGCCGTCACCCAGCCGCCCGTAGTTGTTGGCGCCCCAGCAGCGGCCCGTGCCATCGCTGAGCACGGCGCACGAGTGGGTATCACCGGCGGTGATGCCGGTCGCGGTGGCGGCCGGCGCCGGCGGGGCGACGGTGAGGGTCGTGGTGCCGACCGTCCCGGTCCCGTAGGTGCTGTCGCCGGTGTAGGTGGCGGTGACGGCGTGATCGCCACCGGGGAGCGTCCGGCGCCAGGTGGCCACACCGCTGGCGTTGAGCTTGACCGAGGCGCGGAGGCCGCCCGCCGTGAACTCGACGCGACCGGTCGGCACGCCACGGGGGTCGGCGGGGCTGGTGGGCTTGACCGTGGCCTTGAAGGTGGCGACATCGCCCTCGGTCACGGCCGGGGCGACCACGGTGGTGCGGGTGGGCGCCTTGGCCACGGTGACTGTGATGGCGCCGGAGGACCCGGCGGCCGTCGTGGCGTCGCCGCCGTAGGTGGCCTTCAGGCTGTGGGTGCCGGGGGTGAGGGCGCCGATCGTGATCCGGGTGTTGCGGGTGGTGGCGACGCCCGTGCCGACGGTCGTGGCGCCGTCGAGGATCGTCACGGCGCCCCCGGTGGGCGCTCCGCCGCCCCGGGGCGTGATGGCCACGGTGACGTCGACCGACTGGGTCGCGACGGGCGCGCTCGGCGTCGTGGTGAGGACGATCGACTTGGCCTTGACCGGCGCCGCCCCGGCCGGGGTCCCGGTCAGCAGCCCGATCGCAGCCAACACCGTGACCGCGCTCGTGAACACAACACCCATCCGCCGCATGCGCCGTCTCCTTCGACCCTGGCCCGAAGCCATCGGGACACACCCGTCGTGCGTCGCCTCCGGCAGCATCGGCCCCACCGCCCGCGACATGAGCGTCCGATCGGGTGACGCTCGCGCCGCCCGGTACGCTGCCTCCACCCCGGGGACGTGGCGTGTGGTGAAATCCCACGCCACCCTGCTCAGTGGGATGCCTGCAGAGCAACCCGGAACGTGCGACTGGTTTTCTCGGAACGTCACCTATCAGTTCCGCACGACCTTGCTACCGCCGTACGCCTGCCGAGCAAGCGTTAGAAGGGTGGGTGCAGCCGACCGTGATAGTAACCCAGGTCGCGTCGCTGTGGAGCTCAGTGACCGAACAGCTCGTCGTGCGTGCCGATGGCGAGCCACATGACGTGTGCCTCGCCCTGGACGACCTCGGCTCCGTACTTGAAGATTCCCCTGCCATCCTTCGCCCAGGTCATCTCGAACCACCCGGGCTTCCCCTGAACGCCCTTGATGCGCAGCCTCGGGTCGAACTGCCCACCACACTTCAGGCCGGCGACGAAGAGCACCAGCGCCTCGCGGAACAGCGCCTGGTCGTTGGCCTCGAGTTTGTTGAAGCGGCGCAGCACCGAAGGCGGCAGGTCGTAGGTCGGCACAGTGAACTGCTCTGGGTCTAGCGGAGCATGTCCAAGAGCTCGTCTTCCGACAATGGTCGACCGCTCTCCGCTTCGGCCTGCTCGGCCTGTCGGTAGAGCCCGGAACGCCACAGCCACGCCTGATCGTTCAACTCGATCGACGAGTAGTAATCGCGCATCGCCTCTGGCGTGATCTCGGTGTTCTGGCCGCCGCCGTGGTACGCGTCGGCCCACGGCGCTTCCTCGTGCACGTGGAGAACCAGATCGGCGCCGGCATCGGCGCCGTAGTACGCAAGCACGAAGGCCAAAACGCCTTCGGCGGAGTCTGGGAGGGCGTCGGAGGACCCTCGTCCGAGCTTCGACACGGCTCGGGCGCCTCGGTGGCACTGGAAGAGGTCACGAACGACAGGACCGTTGTCCCACGCCTCGACTGCTTCTTCGAACAACGGCTCACCGCACCATGTGATGTGCCACGCCTGCGCGTAATAGACCAGCTTCTGCAGCTTGATCGTGTCGAGGGAGTCGAACCGCTCGAGGATCGCTGCAGCCACGTCAACTGCTCGAGCCTGCCCCATCAGCCCAGATGATACCCGAACGTGGCCTCGACAATGGTGGTCCTGTTCACAACCTGTGGACACCTCTGGGGATGACCTGTGCGCGATGCGCTGGATGAGCGCAGTCAGAGTCGACAACATCGAACAAGTGTACCCATGACTGGAGGGGCGGAACCTTAGCGGTCACATCTCTGCATCCTCCTCGGGCCGTTTCGTGCGATGAGTTCAGCCGGAGCTGTGTTGGTTGCTGCTTCGACGGTTGGCGAGGTCGGCGACAGGTGCGAGTGGGCGGTCAGCCCAGTCGGCGAACGACAGCAGATCGCTGCGAGGTCGGGCGCCAGCGCTATCCGGCCGATCCGACTCGGTGGGCACCACCCGAGCCGGTCAGGCGCCACCACTGGCAGCACATGAAGCGCCTCGTCAAGGCCGACCCCGACGCGCCCGAGGCGATCCGCAATAGCTTCGAGACGAGCGCCACCGCCATGGCCCCCAAGGCGGGCATTTGCGACCCGAACGGGCACGGGTCGCTCACGCACCCGAAGAAGGATCGCATCGTCGTCGGCGATGGCAAGGTCATCAAGCCCCTCTACAAGGCCAAGAAGGGGATGCGTCGTGTCGACAAGGCGACCGGCGAGATCCTCGGTGAAAAGAACCACGATCCTGACGCCAAGATGCACACCACCGGCGGTGGCCATCCCGTCTGGGATAACAAGTTCGTGATCTTCGCCGCCCGCCGAGAGGGCGAGTGGCACTCCCGGTGGATCGTCGGCCTCGACCACGTCCCAACCGCCGGCGGCGAGGCCAAAGCCGCGATGCCACCCTCGGACGCGCCATCCCGCCGCTACCCGGCGCCCAGGCCGTCCTCTACGACGGCGCCATGCGTGGCAAGCACCACCGCGAGTCCCTCCGTCAGCTCGGCGTCCAGATGATCTCCCCGCCTGCTGCAGCACGAGCCGAGACGAAGGAGGCCCTCCGGGAGAGCAAGGCCACCTTCGTCGAATCCATCCCGTACCCGGACGACCCCGACCGGTGGCAACGTGGCCGGACCGTCTGAGGAGCCCGCAACCGCCTCCGCCGGCGCCGGCGGCTCCCGGTAGTCTCCCGGGTCCGGGGTTCACCCAGGAAGTCAACAACCCCCGGGGACGTAGCTCAGCTGGCTAGAGCACCTGCTTTGCAAGCAGGGGGTCGTGGGTTCGAGTCCCATCGTCTCCACCACACCGGTCCCGGTCTCGCTGCAGCGGCTCGACCGAGGGTCGGGGGGATGGCACGTAGAGTCCGGTCGTGGAACGGACCGAGGGACAGCCGAGGACGGCCGACCTCCGGCGTCTCACCACCTGTGCGCTGCGATCGGAGGGGCTGCGCTCCGACCGCACCGTCTTCCCGATCGACGGTCCGGACGTCCGGTGGATCCTGGACATCTGGGCGTCGCCGTACGGCGTGTCGGTCGGCGTCGACGCCGGTGCCATCTTCCATGCCCTGGAGCACGACCGAGTCCTGGCCAAGGCGCACCACTGCGACATGTACTTCTCGATCGCTGCGCTGCCGCTCGCTCCGATCGATCCGACGCCATCCATCGCCCACCTCGAGACGCTCGAGTCGTTGGCGTTCGTCGCCTTCGACGTGCGGTCGGGTCTGCGATGGGACGAGCGGACGACGATGATCGGTCGGCTGGTACACGAGGCGGTCGTCTGCCTGAGGTCGGTCGGCACCCTGGAGGCGCTCCGCTCGCAGTGGGCGGCCGGAGCGTTCCGTCGCGGTCTCGTCCGCATCGAGACCCGGGCGCTGTTGGAGGGCTGAACCGGTCCAGCGTCGTCCTGCCCTGGCTCAGCCCTCGGCCGGGGTGCCGGGGGTGGGGAGGTCGAGGCCGAGGGCCTCGGCCTGGGTGCGGATGAAGGCCTCGGCCTGCTCTTGGAGGGCGTGGCGGAGGGTGGTGACGACGACGCCCTCGGCGAGGGGGCCGAGCGCCTCGAGCTGCTCGACCAGGGCGGCGGCTCCCGCCGGTGGGGCGCCGGCGGCGACGAAGGGGGCCCACAGGTGGGTGCGGAAGACATCGGTGAAGCGGGTCGCCACCGCCTCGGCCTCGACCCTGAGCTGCTCGTACTGGTCGATGATCACCTCGGCGGGCACGCCCAGGGCGGCCAGCTCACGACCGATGCGGAGGAAGGCCGGGCTGCGGACCACGACCTGACCGGGCTCGGGGCCGAGCTCGACCAGGCCGAGGGCGAAGACGCGCGAGGCCAGCTCGGGGCTGGCCTCGAGCCGGGGGAAGAGGGCGACCAGCTCGGCGAGGGGGAGGGTGACGGGCTCCTCGGCGGTCCAGGTCGAGGGCCCCTCGCCCAGGCCCAGCACCGCCCGGAGGCTCTCGCCCCGCTCCACCCCGGCGATCAGCTCCTTGATGGCGGCCAGCGAGAACCCCCGCTCCTGCAGCCGGGCGATCAGGTCGAGACGGGTCCGGTGCCCCGGGCCGTACCAGCCCACCCGGCCCCGCCGCTCGGGCGGGGCCAGCAGCCCCCGGTGCTGGTACATGCGCACGGTCGACACCGGCACCCCGGCGGCGTCGGCCAGCTCCTCGATCGTGAGGTCGTCCGTCGCACCTTGTGAGTGATCGCTCACGATGTTAGTGTTCACTCGCATAGTCCACGTTCGCATCGTAGGCCTCGGGAGGTCGTCATGGCGGGACGTCTGCGACCGGCCCAGGCCCGGTTGATCTGCTTCTTCCTCGTGCTCGGGGCGGCCAGCGCCGCCTACCGGCTGGTCTACGCCACCGACCTCGAGCGCACCGCGGCGCTCTACGTCGGGGTGCCGACGATCCTGGGGATCGGCTTGGCCCTGATGCCGCGGGGGATCAACGCCACCGAGATGGCGGTCCGCGGGTCGCTGATCGCCCTGGTCGTGGCCGGGGTGATCCTGCCCGAGGGCTTCATCTGCCTGCTGTTCGCGGCGCCGCTGGTCGTGGTGGTGGCCGGGGCGATCGGGGTGGTGGTCGACGCCAACCGCCGCCGGGGTGGCGAGGACCGCACCCGGCCGCTGGCCCTGGCCGGGCTGCCGCTCCTGCTGGTGAGCCTGGAGGGCGTCATCGGCACCCCCTTCGACCCCAACGCCACGGCCAGCGTCACGATCGTCGTGGACGCCGACGCCGAGGAGGTCGCCGCCGCCCTGGCCCGGCCCTTCGCCTTCGAGGCCGAGCTGCCCGCCTTCCTCCGCTTCGGGTTCAACCGCCCGGTGCGGGCCGAGGGCCGCGGCATCGCCGTGGGCGACCTGCGCACGATCACCTTCGACGGGGGGACCCACGACGACCACCCGCTGAGCGTCGTGGGCCTGGTGCAGGGCGAGCACGCCGCCCACCTCTCGCAGATGCACCTGCGGGTGGCCGAGTCGGCGCCGGGGCGGGTCGTGTTCGAGGTGGCCCACGACGGGACGATGTTGTCGCGCTGGCTCGACCTCGACCGGGCCACCTTCACCTGGCGGGAGCGGCCCGACGGCACCACCGAGGTCCGACTGCGGTTCGCCTACGAGCGGCTGCTGTACCCCACCGTCTACTTCGCCCCGCTCCAGGGCTACGGCATGGACCTGGCCGCCGACCACCTCCTCGACGCGGTGGTCGCCGGGGTGGACCGGTGAGCGAGCCGGCCGGGGGCGAGCTGCTCATCCGGGCCGCCGCCCTCTACCTGCCCCTCGCCGCGGTCGGCATCCTCGTCCTCCTCACCCGCCCCGACCGACGCCGGGTCGCCGCCGCGGTCGTGGCCACCGCCTGGCTCCTGCCCGCCCTGCTGGCCGTGAACGTGGTGGCCGTCGAGGTCGGCTGGTGGCGCTTCGGAGCGGAGGGCGCGGCGGTGCTGGGCGTGCCCGCCGACCTCTGGGTCGGGTGGGCCGTGCTGTGGGGCGCGGTGCCGGCGCTGGTCCCCGGGCGCCGGACCGTGGTCGGGGCCGGGCTGGTGCTGGTCGATCTGCTGCTGATGCCGCTCGGCGCACCGGTCGTCGTGCTCGACGGCAGCTGGCTGGTGGGCGAGGCCGTCGCCGTCGGCACCTGCCTCGCGCCGGCGCTGGTGCTCGGCCACCTGACGGAGCGTCGGCGGCGCCCGGGCGTGCGGGCCGCCCTCCAGGTCGTGGGGTTCACCGGCCTGCTCGGCTTCGTCCTCCCGTCGCTCGTGTTCGTCGTGACCGGCGAGGGGTGGGGCCCGCTGCTCGACCGGTCCCGCACCACGCTCGTGCTGGCCGCCCTGGTCGCCGCCGCGCCCGGGGCCCTCGCCCTCCAGGCGATCAGGGAGATGGTGGCGGCGGGTGGGACGCCGGTCCCCCTCGACCCCACCGATCGGCTCGTCACCAGCGGCCCCTACGCCTACGTGGCCAACCCGATGCAGCTCGGCGGCACCGTCCTCCTGGCCCTGTGGGGCGTGGTGCTGGCCAGCCCCGCGGTGGTGGCCACCTCGCTCGGGGCCGCCGCCTTCTCCGCCGGGCTGGCCCGCTGGTCCGAGGAGGCCGACCTCGATCGCCGCTTCGGCCCGGCCTGGCGCGCCTACCGGCAGGAGGTGCGGACGTGGCGCCCGTCGTGGCGACCGGCGGTCACCGAGCCCGGGGTCGTGTTCGCCGCCACCACCTGCGACCCGTGCCGGGAGGTCGGCGGCTTCCTCGCCCGCCGGTCGGCGCAGGGCCTCGTCGTCCATCCGGCCGAGACCGCGCCGGTGGCCCTGCGCCGGATCACCTACGCCCAGGGCGGGCGCACCGACGCGGGCGTGGCGGCCATCGGGCGGGCCCTCGAGCACGTGCACCTCGGGTGGGCGGTGGCGAGCTGGGTCGGGCGCCTCCCCGGCGTCCAACAGGTCCTCCAGCTGGTGGCCGACGCGGTGGGCGGAGACCCCCGGGACCTGCCCGCAGGGCGTGTCGAGGATGGGAGGGTGGCTCCGACGTCACCCGCGAGCGTGGCCACAGGGGCGGCGCCGACCGAGGAGGTCATCCGATGAGCAAGCTCCGCGTCCACTCCCTCTCGATGTCGCTCGACGGCTACGTCGCCGGCCCGGACCAGTCGCAGGAGACGCCGCTGGGCGTCGGCGGCGAGGCCCTCCACGAGTGGATCTTCACCACGGCCGGCGGCCGCCGGATGGTGGGCCAGGAGGGCGGCAGCACCGGCACCGACGACGCCATCTGGGCCAAGGGCTTCACCGGCATCGGCGCCTGGATCATGGGCCGCAACATGTTCGGCCCGGTCCGGGGGCCGTGGGGCGACTCCGACTGGTCCGGCTGGTGGGGCGACGAGCCGCCGTACCACTGCGACGTCTTCGTCCTCACCCACCACGCCCGCGACCCGATCGCCATGGCCGGGGGCACCACCTTCCACTTCGTCGCCGAGGGGATCGAGGTCGCCCTCGACCGGGCCCGGGAGGCGGCCGGCGGGCAGGACGTCCGCCTCGGCGGCGGCGCCAGCACGGTGCAGCAGTACATGGCCGCCGGGCTCCTCGACGAGATGGACCTGGCCATCGCGCCGGTCCTGCTGCGGGGTGGCGAGCGCCTCTTCGCCGACGGCGTGGTGCCCGAGGGCTACGCGGTGACCGAGCTGGTCGCCGGCGACGCCGACGTCGTCCACGCCCGCATCACCCGCACCGTCTGACGTGGGCCAGCACCTGCTCGGCGGCCGCGACCGGTGAGAGCGTGGTGACGTCGAGGTCGAGCAGGTGCGGGCTGTCGGGGCGGACGAGCACCCGCGTGGCCACGTCCTCGATCACCCCGTCGGCGTCGAGCCACTTCCGGTGCGCGGCCCGGTCGGGGGTGACGACCCGGCGCCGGTGCTCGGCCTCGTCGGTGCAGTGGAGCACGACCGGGACGTAGGTGCTGGACCGGCTGGCGGCGAGGGCCTGGAGCCGGGGGATCGACGGCGCCGCGACGTCGGTGACGGCGTAGTTGGTGGCGATGTACGACCAGCCCGGCGGGGCCAGCTCCTCGATGGCGGCGAAGACGTGGGGCCGCATGCGGTCGACGTGGTCCCAGACCCGGGGGTCGACCCGGCCGCGGGGGTCGATGTCGAGGGCGGCCAGCACGGCGTTGCCGGTGAGGTGGTTGTCGATCAGCACGAAGCGGTGCTCGTCGCGGGGGACGAGGTCGACGAGGGCGGCACCGATCGTCCGCTTGCCGGTCCCCGGGTACCCCAACAGGTGGACGACCGCCGGCATCGTGAGCTCAGCCTCGCGGGTAGCCGCGCTTCACGGTGCGGTCGAGGATGCCGAGGGTGGCGCGGAGGGCGGACTCGGGGATGATCGGGAAGATGTTCGCCTCCCGCCACTGCGGGTCGATCTCGGACCAGTCGTAGAAGGACGTCACCACCGTGCCGTGCTCGCCGGGCTCGAGCCGGTAGCCGTAGACGTGGCCGATCTGCGGCTTGATCTGGCCGAGGATCGTCCACGAGATCAGGGCGTCGGGCTCGTAGTCCTTGATCGTCACGGTCACGTCGTACTTGCCCATCGGGAAGTCGTTGAGCGCCTCCCGGTCCATGTGGACGACGAAGCTGTCGCCGGCCGCGGCGACCGGCTCGCCCTCGGCGGACTGGAGCATCCCCGAGCTGTCGATGGCCACGTGGCCCTGCGGGTCGCACAGCACGGCGAAGATCGCCGCCGGCTCCGCCTCGATCACCCGCTGGACCTCCATGCGCTCTTCGTCTGCCATGGCCGCATCCTGCCAGCCGGGGGAGGAGTCGTGCCCCGGCCACCGGCGCGCCACCCGGAGGTCGCCCGCCCGTCACCCGCGCCGGCCACGATCGCGCCGTGCACCGCCGCCGGTTCCTCCAGGCGGGGTCCGTGGGGGTCGGGATGGCCCTCGTCGGGCGCCCGCTCACGGCCCTGGGCCGTCTCCTGCCCCTCGCCCCCTCGGTGGCCACCGGCGCCGAGTACGCGCCCGTGGCCCAGTTCCCCTCGGGGGTGCTGTCGGGCGACCCGACCACCGACGGCGTGGTGCTGTGGACCCGGATCGACCCGGCGGTGGCCGGCGCCGGGATCGACGTCGACTGGGAGATCGGCACCGACGTGGCCTTCGGGCCCGGCAGCGTGCTGGCCAGCGGGACCGAGACGACGAGCGCGACGACGGATCACACCGTCCACGTCGAGCCCGACGGGCTGCCGGCCGGGGCGACGCTCTGGTACCGCTTCACCGTCGTCGGCACCACCAGCCCGGTCGGGCGGACGAGGACGCTGCCGACCGGCGACAACCCGGTCCGCGTCGCCTACTTCTCCTGCCAGCGCTACGTGCACGGCTACTACGCGGCCCACGCCGACCTGGCTGCCCGGGCCCTCGACCCGGCGACCGACGTCGACCTGGTGGTGTGCCTGGGCGACTACGTCTACGAGGCCGGTCCGGCCGACGACGTGACCGTGCCCGGGCGGGTCGACCCCGACGCCCCCCAGGTGACCCTGGAGGACTTCCGCAGGCAGTACCACCTGTACCGCACCGACCTGGACCTCCAGGCCATGCACGCGGCGTACCCCGTCGTCGGGATCTTCGACAACCACGACGGCATGTCCGACCCGTCGGACCCGTCCGGTCCCGGCGCGGTGGCCGCCTTCTTCGAGCAGGTGCCGGTGCGCCGCACCGACGGCGATCGCCAGCACCGCTCCTTCACCCTCGGCGGCACGCTCGAGCTGTTCCTGCTCGACGAGCGCCAGCACCGCGACCCGGAGCCCCCGTCGGCCCCCGACAACGTCCTGGGCACCTCGTCGGTCGACGAGCCGTCGATGGTCGAGCCGGGGCGGACGATGCTCGGCACCGACCAGAAGGCGTGGCTGCTCGACGGGCTGGCCGGGTCGAGCGCGGCGTGGAAGGTGATCGGCAGCCAGCTGGTGTTCTGGCCCTTCCGCAGCGAGTCCTACGCCGACGTCCAGGCCACCGCCGGGGACGGGCCGCAGCGCAACGCCGGGCGCTACCTCAACATGACGCAGTGGGACGGCTACCAGGCCGAGCGCCGGGAGATCGTCGACCACATCGCCGGCGGGGGCATCGAGGACGTGGTCGTGATCGCCGGCGACTCGCACTTCTGGTCGGCGGCCGAGCTGCCCACCGACTGGGACGACCCGGACGCGCCCTACGTCCTCACCGAGTTCGCCGGGGCATCGGTGACCTCGGCCAACGGCGACGAGATGGGCTTCCCGGGCAACGACGTCGTCCGGCCCCTGCTGGCCGCGGTCAACCCGCTGCACCTCCGCTACATCGAGGTCACGACCAACGGCTACGCCATCCTCGAGGCCGGCGCCGACCGGATGAGCGTCAGCTACGTCACGCCGGTGTCGATCACCGAGCCCGACCAGCCGTCGGTGGTGCTGGCCCGCTTCGAGGTCGACCGGGGCACGGCCCGGATCCGCATGGTCGAGGGCGAGGGCTTCATGCCCCGCCCCGACGAGGCCACGCCCCCGGATCCGGGGTCCGACGCGCCGCCGGCCAGTCCGGCCGACCCGATCGACGCCGAGGCCAGCTTCACCGGCTGAGCGGCGATCCGCCGGCGACGGCGTGGTCGTGGCAGCGGTCCCCGCCGCCCCCGTCGGGCAGCAGCACGCAGCCGCAGACCGCGCAGGTCCGCCATCGCCCCAGCCACGCACCCGTGCGCCGGAAGCGATCGACGGCGCTCTGCCAGGCCACCAGGTCCTCGTCGGGGAGGTCGTCGTCGTGATCGGGCACCTCGGGCTCGGCGGCGGCGAGGTAGCCGGTGACGTACCAGCGGGTCGCCTCGGCCATCGCCGTCATCTCGCCCTTGGAGACGTGGAAGCGGACGTCCTGGTGCGGGCAGTGGGCCAGCATCCGGCCGGGGAAGGTGTGGCCGCCGACGGGGACGATCAGGTCATGGCCCTCGGTGCACCAGGCCTCGAACCACAGCTCGGGGTCGGGCTCGACGGGCTCGGCCGGGAGCAGCTCCCACCGGGGTGGGAGGGCCAGCCGCTGGTACGAGCAGGAGACCGGTTCGTCCTCGTCCCCCGACCACTCGGCCACCAGGTGCTGGCCCCGCCGGTGCGCCTCGGCGATGGCGACCGCCTTGTCCACGACCTCGCCGTCGGGCCGGAGGGCCACGGTGGCCCCCGGGACCTGGTCGTCGTAGCGGAGCTGGTCGATCCTCGCCATGGGTCGAGCATGATGGGTCGGTGACGCAGACGTCCATCACCGAGGCGGCCGTGGTGGCCCGGATCCGGCCCGGGCGGCGGATCACGGGCATGTCGGCCGTGCTGCTGCCCTTCACCGCGGCCGGCGAGATCGAGTGGCCCGCGGTCGAGGCCCACATCGCCCGCACCCGCGCCGCCGGCCTGACCCCTGCGGTCAACATGGACACCGGCTACGTCCAGCTGCTCGACGACGCCACCAAGGCGCAGGTCCTCGACCTGGCCGCCGAGGTGACCGGCGGCGACTTCGTGGCCGGGGCCCACGTGCCCGACGGACCGGGCGACGGCTACGACGCCGCCGGCTACGCCGCCGCGGCCGAGGCCATCGCGTCCCGCGGCGGCACCCCCGTCGTGTTCCCGAGCCATGGGCTCAACGCCCTCGACGACGACGGCTGGGTCGGCGCCCTCGCCGCCCTCGGGGCCGGGCTCGACCGCTTCATCGGCTTCGAGCTGGGCGCCATGTTCGTGCCCTACGGCCGGATCTACTCACTCGACGCCTACCGCGGCCTGATGGGCATCCCGAGCTGCATCGGGGCCAAGCACTCGTCGCTCAGCCGGGTGCTGGAGTGGGAGCGGCTGGCGCTGCGGGACGAGGTCCGGCCCGACTTCATGGTCCTCACCGGCAACGACCTGGCCATCGACATGGTGATGTACGGCTCCGACTACCTGCTCGGGCTGTCGACCTTCGCCCCCGAGGCCTTCGCCGCCCGCGACCGCATGTGGGAGGCCGGCGACCCGCGCTTCCACGAGCTCGACGACCTCCTCCAGCACCTCGGCCAGCTGACCTTCCGAGCGCCGGTGCCGGGCTACCGCCACGACGCGGCCATGTTCTTCCAGATGCGGGGCTGGGCCAGCAGCGACACGACGCCCGAGGGGGCGGTGCGCCGGCCCGACGCCGATCGGGCCCTGCTCGAGGACGTGCTCGAGCGCCTGCGGACCTGGGAGCTCTGACGTGCCGGTCCGCTTCACGCAGGTCAAGAACCTGAAGACGCTCGACGCGCTGCGGGGCCACCTCGACGCCCTCGGCGTGACGATCCCGATCGCCGAGACGGTCGAGCCCGACGGGGCGCTGGCCGCGCCGGTCGTGCTGGGCGACGGCGGAGCCGGGGAGATCACCATCCCCAACCGCTTCGCGGTCCTGCCCATGGAGGGCTGGGACGGCAGCCCCGAGGGCCGGCCCACCGACCTGGTCCGGCGGCGCTGGACCCGGTTCGCGGCCAGCGGCTGCGGGCTGGTGTGGGGCGAGGCCACCGCGGTGCGACCCGACGGGCGGGCCAACCCCAACCAGCTGGTGATGGACGAGCACACGCTCGAGGACATCGCCGAGCTGCGGGCTCTGCTCCGCCCGGGCCAGGTCGCCGCCCTCCAGCTGACCCACTCGGGGCGCTGGAGCCGGCCCGAGGGGGCACCCCTCCCGCGCACCGCCTACCGCCACCCCGAGCTCGACCAGCGCACGCCCGACGCCACCGTCTTCTCCGACGACGAGCTGGACGAGCTGGTCGAGCAGTACGTCGTCGCCGCGGTGCGGGCCCAGCAGGCCGGCTTCGAGCTGGTCGACGTGAAGCACTGCCACGGCTACCTGCTCCACGAGCTGCTCAGCGCGGTCGACCGGCCCGGCCGTTACGGCGGCTCCTTCGCGGGGCGCACCCACTTCCTCCGCTCGGTCGTGGCCGGCATCCGCGAGCGGGCGCCGGGGCTGGGCATCGCGGTGCGGCTGTCGGCCTTCGACGTGCGCCCCT
>JBQGCF010000211.1:0-15926 GCA_052038315.1 Iamia sp.
CGACCCGAAGCCCTGGGCGACGGTGTCGGACTGGACGTCGCCGTCGTAGTTCTTGCAGGCCCAGACGTAGCCGCCCTCCCACTTCATGGCGGCGGCGACCATGTCGTCGATCAGCCGGTGCTCGTAGGTGAGCCCGGCGGCGTCGAAGTCGGCCTTGTACTCCTCGTCGAAGACCCGCTGGAAGATGTCCTTGAAGGCGCCGTCGTAGGCCTTGAGGATCGTGTTCTTGGTCGACATGTACACGGGGTACTGGCGGGCCAGGCCGTAGGAGAAGGAGGCCCGGGCGAAGTCCTCGATCGACTTGTTGTAGTTGTACATGCCCATGGCCACGCCGCCCTCGGCGGGGAAGTTCGTGACCACGTGCTCGATGGGCTCGGAGCCGTCCTCGGGCGTGAAGGTGATCGTGAGCTGGCCGGCGCCGGGCACCTTGAAGTTGGTGGCCTTGTACTGGTCGCCGTGGGCGTGACGGCCGATGATGATCGGCTTGGTCCAGCCCGGCACCAGGCGGGGCACGTTGCTCATGATGATCGGCTCGCGGAACACGACGCCGCCGAGGATGTTGCGGATCGTGCCGTTGGGCGAGACCCACATCTTCTTGAGGCCGAACTCCTCGACCCGGGCCTCGTCGGGGGTGATCGTGGCGCACTTGACCCCGACGCCGTGGCGCTTGATGGCCTCCGCGGCGTCGATGGTGACCTGGTCGTCGGTGGCGTCCCGGTGCTCGATCCCGAGGTCGTAGTACTCGAGCTCGACGTCGAGGTACGGGAGGATGAGCTGCTGCTTGATGAACGCCCAGATGATGCGCGTCATCTCGTCGCCGTCGAGCTCGACGACCGGGTTCTCCACCTTGATCTTGGCCATCCGGCGATCGTAGGGCGTGCCGGCGCCGCGCCCTCCCCCGGAGGGCGAAGGGAGCGTGAACCCGCTAGACGGGGAGGGTGGCGCCGCGGCGACGGCTGGCCACCACGACCACCGCGCCACCGGCCACCAGCACGAGGGCCACGCCCCCGAGGAGGGTGAGGTCGCTGCCCGTGCGGGCCAGCGGGGCCGAGCCCTGCTTCGGGGCGGGCGACTTCTCGACCCGCTGCGGGGCCGGCACGGTGGTGCTGCCCTCGCCGGTGGGCGGGTACTGCTCGCCGGCCGAGACGGCCTGGGCGGCGGCCAGCGGGAGGGCCAGGGCGATGAGGACGAAGACGATCTTGCGGAGCACGGCTGCTCTCCCGGACGACGGGGCGTGGGTCGACGGCCACCGTACCACCGAGCGTGGTGGAACGCCAGAGGTCGCTTCGGAGAGTGCTGGCCGCTGATGAGCGGACGGTCTAGCCCGAGCGCTCGACATCGACGGCCAGGGCCCACGTCCCCTGCTCGTCGCCGTTGCTCGCCGTCACCGTGGCCCCGTCGACCGCGACCCCGCCGGGGGCGGGACGCTCGACCGGGGCCTCGGAGACCTCGGCGCCGAGGAAGGTCACCGCCGCGGTGACGGCGTCGGGGCGGACGGTCGTCTGGGGCAGGAGGTCCCAGCGGTAGGTCCCGGCGGACAGGTCGATGGTCCCCTCCAGCTCGACGACGATCGAGGCCGCCGCCCCCGGTGGGATGTCGACGAAGACGGACCACACGTTGCGGCCCAGCTCCCGCTCGGTCTCGACCTCGACCGGCTCGCCGTCGATCGTCATACCCACCAGGTCGAGCGGCGAGTAGACGGACAGCCACGTCCGGTTGGTGCCGGTCGGGGCGTCGACCAGGTTGCCGATCAGGTAGGCCGGCTCGCCCGACGACGGGGCCTCGTTGCGCAGCGTGACCTGGGCCGTCGCCGTGGTGGCGCCGGTGCCGGCGTCGACCCGGGCGTCGTAGCGGACCGTCCGCTCCATGAAGACGTCGATCTTCCCGCCGCCGGCGTTCTGGGTGACGACCCCGAGGCCGTCGCCCCGCACCGCGGGCACCGCCCCGTCGGCGCCCAGCCGCTCGATCAGCTCCTGGCCGGGCTCGGAGCGCAGCCACACCGACAGGTGGCCGCCCTCGACCGCCGGGCCCAGCGCCCCGGCCAGGCGGGCCGGCGGCCAGCCCCCGTCGACCAGGGCGTCGAACACGCCCTCGGCGACCTGGCCGAGCAGGTCGGTGCGCTCGTCGGCCACCTCGAACAGCCGGTACTGCTCGACCTCCAGGAACGACACCACGTTGGTGGCGTCGAGGGCGTAGGGCAGGCCGTCGACGGCGACCGGCCCGGTGAGGCGCAGCAGGCGGGACAGGCCGGTGGGGTCGATGCGGATCACACCGTCGACCGGCGACCCGCCGGACTGCTCGTAGAGCTCGGCCATCACCTGGCCGGCGGTGGGCCCGTCGGGGGTGAAGGTGACGTTCTCCCACGTCGACTCGGGCTCGAAGCGGGCGTAGCGGGCCAGGTAGTCGGGCGGTCCGCTGATGACCTTGACCGGCTGGCCGGCGGTGTTGAGCTCGTCGTTGCGACCGACCTCGGCCAGCTCGACCTCCCCGTCGGTGACGGTCAGGACGCCGTAGTTGCCGAGGAAGCCGGTGCCCCGTGCCTCCGACGGGCTGACGAAGGCGACGAAGTAGCGGGCCTCGCCCTCGGCGCCGAGCAGGGTCGGGCCCAGGGCGGCGGCGAGGGCGCCGGTGCGGGCGCTGCCCTCGGCATCGCCGACGGCCTCGGTGACCTCCTCCAGCCCGTCGCTCACGGGCGGGATCTGCCAGACGGAGCGGTGCTCGGGGGCGGCCAGCTCCTCGTGCAGGGCGGCGGTGGCGGCGGCGACCTCCTCCAGCACCGGCAGGGCGTCGGAGACCACGGCCGGGTCGAGCCGGCCCCCGGCCAGCTCCAGGCCCTCGGCGTCGAGCCGGGCGGCGCCGTCGGCGGCCAGGGCCGCGGTCTCGCCGCCACCGTCGGCGATGGCGTCGAGGGCGGCGACCTGCTGGGCGACGATCGGCGTGTGCCGGGCCGGCAGCGTCCACCAGGCCCGGGTCAGCGAGCGGGCGTCGAACAGGTCGGAGGCGGCCCCCCGGAAGATCGTCTCGGCCCGCTGCTGGTCGCCGGCCCGCACCGCGGCGAGGCCGTCGTCCGAGGCGGTCGAGCCCGACTCCAGCGACGACGCCGCCATCAGCCCGGCGGCCGCTCCCGTGCCCAGCCCGACCAGGGCCAGCAGCACGACCACGCCGGCGAGGCGGCGCCCGGTCCGGCGGACCCGGGGCCCGAGCCGGCGCCAGCCCGACCAGGCCACAGGGACCAGGGCGAGGGCGGCGACACCGGCCGACGCCCGGGCCGGCTCGGCCATCGGCAGCCGCAGCACCACCTGCACGGTGAGCAGGGCGGAGAGCCCGGCCGCGGCGGTGGCGCCGAGCGGCACCGTCGTGTCGGCGGCGGGCCGGGGCGGGGCCACGCCGACCCGGCGGGCCACCGGCACGGCCAGGACCAGGGCGACGAGGGCGACCAGCCGCAGCGACAGCGTCTCCCCCGCCACCAGGGCGACGAGGGCGCCCACGCCGAGGGTGATCGGCGTGGCCCGGGCGCCGAGGGCGGTGACCGCGGCGGCCAGCAGGGCGGCGAGCACCACGTCGGTGGTCTCCATGCCCGTCGGCGCGGTGCCGGCCAGGCCGGCGAGGAAGGCGGCAGCCGCGGCGAGGGCGCCGACGACGAGGGCCTCGACCTCGGCGGGGGCCAGCAGCGGGGCGCGCGCCGGCGCGACGACGGCGGCCACCGCGTCCCCCCGGCGATCAGCCGGGCTCGGCTCCGTCCTGGAGCAGGCCGAGGTTGGCGCACACCTCGCGGACCGAGGCGGCCCGGTTCATCGTGTAGAGGTGCAGCCCGGGGACGCCCTCGGCCAGCAGCCGCTCGCCCAGGGCGCTGGCCACCTCGACGCCGAGGGCCCGGGTGGCCTCCTTGTCCCCGTCGACCAGCTCGAGCTGCGGCTCGAGGGCGGCGGGGATGGCGCTGCCGTTCATGGTGGCCATGCGGCGGAGGCCGGCCACGCTGATGAAGGGCATGACACCGGGGATCACCGGCGTGTCGACCCCCAGGGCGGCCAGCTCCTCGACCATCCTCAGGTAGTCGGTCGGGTCGTAGAAGAACTGAGAGATGGCCGCGTCGGCCTGGCCCAGCTTGGCGGCGAGGTACCGGCGGTCGGACTCCCGGTCGGGCGAGCGGGGGTGGACCTCGGGGAAGGCGGCCACGATGATCCCGAAGTCGCCGACCTCGCGGATCATCTCGATCAGCTCGGTGGCGTAGGTGAAGTCGCCACCGGCCTCGGAGCCGTCGGCCGGCGGGTCGCCCGCCAGCGCCAGGATGTTCTCGATGCCGGCGTCCCGGTAGTGGACGAGCAGCTCCTCCATCTGGGCCCGGGTGTGGCCGACGCAGGTCAGGTGGGGCACGGCCGGGAAGTCCCGCTCCTTGTCGACCCGGATGACGACGTCACGGGTGGTGTCGCGGGTCGTGCCCAGGGCGCCGTAGGTGACCGAGATGAACGACGGGTGGAGCTGCGCCAGGTCCTCCATGGTCTCGTCGAAGGTGACGAGGGCCTGGGGCGTCTTGGGCGGCGGGAACTCGAACGAGACCGTGCGGCCGGCGGCGAGCAGGTCGGCGATCTGGGCCATGGCCGACGAGGGTAGGCGGTCGTCCCCGGCTGACAGCAGTGCGTCAGCCGTCGAGGGCCACCTGGTACACGTCGGTGGTGCCGACCCGCTCGGCGCAGGCCGCCAGGACCTCGATCTCGGCCAACCGGTCCGGCAGCGGGTCGTCCTCGTTGAGGTAGCCGCCGCCGATGTCGTGCTCCTCACCGTCGAGCGGGACCTCGGCGCCGCCGGGCAGCCGCACGACCGGCGCGTCGTCGCCCTCGACCGTCGTGCCCTCGGGCCACAGCAGCAGCACCCGTCCGTCGGCGGTCTGGAGCACCGCGCAGCGCTCCTCGACGAGCACCCGACCGGTCTCCAGGGCGTCCATCGAGTCCCGGGAGTCGACGACCGCCAGCTCGACGGCGGCCGAGCCGTCGCCGACCGCAGCCGAGCCGTCGGCATCCCCGGCGCCGCCGTCGTCGCCGCACCCGGTCAGCAGGGCGATGGCCACGACCGCCGCCCCGATCCACCGCTCAACCGCCATCGGGGCCCTCCTCGCCGGGTCCGGGTAGGTGCGGGAGACGCTCGCGCACCTCGGCCAGGGCGGCCAGCTCGGCGTCGAAGGTCGCCAGGCCCCAGCGGGCCACCACCGCCGGGTGGGCGTGGGCCGGGTCGTCGGGGTCGAGCCCGTCGATCACCGCCTGCAGGTCGGCCCGGTCGACCTCGATCCGGGCCCGCTGCTCGTCGACCATCTCCTGCAGCCGGGCCGGCTCGACCAGGGCGCCCAGCATCAGCCGGAGGGCGAGGTGGTCCCGGTAGACGGGCGGCGGCACCGGTTCCTCGGCCGCCCAGCGGGCCAGCCGGCGGCGACCCTTGGCGGTCAGCCGCCACAGCCGACCCGGGCGGGACCCGGGGCGCTGGGCCTCCCGGCTGGCGACCCAGCCGGCGGCGGCGAGACGGTCGAGCTCGGCGTAGATCTGGCTCATGGCCGGGGCGGCGAAGAAGAACCGCAGGGTGGCGTCGGCCCGGCTCCGCAGCTCGTAGCCCGAGGCCTCGCCAAAGGTGAGCAGGCTCAGCACCGCGGCCCCGGAGGCGGTCAGCTCGGGGGGCGGCGGCATCGCGGCACGCTAGCCACGACCGGCCCGCTAGGTTGTTCCGGAGCGGAACAAGGACGGCGTCGCGACCCCGGTCCGGGCCCCTTGACCTCGAGGACCCTCGAGGTCCTACCGTGCCCATCCCCCACCACCGATGAGGACGCGGCCGCCCTGCGGTCGACCCTCCGGATCGGCGTCGGAAACCCGGCGCCGGCGACGACGACCACCTGCCACCATGGACCGCCCCCGACGGTTCGCACCCCCCATCCGCCGACTCGGAGATCCACCCTCACCATGAGCTCGTCCCTGGCCATCGACGCCCACGGGCTGGTCAAGCGCTTCGGCGACAAGACCGCGCTCGGCGGGGTCGACGTGGCCGTGCCCACCGGCACGGTCACCTCGATCCTGGGCCCCAACGGCGCCGGCAAGACCACGACCGTGCGCATCCTCACCACCCTCTCGCTCGCCAACGAGGGCACCGCCACGGTGGCGGGCTACGACGTCCGCACCCACCCCACCGAGGTGCGGCGGCGGATCGGGCTCGCCGCCCAGGACGCCACCGTCGACCCGCTGCTCACCGGGCGGGAGAACCTGACCATGATCGGAGAGCTCCAGCAGCTCTCCCGCCGCGACGCCAAGGCCCGCGCCAGCGCCCTGCTCGAGCAGTTCAACCTGGCCGACGCCGGCGACAAGGTGGTCGGCGACTACTCCGGCGGCATGCGGCGTCGGCTCGACCTGTCGTCGACCCTGATCGCCGACCCGCAGATCCTCTTCCTCGACGAGCCCACCACCGGGCTCGACCCGCGGGCCCGGGCCGAGCTGTGGGACGTCCTCGACACCCTCACCGAGGGCGGCACCACCATCCTCCTCACCACGCAGTACCTGGAGGAGGCCGACCGGCTGGCCGACGACATCCTCGTCATCGACCACGGCAAGGTGATCGCCCAGGGCGACGCCCGCAGCCTCAAGCGCCAGGTCGGCGGGGACAACATCGGCGTCACCGTGTCCGACGCCGAGCGGCTCGACGAGGCGGCCGCCATCCTCGGGCGCATCACCGGCGCCGAGCCGGTCCTCGACCGGCCGGTCCGCACCGCGGTCGCCCCCACCCAGGACGGCGTGGCCGGCCTGGGCCAGGTGGCCAACGCGCTGGCCGAATGCGGGCTCGGGGTCGAGGACCTCAGCCTGCGCCAGCCCACCCTCGACGAGGTCTTCCTCACCCTGACCGGCAAGCCCATGGACGACGACGAGACGCAGGCACTGGAGGCCTCCCGATGACCGCCACCACCACCCCCGACGTCTCCCTCGACAAGGGCACCGGGCCGGACGCCGCGCCGAGCGGCCCGGAGGAGGGCTTCGCCCGGCCCAGCCGGGGACTGCTCCACGACACGTGGGTGCTCGCCCGCCGGGGTCTCGTCCACATGAAGCGCCAGCCCGAGCAGCTGAGCGACGCCACGATCCAGCCGATCATGTTCGTCGTCCTGTTCGCGTTCGTCTTCGGCGGGTCGATCCGGATCCCCGGGTTCCCCGACGACCCCCGCGTCTACCGCGAGTTCCTGCTGGCCGGGATCATGGCCCAGACCCTGGTGTTCACCGCCTTCGGCGCGGCCATGAGCATCGCCAACGACCAGAAGAACCAGGCGATCGACCGCTTCCGGTCGCTCCCGATCGCCAAGGGGGCGGTGATCGGTGGCTACGCCGTGTCCAACATCATCAAGACGATGCTCCCGATCGTGATCATGTCGGTCACCGGCTACGCCATCGGCTGGCGCATCCGGGGCAGCCTGCTGGAGACGGTCGCCGCCTACGGCCTGGCCATCGGGTTCGCCTTCGCCATGATCTGGGTCGGCATCTGGCTGGGCGCCATGGTCGGCACCCCCGAGGGCGTCACGGGCATCGGCTTCGCCGTCATCTTCCCGCTCACCTTCATCGCCTCGACCTTCGTGCCCCTCCAGGGCATGCCGGGCGTCGTGCGCACCATCGCCGAGTGGAACCCGGTGACCACCCTGTCGGACTCGCTGCGCGAGCTGTTCGGCAACCCGGCGGTCGAGCCGGCCGGCAACGCGCCCTGGTCGATCCAGAACCCGGTCCTCTACAGCTGGATCTGGGTGGCCATCATCATCTGCGTGTTCGCCCCCCTCGCCGTGAGGGCGTACACCAGGAAGAACGTCCAGTAGGGAGGACGTCGTGACGTTCCGGTCAGCCCGCGCGGGCTCGGGCTGACCGGACGTGGCGGCGGATGGCCGCCGCGCTCCAGTTGTCGTGGTCCTCCCCCACGGCGACGACCTCCTCGCCGCCGCCGGCGATCGTCCACTCGGTGAGGCAGTTCACCGTGAGCAGGTTGGGGTTGATCGGGAAGACCAGCCGGTTGCGGCAGCGGCCCTCGGCGCGGAGCTCCCGGCCCTCGGTGTCGGTGCCGGTGATCCGGACCCGGACGGGGAAGCCGTCGCCGTCGCGCTCGACGACCTCCCGCAGCCCCTCGGCCAGCGGGGCCCGGACGCCGTCGCGCAGCAGGAAGCCGTGGATCGACCGGCAGCCCTCGCCCCAGTCCATGGTGATCGTGTGGAAGGCGTCGGCCTCCGAGGCGGTGGCGTAGCTGTAGCCGCCGTGGGCCGCGAACCCGCCGACCAGCATCTCGCCCCGCTGGTCGCGTGATCCCCAGGACCGGTCGCGGAAGCCGAAGCCGTCGACCGCGATCTCCTCGCCATCGAGGACCATCGAGCCCTCGACCCGGCACGGCTGGTCGAGGTGCGACTCGCCCAGGTACGAGGGCGGGGTGATCCCGGTGAAGGTCACGTCGATGCGGAGGGCCGGGTGGTCGGGGTCGGGGCTGTCGGGGTCGTCGAAGCGGACGTGGTAGCGGTGGCCGGGCTCGAGGGTCCGGTAGCGGATCCCGTTGGCCAGGGTGATGTCGGTCAGCGGCTGGTCGGGGATGGGGACGTGCCAGAGGTTCTTGGCGTAGCGGCAGCTCCAGACCTGGTCGCCGCTCGGGTCCCAGACGTAGGCGCCGGCCGCGGCCACGCCCAGGTTGGGCCGGAAGAAGGGGTAGAGCTGGGCCGACAGGTCCCGCTCGGGGACGGTGAAGGTGAACCAGCAGGTCTCGGTCCAGGCCGGGTCGTCGTCGGTCGGCGGGTGGAAGTCGTCGTCGTTCACCGCACCCGCTCGTCGACCAGGGCCAGGAGGCAGGCGGCGGCCGGGTTCTCCCGCCAGATCGTGTGGTCGGCCGGGAAGATGCCCCGGGCGACGAGGCGGTTCATCACCCGCACGACGATGGCGGCGTAGCGGGCGGCGGCGAAGACCTCGTGGACGTCCCTCGTCGTGGCGTCCACCTCCCGGCCGGCGACCGCCGCGTAGTGGGCGGCCTGCTCGGCGCGGGTCGGCTCGCCGTCGGGTCGGTCGGTCCGCTCCCAGCCCATGGCGTGCTCGTGCATCGTCCGGTCGAACATCAGCCACCAGCCCAGGTCCTGGTCGGGGCTGGCGATGGTGGCGGCCTCGAAGTCGGTGGCGCAGAGCGGGCGGTGGTCGGGGCCGAAGATCACGTTGCCGGGCCGGCCGTCGCCCCAGCACAGGCCGACCGGCTCGTCGGCGGGCAGGTTGTCGGCGATCCAGGCGAAGGCGGCGTCGAGCTCCGGGAAGGAGCGGCCGTCGAGCTCCCGCCCGGCGTACTCCCGCCACACCGCCAGCTGGTGGGCCGAGCCGGGGGTGCTGCCGTCGGCCGGGAGCAGCCAGTCGAGGCCGGCGGCCCGCCAGTCGACCCGGTGCACGGCGGCCACCACCTCCAGGCCGCTGGTGATCAGGGTGCGGCGCTCGTCCGGGGCGGCGTCGGCGAAGAAGCCGGCGCTCGGGTACGGCGGGTCCTCGACCGGGACCTCGCCGGCGACGTGGCCCATCACGAAGAACGGCGCCCCCCACGGCTCGCCGCCCGGCTCGAAGCCGATCAGCGGGGCGACGGGCACGTCGGAGTGCTCGGCCAGGGCGGTCATCACCCGGTACTGGACCTCGATGTCGTCGAGACCGGTCTGCTGCGGGTAGATCGGCGGGTCGGGGGTCTGGGCCCGGACCACGAAGCGGCGATCGGCCCCGCCGACGGTGGCGTCGACCACCGCCGTCTCGGCCGAGTAGCCGCTGCGGGGGCGGGTCAGGGCGGTGACGCCGACCTCGTCGTCGAGGCGGTCGGCCAACCAGCTGGCCAGGCCGGCCCG
This sequence comes from Iamia sp., assembly GCA_052038315.1. GTDB lineage: Bacteria > Actinomycetota > Acidimicrobiia > Acidimicrobiales > Iamiaceae > Iamia. The sequence continues at coordinate 9,848 of JBQGCF010000211.1, forward strand.
CAGGACCGGATCGTCGTCGAGCTCGGCGGGGAGGACGTCCACGGCGGCGACGGTAGCCGTGCCGGCCGTCACGCGCTGGACAGGTGTCTAGGTCGTCCCGTGGGCCCGCTCGGCCGCCTCGACCAGGTTGCGGAAGAGCATGGCGATGGTGGTCGGACCGACCCCGCCGACCCGCGGCGTGATCCAGCCGGCGACCTCCTCGCACGCCTCGTCGACGTCGGGGAGGAGGCGCTTGCCCTCGTAGCGCACGCCGGCGCCGACGACGACGCCACCCGGGCGCACGTGCTCGGGCTGGATCATCCCGGGCACGCCGGCCGCGGCGATCAGCACGTCGGCCTCCCGGGCGTAGTCGGCCCAGTCGGGGACGCCGGTGTGGACGAGGGTGACCGCGGCGTTGGCCGTCGGCCGCTTCTGCGAGAGGAGGATGCTGAGCGGGCGGCCGATCGTGAGGCCCCGCCCGACGACGACGACGTGCTTCCCCGACACCGGGATCTGGTGGTGGGCGAGGATCGCCTCGATGCCCGCCGGGGTGCACGACACCGGTCCGGGGAGGCCGAGGGCGAGCCGGCCGACGTTGGTGGGGTGGAGCCCGTCGACGTCCTTGTCGGGGTCGACCGCCATCAGCACGGCGTCGAAGTCGACCTGGTCCGGGGCCGGGTACTGGACGAGCATGGCGTCGACGGATGGGTCCTCGTTGAGGGCCTGCACCGCCTCGATCGCCTGCTCGGTGGTGCAGTCGGCCGGCAGGTGGACGTGGGGGCTGGCGCAGCCCAGCTCCTCCGCCTTCCGCATCTTCATCCCGACGTAGCGGGCCGACGGCCCGTCGTCGCCGATCAGCACCGTGGCCAGCCCCGGCGTGTGCCCGGCCGCCCGCAGCGCCTCGATCCTCGGCACCAGCTCGGCGAACACAGCATCCGCCACCGGCCCCCCCGGCATCATCTGTGCGGTCATCCCATCGACCCTAATTGCGACCCTCAGCGGGTCCACCGCCCGCTCAGGGTCGCAAGAAGCGGTCCTAGTGGAGGAAGTGGCGTTCGCCGGTGAAGAGCATGGCGAGGCTGAGGCGATCGGCGGTGGCGATCACCTGGTCGTCCTTGACCGAGCCACCGGGCTGGACGACGACGGCGACGCCGGCCTCGGCGGCCGCCTCCACGCCGTCGGGGAAGGGGTAGAAGGCGTCGCTGGCGCAGGCGCCGCCGGCGGCCCGGCCGGCGGCCTTGGCGGTGGCGATCTGGCCGGCCTCGACGCGGTTCTGCTGGCCGGCGCCGATGCCCCAGGCCACGCCGTCCTTCACCAGGACGATCGAGTTCGAGGTGACCCAGCCGCAGAGCCGGAAGGCCAGCTCGGCGTCGGCCAGCTCCTGGGCGGTGGGCACCCGCTCGGTGACGACGCGCCACTCCGAGGCCGGGGTGACGAAGCGGTGCGGCTCCTGGACCAGGTAGCCGCCGGTGACCGGGCGGACGTGGAGCGGGTCGGGCGTCGGGGTCGGCGCCTCGAGCAGGCGGGTGTTCTTGCGCTTGCCGCGGAGGGCGTCGACCACGCCGTCGCCGTAGCCGGGGGCGATGACGACGTCGGCCTGGGCGGCGGCGACCATGGCCTCGACGGTGGCCTCGTCGATCGGGACCGAGAGGGCGACGATGCCGCCGAAGGCGGAGCGGGGGTCGCAGTCGAAGGCCTTCTGGTAGGCCTCGGCCGGCGTGTCGGCCACCGCCGCGCCGCACGGGTTGGCGTGCTTGATGATGGCGCAGGCGACCTTGCCGGTGGCCTCGGCCAGGTCGTGGGCGAGGAGCCAGGCGGCGTCGGCGTCGTACAGGTTGAGGTAGCTGAGGGCCACGCCCGAGTGCTGGGTGATGTGGGCCCACCACGGGTCGGCGCCGGTGGTCCGGTAGAGGGCGGCCCGCTGGTGCGGGTTCTCGCCGTAGCGCAGGGCGATCGGCTCGCGGGCGGCCTCGATCCGCAGGGCGGCCGGCAGCGGGTCGACGTCGTCCCCCTCGTCGTCGGCCGCGCCATCCGCGACCCCGGCCACCTCGCCGGCGAACCAGGCGGCGACGGCGGTGTCGTAGGCGGCGGTGGTGGCGAAGGCCTTGGCGGCCAGGCGGAGGCGGGTGGCGGCCGAGATGGCCCCGTCGGCCCGGACCTCGTCGAGCACGGGCCCGTAGTCGGCCGGGTCGACGACGACGGCGACGTGGGCGTGGTTCTTGGCCCCGGCCCGGATCATGGCCGGGCCACCGATGTCGATCAGGTCGATCGCCCCGGCGTTGCCGCCGTGGGTGAAGTCGGCCGGGTCGGACCCGAACGGGTAGAGGTTGACGACGACGAGGTCGATCCCCTCGATGCCGTGCTCCTCCATGTCGGCGACGTGCTGGGCGTCGTCCCGATCGGCGAGCAGCCCGCCGTGGACCGTCGGGTGCAGCGTCATCACCCGGTGCCCGAGGATCGCCGGGGCGCCGGTCAGGTCGGCCACATCGGTGACGGCGACGCCCGCCGCAGCGATGGCCGAGGCCGTGCCGCCGCTCGACACCAGGTCCCACCCGGCGTCGGCCAGGCCCCGGGCCAGATCGACCACACCGGTCTTGTCGTAGGTCGAGAGCAGGGCGCGCAACGGTCAGGTCTCCTGGGTGGTGGGGAGTGCGATCGTCCCGTCGAGGACGTCGCGGAGGGTCTGGGAGTAGAGGGGCCGCTCGACGGCCTTGATCCGCTCGTGGAGCGTGGCCTCGTCGTCGCCCGGCTCGATGGCCACCTCGGCCTGGGCGAGGATCGGCCCGGTGTCGACCTCGAGGCCGGCGATGTGGATCGTGCACCCGGTGACGGTGTCGCCGGCGGCGAGGGCGTCGCGCACGGCGTGCCAGCCCTTGTGCTTCGGGAGCAGGGCCGGGTGGGTGTTGATGATGCGACCGGGGAAGGCGTCGTGCATCGGGGCGGTGACGATCGTGCCGAAGCCGGCCATGGCGACGAGGTCGACGCCACGGGACCGCAGGACGTCGGCCAGCCGGCGGGAGTAGGCGTCGCGGTCGAAGCCGGGGCCGAACGTCTCCCGCTCGACCAGCTCGGCCGGGATGCCGGCCGCCTCGGCCTTGGCCAGGGCGACGCAGTCGCGGTCGGCGGCGACCACGGCGACGGGGACCCCGTCGGCCACCAGGGTGTCGAGGATCGTCCCCGACCCCGACACCAGCACCGCGACCTGCACGTCGGGCGAACCTAGCGGGGTGCCCCACCCTCCGTCCCACCGAACAGGGGTGCGCCGGCGCCGCGAGGGGTAGGGAGCGCCCGGTCCGGTTCCGGGCCGCCCCATCGTCGGCTAGACCGATCACGACCCCTCCCAGGAGGTACGCACCCGTGGCCTGGCCCCAAGCCCCCCAACCGGCCCCCGCCCCGACGTCGCCCGGAGCCGGAGCCGGGCTCCCCCTCGGCGCCCTCGTCACCGCGGGCGCCGCCTTCCTCACGTTCCTGTTCTCGTTCGTGCAGATCGTCAAGGCCGACAGCGACTTCGTCGACATCGGCTGGTCGGTGTGGACCACCCAGCCCGGCTTCTTCGGCGTCGGCACGTGGATCCCGCTGTTCGCCCTGATCGCCGGGGCCGCCGCCCTCGCCCGCTCCTTCGTGCCGACGCTGGCCGACAAGCAGGTCGCCGGGTTCGGCCTCCTCCAGGTGCAGCTGGCCACCACCGCCGCCGCCGTCCTGCTGTGGCTCGGCTACATGGTCAGCATCCTGCTGTCGGACGACACCGCCTTCGGGCTCGGTGCCTTCCTCCTCTTCCTCGGCCTGGCCGGCGTGGTGGCCGGCACCGTGCTCGGCGTGATGGACCTGAAGAAGGGCACCACCTCGTCGATCCGCTCCAGCCAGGGCCCGCCGTCGGGCCAGTGGCCGGCGCCCGGCACGCCCGCCCCCTCGGGCCAGTGGCCGCAGCCGACGCCGCCGCCCCCCGGGGCCGGGGCCCAGCCCCACCAGTGGTCCCCCGGCCAGCCCGCCCCCGGCGGCTACCCCGGCACCCCCGCTCCCGGCCAGTACCCGGGCACCCCGGCGCCCGGTGCTCCCGCGCCCGGCGGCTACCCCGGCGCCCCCGCACCGGGCGGGCCGGCCGCCCCGGGGCAGTGGCAGCCCGACCCGTCCGCCCCGCCGCCCCCGTCGTGGAACCCGCCGCCGGGGGCCGGGCCGCAGGCGTCGTGGTCGGCGCCGGCCGCGTCCGATCCCGGGGGCCCGGCGCCCTACCCGGCCCCGGCCCCGGCGCCTCCCGGTCCGTCGCCCGAGCCCGGCCCGCTCGACCCGCAGCCGGCCCCGCCGATCGACCCCGGGCCCGGTCCCGCACCGGCCCCGGCCGGCGGCGGTGGTGGCCTGTTCGACCCGGGCACCGAGGTGATCCCCGGTCCCCCGCCGGCCCCGCCGGCCGCCGACCACGTCGGTGGCGGCCCCGACGCCCGCCCCCCGCTCCCGCCCTCCAACACCCCGTAGCCCGAAATTGCGACCTCACCGGGCTCCTCGCCCGCTCAGGGTCGCAGTTTCGGGAAGGGTCAGGGGGCGTCGAGCTCGAGGCCGATGGGGCAGTGGTCGCTGCCCCTGACGTGCTGCAGGGCCCAGGCGCGCCGGAGACGGGGCCGGAGGCGCCGGCTGACCAGCCAGTGGTCGATGCGCCAGCCGACGTCCCGGTCGCGGGCGCCGGGCAGGTTCGACCACCACGTCCAGTGCCGGCCCTCGGGGTCGAGGTGCCGGTAGGCGTCGAGGAAGCCGGCGGCCAGGTGGGCCTGGAACGCCTCCCGCTCCTCGGTGGTGAAACCGCTCTTGCCCTTGTTGGGCGTGGGCCGGGCCAGGTCGATCCGGTCGGGGGCGACGTTGAGGTCGCCGCCCAGCACCACCGGGTGGGCCCGGGCCCGGGTGCGGAGGTGACGGGTCAGGGCGGCGTCGAACGCGGTCCGCTCGGGCAGCCGGCTCAGGTCGCGACGGGCGTTGGTGCCGTAGGCGCTGATCACGGTCAGGCCGGGCAGGTCGACGGTGAGGACCCGGGCCTCGGGGTCACGGAACGTCCGCCCCATCCCCTCCCGTGACGCCAGGATCGGCAGCCGGCTGAACACCGCCGTCCCCGAGTAGCCGGGCCGGTCGGCCGCGTTGAACACCCGCTCGTAGCCGTCGAGGAACCCGAGCCCCGGCGGCTCGACCTGCACCCGCGTCTCCTGCAGCAGCAGGACGTCGGGCTGCTCGTCGTGCACGAGCTGCTCGATCACCCCCTTCGAGATGACCGAGCGCAGCCCGTTGCAGTTCCAGGAGAGGAGCTTGAGGCTCAGGCCCAGCCGTTCTCGTTGACGATGTCGACCATGTGGGCGCCGGCCTCGGTGGGGTTCTGGCCCACCCGGACGCCGGCGGCCTCGAGGGCCTCGATCTTGGCCGCAGCCGTGCCCTTGCCGCCCGAGACGATGGCGCCGGCGTGGCCCATCTTCTTGCCGGGGGGAGCGGTGACGCCGGCGACGTAGGCGCTCACCGGCTTGCTCATCGAGGACTTGATGAACTCGGCGGCCTCCTCCTCGGCCGAGCCGCCGATCTCGCCGATCATCATGACGGCCTTGGTCTCGGGGTCGGCCTCGAAGGCCTCCAGGCAGTCGATGAACGAGGTGCCGGGGACCGGGTCGCCACCGATGCCGACGCACGTGGTGACGCCGATGTCGGCCAGCTTGAGCTCGTACAGGGCCTGGTAGGTCAGGGTGCCGGAGCGGCTGACGATGCCGACCGGGCCACCGGGCTTGGCGATCTCGCCGGCGGTGATGCCGATGTTGGCCTTGCCGGGGCTGATGAGGCCGGGGCAGTTGGGGCCGAGGATCCGGGTGCCGGGGAAGTCCCGCTTCACCTTGTTGAAGAACCAGGCCTCGTCCTGGGCGGGGACGCCCTCGGTGATGACGACGACCAGCTCCATGCCGGCCTCGGCGGCCTCCATCACCGCCGCCTTCACACCCGCGGCGGGGATGAAGACGCACGACACGGTGGCGCCGGTCTCGGCCTTGGCGTCGGCGACGCTGGCGAAGATCGGGATGCCGTCCACGTCGGTGCCGGCCTTCTTGGGGTTGGTGCCGGCCACGACCTGGGTGCCGTAGTC
>JBQGCF010000212.1:0-1667 GCA_052038315.1 Iamia sp.
CGCCACCTGCGCCACCGTCGACCGCCCGCTCCGCAACCGCCCCACCCAGAACGCCAACCCCTCCGCATCCGGCGCCCGGCCCAACGTGTCCTCGTAGAACCCCGTCACGATCGCCCCCAACCACTCGTCGCTGCTGGTCAGGCCGGCGAGCACCAGGCCCCGGCTGGCCCCGGAGTCGAGCAGGTTGACCATGCGGGCCAGCTCGTCGGGGGTCGGCCCCCGGCCCAGGAGGTCGTGGTGGGCGGCGGTGGCGAAGGAGTCGGCGGCGGGGTCGAGGGGACCGACGCAGCTGGTGGACCGATCGACCACCTGGGCCTTCATCCACGCCGCAGCCTTCTCCTCGATGTCGGCCGCCCGGGTGGCGAAGATGTCGTGACCGCCCCCCTCGTAGGTGACGAAGGAGGTGGGCAGGCCGGCGTTGCGCATCGACTGCTCGGTGATGCGGGGCCAGCCGATGGGGACGATCGGATCCGCGGTGCCCTGGAAGAAGATGGCTCCGGCGTCGCCCGGCCCGGCGAGGGCCGGGTCGGCCCCGCCCGAGATGACGACGGCGGTGCACACCGCGGACGACAGCCCCGGCGTGCCGCTCCCACCTGGCTGGTCGGGGGTCAGCCCCGTGGTGACCGACGTGATGGCGCCGGCCGAGACCCCGCCCACGGCGATCTTCCCCGGGTCGAGGCGGTGGTCGATCGCCTTGGAGCGCAGCCAGCGCACCGCGGCCTTCATGTCGTCGGCGGCGGCCCGGATGCGGGCCGCGCCCTGCTCGCCGAAGGGGTCCCGCAGCGGGCCGGCGTCCTCGTCGAGCCGGTAGGTGATCGAGGCGACCACGAACCCGCGCCTGGCGAAGGCGGTGGCCTGGCCGGCCAGCTGCTCCTTGTCGCCGAACCAGAAGCCGCCGCCGAAGGCGAGGACGACGACCGGACGCTTGGCCAGGTCGTCCCCGGCGGGCTGGTAGAGGTCGAGGTCGAGCTGCTGGATCCGCCCGTCGAAGTCACGGGCCGCGCCGTAGACCAGGTCCTTGGTGATGGTGACGTCGGCGAACACGGGGTCGAGGTAGCGGACCGGCGCGGCCGCGGCCGGCGAGGCCGGGAGGGCCGGCGCCAGGGTGGCCACCGCCAGCGCGGTGAGGAGGACCAGGCGACGGGCTGCGGTCGGGATCATAATCGGTCACATTAGACCGGGAAACGCTCCACGGCTCGGGCGGTGTACTCGGCCGAGGCGGCGAGGTGGCGGGCCAGGGCCAGGTCACCGGTCGTGGCGATGCGGCCGGCCCAGAAGGCCAGGCCGTCCGGCTCCGGCGCCCGGGCCAGGAGCGTCTCGTAGAGCGCCGTCACCCGATCCCGACGGGACTCCAACGACCCGTAGAGCCGCACCGCCACCCACGACGGCGAGTGCACCTCGACCTGCGACACCCAGTAGTCGACGTCGTCCTCGGTCGCCGGCCGCCCGAGGATGTCGTCGTACAGCTCGGCGACCCACGCCTCGGTCGTCCCGTCCCGGTACTCCGGCGCCGCGTAGAACGACGCCGCCACCTGCGCCACCGTCGACCGCCCGCTCCGCAACCGCCCCACCCAGAACGCCAACCCCTCCGCATCCGGCGCCCGGCCCAACGTGTCCTCGTAGAACCCCGTCACGATCGCCCCCAACCACTCGTCGCTGCTGGTCAG
>JBQGCF010000213.1:0-2860 GCA_052038315.1 Iamia sp.
CAGGGCCGGGGCCGGCAACCCCGACCGGACAAGTCGCGCAGAAGGCACCAAGCCAGTCAGTCGGTGGGTCACGCCCGGGGCTACCAGCCAGCAGCCCAGCACGACGGCTGACCCGCTCCCCGCATCCTCACAGTCAGTCGGCGGCCAGGCGTGCGCCGAGGGCCCGGATCGCCCGGCCGCGGTGGCTGATGGCGTCCTTGGCCGGCGCCCCCATCTCGGCGAAGGTCGACCCGCCCCCCTCGTCGGGGACGAAGACCGGGTCGTAGCCGAACCCGCCGTCGCCGCTCCGCCCGGCGGCGATCACGCCGTCGACCGTGCCGGTCGCCACCAGCTCCCGCCCGTCGGGCCAGCGGACCATGGCCACCGTGCGGAAGCGGGCCGTCCGCCGCTCCGCCGGCACGCCGTCCAGCTCGGCCAGGAGCTTGGCCACGTTGGCGGCGGCGTCGCCGTCCTCGCCGGCGTAGCGGGCCGAGCGCACGCCGGGCCGGCCGTCGAGGGCATCGACCTCCAGACCGGTGTCGTCGGCCAGGGCGGGCAGGCCTGTGGCGGTGGCCAGGGCGACCGCCTTCAGCCGGGCGTTGCCCTCCAGGTCGGGGGCGTCCTCGACCACGTCGGGCACCTCGTCGGGCCGGGGCACCAGGTCGACCTCCACCCCGGCGGCGGCCAGGATCGCCCGGATCTCGGTGGCCTTGTGCGGGTTGGCGGTGGCCAGGACGAGCCTCAGCGGCTCGTTCATCGAGGCGGCGGCGGGGTGGCGACCGTCTCCCGCTGCAGGGCGGACAGGTCGGCGATGCCGCCGGCGGCCAGGTCGAGCAGCTGGTCGAGCTCGTCGCGGCTGAACGTCGCCCCCTCGGCCGTGCCCTGGACCTCGATCAGCCGGTCGCCGGCCATGACCACGTTCATGTCGACCTCGGCCCGGGAGTCCTCGACGTACGGCAGGTCGAGCACGGGCGTCCCGGCGACGATGCCGACCGAGATGGCCGTGCACGTGTCGGTGAGGGGCACGGCCTTGATCGCGCCGGTACCGACCAGCCGGGCGCAGGCGTCGTGGAGGGCGACCCACGCCCCGCAGATCGACGCCGTGCGGGTGCCGCCGTCGGCCTGGAGGACGTCGCAGTCGACCGTGACCATCCGCTCGCCCAGGGCCTTGGTGTCGCACACCGCCCGCAGCGAGCGGCCGATCAGGCGCTGGATCTCCTGGGTCCGGCCCGACGGCTTGCCGTCCTTGACCTCACGGCGGATCCGCTCGGCCGAGGCCCCCGGGAGCATCGAGTACTCGGCGGTGACCCAGCCCCGGCCCTTGCCCCGCATCCAACGGGGGACGTCCTCCTCGACCGAGGCGGTGCACAGCACGGTGGTGCGGCCGAAGCGGACGAGCACCGAGCCGAGGGCGGCGTCGGTGTAGTCGCGCTCGAAGGAGGCGGGGCGGAGCTGGTCGGCCGAGCGACCGTCGGGACGGGTCATGCCGGTCAGGTTGGCACGGCCCTAGCCCCAGGGCGCAGCCCGCACCTCGGTGACCTCGGGGCCCAGCAGGCGAGAGCCCAGCCGCCGGAACCAGTCGACGTCGCCCGAGGAGAGGAAGGTGTGGCGGGCCGGCTCGCCCCCGCCCGGCCGGGCCGCCGGGCCGTCGGGGCCTTCCAGCCAGGCCCGCACCTCGAAGGCGGTCTCGTCGGCCGAGGACACCAGCACGACGTCCCGGCCCATCACGTCGGAGATCGTCCGGGCCAGGAAGGGGTAGTGGGTGCAGCCGAGCAGCAGCGTGTCGACCTCGGCCGCCACGACCGGGGCCAGCAGCCGCTCCGCCAGCACGTGGACCTGGTCGCTGCGGGTCTCGTCCCGCTCGACGAACTCGACGAAGCCGGGGCAGGCGGCACAGGTCAGCTCGACCGGCGCACCGGTCGCCGCGCTCACCTCGGCGACGGCCCGCTGGTCGGCGCCCGAGCCGATGGTGCCGACGGTGCCGATCACCCCGACCCGGCCCGAGCGGGGGGCCGCCACCAGCGCCCGGGTCCCGGGGTCGATGACCCCGATCACCGGCACCGGCGTGACCTCCTGGAGCGACGCCAGGGCCGCCGCCGCCGCCGTGTTGCAGGCCACGATGACCAGCTTGGCGTCGTGCTCGTCGACCAGGAACCGGGTGATCTGGTGGGCAAAGCCGGCCACCTCCTCCTGGTCCCGGGGCCCGTAGGGGTAGCGGCCCGTGTCGCCCAGGTAGACGACGTGCTCGTCGGGCAGGAGGTCGATCACGGCCCGGGCCACGGTCAGCCCGCCGAAGCCGCTGTCGAAGAGGGCGATGGGTCGCTCGTCGCCCATCAGCACTCCCGGTCGACGGCGTCGGCCATGACCTCGGCGACCCGCTCCTGGCCGGCATCGGTCGGGTGGACGCCGTCGGACACGACCAGCGGCTCGTCGCCGTCCTCGGCCTCGTCGACCGCCTCCTGCCAGCCCTCCTCGACGGGCACCCCGGCCTCCTCGGCCGCGGCCCGGACGCGGTCGTCGAAGGCCCGGGCCCGGTCGCGGTCCCACGGCCCGACGGTCGGCACCAGGACCCAGACGGCGCAGTCCACCTCGGCCATCAGGTCGAGGATCTCGGCTGCCGTGTCCTCGTCCTCCCGGCCCTGCCACAGGTCGTTGTAGCCGGCCATGACCACCGCCACCTCGGGCGGGGCCGAGCCGGCCAGCGCGTCCTGGGCCACCGGCAGCAGCTCGTCGGTGCGGTACCCGGCCAGGCCGAGCACGGCGGTGTCGCTGCCGATGGCGTCGACGATCCGCTCGGCCGACTGATCGATGACCGAGTCACCGATCACGACGACCGTGCCGCTCGGCTCGTCGTCCCCGCACCCGGCCAGCGCCAGGACCA
>JBQGCF010000214.1:0-10126 GCA_052038315.1 Iamia sp.
ATCGGCGATCCCCGTGTCGAGCCGGGCCCGTCCGACCAGCTCGCTGACCTCCGCCCAGGTCTCCTGGTGGTAGGCGGCGGGGTCGGAGCGGATGCCGTCGCCCCCGTCGTCGCACAGGGCGGCGGCCCGCTCGGTGGCCGCCGCGGCGAGGGTCGCCGACGGGGGCAGGTCCGGCCCGGTCGGCTCCGGGGGCACGCCCCGGCCGTCGGCCGCGCCGGCCGACGAGCACGCCGCCAGTGCGACCGCCATCACCACCACCACGACCGCCCGCCCCATGGTCGTCATCTCTGGCGGAGCGCCGCCTGGCGGTAGGCGAGGAGCATCAGCTCGGCATCGCTCCAGGTGATCTCCTTGGGCACCATGGCGTTGGCGAGGGCGGCGCAGGCGGCCTTGGTCGAGGCCAGCGCCAGCGGGTCCATCGACAGGAGCCGGGCGACGAGGGCCCGGGTCGCCCCGGCCAGCTCGTCGTCCGGGTGGACGTGGTTGAGGAAGCCCCAGCGCTCGGCGTCGGCGGCGCCGAAGCGCTCGCAGGCCATGGCCAGCTCCTTGGTCCGGGCCGGGCCCAGCTCCCGCATCAGGCGGGGGAGGGCCTGCCAGGTGAGGGGCAGGTCGAGCTCGACCTCGGGGATCGAGAACCAGGCCGACTCGGCGGCCAGCCGGAGGTCGCAGGCGCTGAGCAGCACGACGCCACCCCCGATGGCCAGGCCGTTGGCCACCCCGATCGTGACCTGCGGGAGCCGGTCGATCATCTCGCAGGTCCGCCCGCCCAGGTGGGCCCGGGCCCGCCGGTCGACGTCGTTGACGGGCTTGGTCGGGCGCCGGTCGCCGAGCTGGGCGCCGGCGGAGAAGGCCCGGCCCTCACCGGTGAGGACGACGACCCGGGCCTCGTGGTCGGTCTCCAGATCGGCCAGCGCGGCCTGCAGCTCGTCGTGGAGGGCGATGTCGAGGGCGTTGAGCTTCTCCGGCCGGTCGAGGGTGAGCGTCACCAGCCCGTCCAGCTCCCCGTCCCGTTCGATCCGCACCCGGCCCATGGGCGGGCAGTCTCTCAGCGCTCGTACACCCGCACCCAGTCGACCTCGAGGTCGGCGTGCCCGCCCGGCGGGTCGTAGCCCCTGGCGATGGTGGCGGCGTCGGTCGACGGGGCGCCGACCCAGGCCGACAGGACGATGCGGTGCGCCCGGTCCGGGCCGAACGGGGTGGGGAAGGGGCCGTTGCTGTTGGTCCAACCGCCCTGGAGCACCATCACCTTGGTGCCGTTGGGGCTGACCGACCAGGCGCCGAAGCGGTCGAACTGCGCTGTCTGGACCCCGTCCTCGTAGAAGCGGATCTGCGTGCTCGTCGGGTCGCCCGGGACGGTGGGCTCCCACTCGACGGCGTAGGTGTGCCCCTCGGTCACGTCGTGGCCGGTGATCGGCACGTTCTGCATGCACTTCGGGTTGCACTCGTAGTTGAAGTGGATCGCCGGCTTGTAGCGGTGGATGTTGGGCTCGCTGGTCTTGCCGATGTACTCGAAGACGTCGAGCTCGGAGCCCATCGACCGGTTCCAGCCCGGGCCACCGTTGGCGTGGGTCCAGAACCCGCCCCACAGGTAGTTGCCGGTGGTGGTCCAGCGGGCCCGGGCCTCGAAGCGGCCCTGGGCCTGGGCGAACTTGCCCCACGTGTTGAGCCCGGCGCCGGTCTGGGCCTGGCCGCCCCTGCAGGCGCCGTTGGCCTTCTGGGTGCGGAGGACTACGATGCCGCCGCGCACCGAGACGTTGGAGGCCTTCGGGCAGGTCGAGGCCTTGGGCGACTCGACGCTGTTCCACGATCCGGCCTCGTCGTAGACGTTCCACTTGGCCGGGTCGATCGCCGTGCCGTCGAACTCGTCGGACCAGGCGAGGGTCCAGTCGTCGGGGTCCGTCGGCCGGGTGGTCGGCGTGGGGGTGGTGGTGGGCGGCGGGGTGGTGCCGGCGACGACCTCGAGGCGGGGGGCGACGCTCGTCGACGGGGCCCCCTCGGTCGAGGTGATCTCCAGCTCGTAGGGGCTGGTCGTGGTGACCGCCAGGTAGGCCCGGCCCTTGGTGACCTTCACACCGGTGAGGGGGATGCGGACCCGGGTGCCGGCGACGGTCGAGGTCAGGGTGCCGACCTGGGTGCCGAGGGCGGGCTGGGTCTGGAACGTGGTCGCGTTGGTGAACGAGCCGACGTTGTGGACGGCGAGGGCGAAGCCGGTGTGCTTCGGGGTGATCCCGAGCGTCGCCGACAGGGTCGTGGTGTCGGCGGCGGAGACCGGGAACGAGAGGTAGCCGATCTTGGTCTTGTCCGGGCTCCCCATGACCCGGAGGACGATGTCGTTGCCCCGGGTCGCCGTGGGCTGGGCCGAGTTGCTGAACGTGTCGATGTCTGCGGTGGTGATCCGGCTCGGCTGGGTCGTCGGCGTCGGCGGGGTGACCGGCGGGGTCGGGTCGCAGGCGGCCAGCCCGCCGGCGGCGAGGGCGACGCCGGTGACGAGGGCGGCGGCACGACGGGCGGCGAGGCCGCGAGCGGCGACACGACGTGCGGCGAGGCGACGAGGTACGGCGAACGTGGGCAACGGAAGCTCCTGGGACTGCGCCGGGAGCTCATCCCCGGCCCCGACCCGTCCCTCGTCGGCGCTCACCGTGGCGACATGAGCGCGATCCGCCACTTTCCGCGAGATCTCCTCGCGGGTGCTCAGCCCTCGGCCAGGGCGATGACGTGGACGACCGGCTCGCCGGCCTCGTCGGATGCCGCCAGGTCGACGCTGGCGCGGATGCGCCAGCCGTGCTCGCCGTCGGGGTCGGCGAGGATCTGCTGCAGGTCCCAGCGGTCGGGGTGCTCCTCGACGACGAGCATCCGGGCGCTGCGGGCGTCGCCGTCGATCCCGATCGACCGGTGGGCGGCGTAGTAGCCCTGCGCCTCCTGGTGCCAGCGGTCGGCGGTCCACCCGTCGTCGCCGTCGAGCTCGCCCAGCGCGGTCCACCGCTGGGCCGCCAGCAGCTCGACCCGCCGGAACAGGGCGTTGCGGACCAGCACCGCGAAGGCGCGGCGGTTGCGGGTGAGGGGCGGCGGCTCGGCGAGCGCGGCGGTCGTCGTCGGGGCCCCCTCGGCCAGCTCGGTCGGGTGCATCAGCGACTCCCACTCGTCGAGCAGGCTCGAGTCCGTCTGGCGGACGACCTCGCCCAGCCACTCGGTGATGTCGACCAGGTCCTCGGTCTTGTCGTCCTCGGGGATGGTCTTGACCAGGGCCTTGTAGGCGTCGGTGAGGTAGCGCAGCACCAGCCCCTCGCTGCGGGCCAGGCCGTGGTGGCGCACGTAGTCGCCGAAGCCCATGGCCCGCTCGAACATCTCCCGCACGACCGACTTGGGGCGCAGCGGGGTGTCGGCCACCCACGGGTGGGCCTCGCGGTAGACGCCGAACATGGGCACGAGCAGCTCGGCCAGCGGCTTGGGGTGCTCGATCGTCTCCAGCTCGTCCATCCGCTGCTCGTACTCCATGCCCTCGGCCTTCATCCGGGTCATGGCTGCGTCCCGGGCCGCCTTGCGCTGGGCCTGGATGACCGGCCTCGGGTCCTCCAGCACGCTCTCGATCACGCTGACCACATCGAGGGCGTGGTCCTCGGACTCGGGGTCGAGCAGCTCGAGGGCGGCCAGGGCGAAGGGGGCGAGCGGCTGGTCGAGGGCGAAGTTGGGCTGGAGCTCGACGGTGACCCGCACCGTGCGGCCCTTCTCGTCGGGCTCGGGCAGCTCCTCGACCACACCGCCCTCGATCAGCGACGCCTCGATCTCGGCCGCCCGGGCCCGGTGCGCCTCCTTGTCCGCCTCCGACTCGTAGGAGCTGTCGATCAGCCGCTGCAGCGCGGCGCGGCCGTCACCGGGCCGGTCGAGCACGTTGATCAGCATCGAGTGGGTGACCTTCAGGTGGCTCGTCAGCGGCTCGGGGTCGGCGGCCACCAACCGGTCGAAGGTCGGCTCGCCCCAGCTGACCGTGCCCTCCGGGGGCTTCTTCTTGACGATCTTGCGGAGCTTCTTGGGGTCGTCGCCGGCCTTGGCCACCATGCGGGCGTTGTCGATGGCGTGCTCGGGGGCCATGACGACGACCCGGCCCATCGTGTCGTAGCCGGCCCGCCCGGCCCGCCCGCCGATCTGGTGGAACTCCCGGGCGGTCAGCAGCCGGGTCTGGACGCCGTCGTACTTCGAGAGCGACGTGATCAGCACCGTGCGGATCGGGACGTTGAGCCCCACCCCGAGGGTGGCGGTCCCGCAGATGACCTTGAGCATCCCGGTCTGGGCCAGCCGCTCGACCAGCCGCCGGTACTTGGGGAGCATCCCGGCGTGGTGGACGCCGATGCCGTTGCGCACGAAGCGGCCCAGCGTGCGGCCGAAGCCGGCGCCGAAGCGGAAGTCGCCGATCTCGGCGGCGATGGCGTCCTTCTCCTCCCGGGTGGCCAGCTTGAGGCTCATCAGGGCCTGGGCCCGCTCGGCCGCGCCGGCCTGGGTCGGGTGGACGATGTAGACGGGGGCGCCGTCGGTCGCCAGGAGCTCCTCGATCGTCTCGACGATGGGCGCCAGGCGGAACTCGTGGACGAGCGGCACCGGCCGGGTGCCCGATCGGACGACGGCGACCGGCCGCTGCGTCCGCGCCTCCAGGTCGTCGACGAACCGGGTGACGTCGCCGAGCGTGGCCGACATCAGCACGTGCTGGGTCTCGGTCAGCTCGAGCAGCGGGGCCTGCCACGCCCAGCCCCGCTCGGGATCGGCGATGTAGTGGAACTCGTCCATCACCACCTGGCCGATCGGTGCCGCCGAGCCGTACCGCAGGGCCATGTTGGCCACGATCTCGGCCGTGCAGCAGATGATCGGCGCATCGGCGTTGACCGCGGCGTCGCCGGTCATCATCCCGACCCGCTCGGCCCCGAACGTCGCCGTCAGGTCGAAGAACTTCTCCGAGACGAGCGCCTTGATCGGCGCCGTGTAGAAGGTCCGCTGGCCCCGGGCGACGGCGGCGAGGTGGGCGGCCGTGGCGATCAGGCTCTTCCCCGACCCGGTCGGCGTGTTGACGATGACGTGGGCGCCGGTCACCACCTCCAGGAGCGCCTCCTCCTGCGCCGGGTAGAGGCTGAGCCCACGGTCCTCGACCCACCCCACGAACGCATCGACGACCGCGTCCTCGTCCCCACCCACCGGTATCCGATCCCCGAGGTTCGTGATCCCCTCGCTCACGCCTGGGCCTCCTGCGTCGCTGCTCGGTCGCCGCTCACGTCTCGCCCTCCGGCACCGCTGCTCGGTCGCCGCTCACGCCTCGGCCCCCTGGCGCTCCCGGGCCTCCTCGGTCAGCCGTTCGGCCACGGCATCGGCGAAGCCGGCCACCCCGGTGGTCACCGAGCGGCGGGTGCGGCTGATGCTGTGCAGGATCGGCCCCCGACCCTCGGGCACGAGGATGCGGAGGCCGTCGTAGCCGGCGACCACGCCCACGACGTCGGACCACGGCACGAACCGGCTGCGGGTGAAGCCCACGACGGTCATCCCCTCGGCGTCGACGTCGAGCCGCATCACCGCGGCGCGGGCGTACAGCCAGCACCCGAAGATCCCGCCGGCGCCGAGGCCCAGGGCCAGGCCGAGGTCGTCGAGTGCGCTGATCGCCAGGGTGCACAGCACCAGCGGCCACAGGATCGCCCTGGCCGCGCAGATCACGGTCTGGCCGCTGCTGCGGATGGTGCGACCCTCGACGTCGCCGATCGACGCCGAGGTGACGGGTGAGGTCGCCGTACGACGGGGCCGGGCCGGCCCCCGCTCAGGCGACCCGGACCGCGACGTCGATGTTGCCACGGGTGGCGTTCGAGTAGGGGCAGATCTCGTGGGCCCGGTTGATGACCGTGTGGGCCGCGGTGTGGTCCGTGGCCATGGGCATGGCGACCTCGATCTCGACCTTGAGCCCGAAGCGGCCGTCGTCGTAGGTGCCCAGGCCGACGTGGGCGGTGACCGAGCTGCCCTCGACCATCTCGGTGTGGCGACCGGCGGCCACCTTCAGGGCGGAGTGGAAGCAGGCCGCCCACCCGGCGGCGAAGAGCTGCTCGGGGTTGGTGGCGCCGCCGGGGCCGCCCATCTCCGGGGGCATGCGCACGTCGAGGTCGAGGACGCCGTCGTGGCTGGCGGTGTGGCCGTTGCGGCCGTCGCCGGTGGCCGTGGCGTGGGCGGTGTAGAGGACCTGCATCGGCGGTCTCCTGGATGGGTCGGGGGCTCCCATGCTGGATGGGTCGGGGGAGCCCCATCCTGCCGGTTCGGGCCAAGGTCGGGGCCAATGGGCGCCTCTCGGCCGGCGGCACGTCCGTAGGGTCGGGTCGTGCCCGCCCCCAGCGACCTCGGAGCCCGGCTGGCGCAGCTGGTCGCCGGGCTGGTGCTGATGGGCTTCGCGCTGGCCCTGATCGTGCAGGCCGACCTGGGGCTCGATCCATGGAACGTCTTCCACCAGGGTGTGTCCGAGCGGACCGGGATCGGGCTGGGCTGGGTCGTCAACCTGGCGAGCGGCGTCATCCTCCTGCTCTGGATCCCGCTGCGGCAGCGACCGGGCGTCGGCACCGTGCTCAACGCCCTCATCGTCGGCACCGCCATCGAGGTGGGGGTCGCCGTCCTGCCGGCCCCGGACGGCCTGCCGGTCCGGGTGGCGCTGTTCGCCGTCGGCGTCGTGGTCAACGGCGCGGCCATCGGGATGTACCTCGGCGCCGGCCTGGGCCCCGGCCCCCGGGACGGCCTCATGACGGGTCTGGCCGCCCGCGGCCGCTCGATCCGGGTCGTGCGCACCGGCATCGAGCTGACCGCGCTCGGCGTGGGCTTCGCCCTCGGCGGGTCGGTCGGGATCGGCACGCTGGTCTTCGCCCTGACGGTCGGCCCGATCGTCCACGTCACCCTCCCGCGCTTCGACCGCTCGACGAAGGGATCACCACCGCCATGGACCCGGCCATCGCTCGCCGCCTCTGGACCCTCTACGAGCCGATCCACGCCCTGACCTACTTCGCCCCCGAGGTGACCGACGCCTGGACCGCCGCCGGGGTGACGGGCTTCTGGCGGGGCTACTTCGCCGGTCGGGCCGCGCCGCTGGGACCGGTGCCGGCGTCGGTCGTCACCGCCACGTTCTTCGGCTTCGCCCCGACGATGGTCGAGCGGGCCATCCCGTCGATCTGGTCCCTGATCCCGCCGGAGCGGGCCCTCGAGGTCCGGGTCGCCGGGGCCGTGGCCGCCCTCGACACCGCCCTCGCCCCCTCCGCGCCCTCCCCCCGGAACGCCGTTGCCGACGACGAGGCCGAGGCCGCCGCCCTGCTCCGGGATGCCGCGCGGGCCGCGGCGTCGACGTCCGACGGGCGGGCGCTGGCCGCCGCCAACGCCGCCGTGCCCTGGCCGACCGAGCCTCGCGGCGTGCTATGGCATGCGGCAACCATGCTGCGAGAGCACCGGGGCGACGGGCACATCGCCGCCTGCGTCGCCGCCGCCGTCACCGGGTTGGAGGCGAACGTCCTCGCCGTCGCCGCCGGTCCCCTCACCGCCGAGCGCTTCCAGCAGGTCCGGGGTTGGACCGAGGGCGACTGGGCCGCCGCCGTCGCGTCGCTCCGGGACCGGTCCCTCGTCGACCCCTCCGGCGCCCTCACCCCGTCCGGGGTGGCGTTGCGCGCCTCGATCGAGGACGCCACCGATCGCGCCGCCCTCCGTCCCTGGCTCGCCCTCGGCCCCGACGCCACCGCCCGGCTCGACGCCCTCCTCACCCCGATCGTGGCCCGCATCCTCGCCACCGGTGTCATCCCCGACCCCAACCCCATCGGCCTCCCGCGCCCGACCCCGTGACCCATCGAACCGTCGGCGCCGGTGACGCCGACGGTCGTCCCGCCGACCCACCGGACCCCCTACTGTCGGAGCCGTGCTCGGACTGGCCAACCGCATCCAGCCCTACGCGTGGGGACCCGTCGACGGTCTGGCGCCGCTCGTCGGCACCGAGCCCACCGGCGGGCAGGAGGCCGAGCTCTGGATCGGCGCCCACCCGCTGGCCCCGTCGGAGACCGCCGACGGCCCGACCCTCGACGCCGCCGTGGCCGACGCCCCCGATCGACTGCTGGGCGCGCCGCTGGTCGAGCGGTTCGGGATGCGCCTTCCGTTCCTGCTCAAGGTCCTGTCGATCGGCTCCCCGCTGAGCATCCAGGTCCATCCCGACCCCGACCAGGCCGCCGCCGGCTTCGCCGCCGAGGAGGATCGCGGCGTCGCCCGCGACGATGCCGCCCGGTCGTTCAAGGACCCGCACGCCAAGCCCGAGGTCCTGGTGGCCCTGGTCCCGACGTGGGTGCTCGTCGGGTTCCGGCGGGGCTCCGACGCCGCCGCCCGGCTCCGCTCGATCGGCGGCGCGGCCCGGCCGCTCGCCGACCTGGTGGCCGACCAGCCCGATGCGCGAAGGGCCCTCGTCCACCTCCTGACCGCGCCCGAGTCCGATCGGGCCGAGCTGGCGGAGCTGGCCGCGACCCGGGCGGGCGCCGGCGACGACGCCCGCAGCTGGGTGCGCCGCCTCGCCGCCGCCTACCCCGGCGACGCCACCGCCCTGGCCCCGCTCGTGCTCGACCACCCGCGACTCGCACCCGGCGCGGGGGTCTTCCTCCCGGCCGGCGTGCCCCACGCCTACCTCGGCGGGGCCGGCGTCGAGCTGATGGGGGCCTCCGACAACGTCGTGCGGGGCGGGTTGACGCCCAAGCACGTCGACACCGGGACCCTGGTCGACCTGCTCGCCCCACCCGGTGTCGGGGTCGAGCCGATGCCGGGTGACGGGGTCGCCCTGGGCGTGCGGCGCTATGCCCCGCCGGTCCCCGAGATCGCCCTCCACCGCCTGGAGGCCGGGAGCAGGGCCATGGCCGCCCCGCCCGGCACCGGTCCGGCGCTGGCCGTGGCCACCGGCAGCACCGCCGTGCTCACCACCGCCACCGACCGGGTGGAGCTGGGGGAGGGCAGGGCCGTCCTCGTGCCGCCCGAGGAGAGGGACTCCTGTCGTGTCCGAGGCCCGGGCGTCGTCTGGTGGGCCACCACCGGCGTCGACGCCTAGCCGCCGCGCCGACCTTGGCCCGTCGCCGGCGCCTGCCCCGCTCCTTCTACGCCCGGGATCCCCGGGACGTGGCCCCCGACCTCCTCGGGACCCTGCTGGTCCACGACGGACGGGTCGTCCGCCTCGTCGAGGTCGAGGCCTACTGCGGCACCGACGATCCCGGCAGCCACGCCTACCGTGGTCCGACGCCCCGCACCGAGGTCATGTTCGGCCCGCCCGGGCACCTCTACGTGTACTTCACCTACGGCATGCACTGGTGCGCCAACGTCGTGTGCGGGCGCGACGGCGAGGCCGGCGCCGTGCTGCTGCGGGCCGGGGAACCGGTGGCCGGGCTCGATGCCATCCGGGCCGCCCGCCCGAAGGCGCGCCGCGACCGGGACCTGACGTCGGGTCCCGCCCGGCTCTGCCAGGCCCTCGGGATCGACGACACCTTCGACGGTGCCGACCTCGTGAAGGCCGACAGGGGCGTGACCCTGGCCAGTGATGGCGAAGCCCTGGGCACGGAGCCGGCGAGCAGCACCAGGATCGGCCAGTCCCGGGGCGCCGACCTGCCCTGGCGCTGGTACCTGCCCGGCCACCCCGACGTCTCGGGCCGACCGCGCTAGTGGAACCGCGCTGAAGGAGATGGATGTGACCGACTGGGAGGTCCTCGACCCCGATGACGAGCGGACCGTCAGCCGTTCCGGCGACCGTGCCCTGGCTCGGGACCAGGTGGCTGCCGCCGTCCTGCCGCCCGGTCTCGAGCCCGTGCGGCGGCGGGTCCTTTCCCTGTGCGACGCGCCGGGAAACCCCCTCGATCGGGAGACCTTGCCGGATCACCTGACCGCCTCGGCGGTCGTGGTCGCTCCCGGGCGGGGCGTCCTGCTGCTGCACCACCGCAAGCTGGGCCGGTGGTTCCAGCCCGGCGGTCACGTCGACGGCGACGGCAACCTGCTGGCGGCCGCCTGCCGGGAGGCGGAGGAGGAGACCGGCCTGGTCCGGCTCCGCCCGGTGCTGCCCGCCGTCGACGTCGACGTCCACGACGTGCCGTACCCCGACGGCTCCTTCCACATCCAC
>JBQGCF010000215.1:0-5653 GCA_052038315.1 Iamia sp.
CGAAGCGGGCCACGACCCGCTGGCTGCGCGGCGCCCACACGATCATGGCCAGGGCGTTGGGGATCATCGACAGGCCCGCCACCAGCGGGCTGTCGCCCCGCACGTACTGGAAGTACTGGGTGGCGACGAAGAACATCCCGAACATCGAGAAGAAGGCCAGGGTGATCGTGAGGGTGCCGGTGGCGAAGCGCCGGACCCGGAACAGCGACAGGTGGTGGCGCGGCGCCGATCTCGCCCGCTCCCACACCACGAACCCCCCGAGGAGGGCGCTGGCGAGGACGAAGCCGCCCAGCACCAGCGGGTCCGTCCAGCCCCGCTCGGGCGCCTCGATCACGGCGAACAGCAGGCTGCCGAAGCCGAGCATCGACAGGATCGAGCCGAGCGGGTCGAGGGGCGACTCGTCGGGGTCCTTCGACGTGGGCACGACGATCCCACCGGCCACCAGGGCCACGGCGCCGATGATCACGTTGATCAGGAACACCGAGCCCCACCAGAAGTGGTCGAGCAGGAAGCCGCCGATCAGCGGGCCCAGCGCACCGCCGGCCCCGGCGAAGCCGGCCCAGATGGCGATGGCCTTGGCCCGCTCGTGGGGCGGGAAGACGTTGCTCAGGATCGAGAGCGTCGTCGGCATGATCAGGGCGGCTCCGGCTCCGGCGACGGCCCGGAAGGCGATCAGCTGGCCGGTCCCGTCGGCCAGGGCGGCGCCCAGCGAGGCGAGGGCGAAGATCGCCAACCCGGCCTGGAGGGCGCCCTTGCGGCCGAAGCGGTCGCCGATCGCCCCGGCCGGGAGGAGCAGCCCGGCGAAGACCAGGGCGTAGGCGTCGACGATCCACTGGAGGCCGGTCTGGGAGGCGTCGAGGGTGTCGGGGCGGGCCAGCGTCGGCAGGGCCACGTTGGCCGACGACACGGCGGCGACGATCAGGACGAGGTTGACGCAGAGGACGCCGAGGACGAGCCAGCGGCGCGGGTCGGCCTCGGGGGTCTGGGTGTCGGGCACGTCAGGTCACCAACGCCGGCCGACGGGGCGGTTGTTCCATCGCCCGCCTCGATAGCCTCGACCCCGATGGATGCCACCGACACCGACACGCCCGTCGACCAGCTGGTCCTGCGGCTCACCGACGAGGCCCTCACCACCGTCACCGGCATCCGCGACGCCGAGGACGAGGCGGCCACCCTCGCCCTGCGGGTCGAGGTCACCGGCGTGCGGGGGACCGACTTCACCTACGACCTCGCCTTCGAGCCGGCCGCCGACGCCGCCCCCGACGACGCCGTCACCGTCCAGGGCGGCATGACGGTGTGGATCCCGGCGGGGA
This sequence comes from Iamia sp., assembly GCA_052038315.1. Classification (GTDB taxonomy): domain Bacteria; phylum Actinomycetota; class Acidimicrobiia; order Acidimicrobiales; family Iamiaceae; genus Iamia. The sequence continues at coordinate 1,314 of JBQGCF010000215.1, forward strand.
GCATCCCCAAGCTCAAGGGGGCCACGCTCGACGTCCCGAGCCGCGAGGGCCAGGGCGGCCTCGTCCTGCGCAACCCGAACCGGCCCGACCCGCTGGGCATGGACGGCGGCGCCATCGAGCTCACCGGCACGATCGAGGAGAAGGTCAAGACCCTCCTCGACGCCCACGTCAACCCGGCCCTCGCCTCCCACGGCGGCTTCGCCGAGCTGGTCAAGGTCGAGGACACGCAGGTCTTCATCTCGATGGGCGGCGGCTGCCAGGGCTGCGCCGTCAGCGCCATGACGCTGCGCGACGGCATCGAGAAGGCCATCAAGGAGCAGATCCCCGAGGTCACCGAGGTGGTCGACACCACCGACCACGGCGCCGGCGACAACCCCTTCTACACCGAGGACCCGTACGCCTGACGCTGGTCAGCCCAGGGCGATGAGGGCGACGCCGACGAGGGTGGCGGCGGCGCCGACCAGCTGGATGCGGCGCAGCCGCTCGCCGTGGAGGCGCCAGGCCAGCACCGCGGTGACCGCCGGGTAGAGCGAGGCCAGCACGGCGCTGATCGACAGGGCGCCCATGGTCGTGGCCAGCGAGAAGGTGGCCATGGCCCCGGTGTCGGTGATGGCCACCGCTGCGGTGATGCGCCGATCGGTGCCGGTCGGCCGGGCCGCCGATCGCAGGACCGTCGCCAGCAGGAGGGAGGCGCCGATCAGGGTCGCCGCCCGCATCGAGAAGATCGTCATGACGACGCTGATGTCGGAACCCTCGGCGATCAGCACCTGGCCCGATCCGAAGCAGACGGCGGCGGCCAGGGCCAGCACGACCGGTCCCGGTCCCCGCTCGACCGGTTCGTGGGCCGGGTCGGTCACCGAGCCCCGCTCCGGGCCCGACACCAGGACCACGCCGACGATCGTGACGACGATGCCGACGAGGGCGACCACGCCGGGCTCGTCGCCCTGGGCCAGCCCGACCACCACGGGGACGACGACGCCGGTGCCGGCGATCGGCGCGACCACGCCCATCGTCCCCCGGGACAGGGCGGCGTAGAACAGCGACAGCCCGGTCGAGCCGACCAGCCCGGCGACGATGCCCCAGCCGATCGCCCCGGTCCGGCCCCACTCGCCGGTGGCGGTGACCACCACGGCCACGACGACGGCGGCCATCCCGTGGGCGCTGCGGATCACCGCGACGGGGTGGACGCGCCGGCTGAGGGTGCCGCCGAGGAAGTCGCCCGTGCCCCAGAAGAGGCTGGAGAGCGTGGCGAGGAGGGCACCCATGGGGTCGCCCACCCTTCCACAGGCGGGACCCGCCGGTAGCCTCCGCCGGGTGACCGCACCCAAGGCCGATCGCAGCGACTACATGGGGTGCGGGCTGTGGGCCGGCGGCTTCCTGGTCCTGGTGATCGTCAGCTTCGCCGTCGGCGTGATCCTCCGCCCCGACGCCCCGGAGCAGGAGGGCGCCATCGGCCCGGACGACATCACGCTCGCCGACGTCGGCCCCCGCGAGGGCGCGTACCGCCTGGTCGGCGGGCTGGACGAGGTCGACGACCCGTGCGTCATCCTGTTCAAGGGGCGCGAGGAGGTCACCGGCCAGTGCGGGGTCAGCCTCAGCGAGGAGGGCACCGACGAGGCCCGCTACGGCATCACCTCCTCGGAGCTCGACGACGGCACCACCGCGGTGTTCGGCCCCGTCCCCGACGGCACCGCCACCGTCGTGCTGGAGCTGGGCGACGGCACCGAGCCGGAGGTCGACGTCGAGCGGAACGACGACGCCGACGTGTCGTTCTTCCTCCACCTGACCGAGGAGGACGTCACCGGGGCGGCGACGTTCCTCGGAAGCGATGGCGAACCCATCCCCGAACCGGGCTAGCCTGTCGAGGTCATCGAGAGAGGCCCGGGTCCGCCCGGGTCCGGCAACCTGGGACGGACACCCAAGGTGCCTCCCGCCTCGGCGGGGATGTGGCCGGTTCGCCGGCAACGAAGTGTCCGGGCTCGCCCGGCGCAGGCACCCTCGGGCACCCGCCCCCCGACCCGTTCGGAGGAGGCACACCATGAGCGAGACCGTCGCCGACGTCGGCGCCTCCGTGCTGGCCAAGCCCGCCTGGACCGCCGCCCACGCCAGCACCCTCCCGGCCTCGGGGGCCTGGCGCCCCAGCGACCCGCCCGGCGACCGCCAGTTCCTCCGCACCTTCGTCGACCGGCGGTTCGTGCTGGAGGGGGGTGGCCAGCTCGAGGACGTCACCATCGCCTTCGAGACGTGGGGCACGCTGGACCCCGACGCCGGCAACGCCATCCTCGTCTGCCACGCCCTCACCGGTGACTCCCACGCCGCCGGCCCCCAGGGCCCGGGCCACCCGACGCCGGGCTGGTGGGACGGGCTGATCGGCCCCGGGCGGCTGCTCGACACCGACCGTTGGTTCGTCGTGTGCGCCAACGTGCTCGGCGGCTGCCAGGGCAGCACCGGGCCGGCGTCGCCCCGCCCCGACCGCCGTGGCGTCTACGGCTCGTCGTTCCCGGTCGTCACCATCCGTGACATGGTCCGGACCCAGGCCCGGCTGGCCGACGGCCTGGGCATCACCCGCTGGGCGGCGGTGATCGGCGGCTCGATGGGGGGGATGCAGGTCCTGGAGTGGGGCGTGATGTTCCCCGACCGGGTCCGCGCCCTCGTCCCCATCGCCACGTGCACGGCGGCCACCGCCCAGCAGATCGCCTACTGGAGCACCGGGCGCCGGGCCATCGCCCTCGACCCGCGGTGGCGCGACGGCGACTACTACGACGCCGCCCCCGGCGAGGGCCCCCACGGCGGGCTGGCGGTGGCCCGCATGATCAGCCAGATCACGTTCCGCACCGACCGGGTCTTCACCGACAAGTTCGGGCGGGACGAGGTCGAGCCGCTCTCGGGCGACTTCGACCTCTGGCAGCGCTTCCAGGTCGAGCGGTACCTGGAGCACCACGGCGACAAGCTGATCCGGCGCTTCGACGCCAACAGCTACCTGCTGCTGACCAAGGCCATGGACCTCCACGACCTGGGGCGGGGGCGGGGCGGGCTCGACGCCGCCCTGGCCCGGATCCAGGCGCCGGTCCTGGCCGTCGGGGTCAGCAGCGACACCCTCTACCCGTCGTACCAGTCGGCCGAGCTGGTGCAGGCGCTGCGGGACCGGGGCCACGACGCCCGCTACGGCGAGATCGACAGCCCCCACGGCCACGACGCCTTCCTCATCGAGGACGAGCAGGTCGCCAGCCTGCTCGCCCCGGTGCTCGCCGACCTCTCGAAGCAGGAGAACCGATGACCGCCTCCGACGCCGCCTCGTCGTCCGAGCTGCACCCCGAGACCCGGGCCGTCCGGGGTGGCCGGGCCGGCTGCGAGCCGGCGCTGGCCCCGGTGATCTGGGCCAGCTCGACCTTCGTCTCGCCCGACGTGGACTCGGCCCAGGCCGCGGCCACGTCGATCAGCGGCGACCGCTTCTACTCCCGCTACGGCAACCCGACCGTCGCCGACTTCGAGCAGGCCGTGGCCGACCTCGAGGGGGCCGAGGCGGCGCGGGCCTACGGCTCGGGCATGGGCGCCGTCACCGGCGTGATCCTCGGGCTCTGCTCCAAGGGCGACCACATCGTCGCCACCCGGCAGATCTACGCCGCCACCCAGCTGGTGCTCCAGGCGATGTGCCCCCGCTTCGGGATCGACGTCACCTTCGTCGACGGCACCGAACCCGGGGCCATGGCCGCGGCCGTCATCCCCGGGAAGACGATGCTGGTCTGGGCCGAGACGCCGGCCAACCCGCGGCTCGACCTGGTCGACCTGGACGAGCTGGGCGCCATCGCCGGCCCCATGACCGTCGTCGACTCGACCTTCGCCACGCCCTTCGGCCAGCGCCCGCTCGACCACGGCGTCGACATCGTCGTCCACTCGGCCACCAAGGCCATGGCCGGCCACAACGACGCCACCCTCGGCGTGGTCGCCACGACCTCCGAGCTGGTCCAGTGGCTCACCGGGTTCGCCGTCCTCCAGGGCGCGGTCGCCTCGCCCTACGACGCCGCCAGCGGGATCAAGGGCCTGCGCACGCTGCCGATCCGCTTCGCTCGCCAGTCGGCCTCGGCCCTCGAGCTGGCCCAGTGGCTGGAGAAGGACGGGCGGGTCGTCGGGGTCCGGCACCCCGGGCTCGAGTCGCACCCGCAGCACGAGCTGGCCGTGCGCCAGATGCGCGAGACCGGCGGGCTGGTGTGCTTCGACCTGCCCGGTGGCATCGAGGCCGGGCGGCGGTTCGTCGAGGCCCTCGAGCTGGCCCAGCTGGCGACGTCGCTGGGCGGGCCCGAGACGCTGGTGACGCACCCGGCGTCGACCCCGCACGTCGG
>JBQGCF010000216.1:0-10867 GCA_052038315.1 Iamia sp.
GGCCCGTGGCGGCGTAGGGGCCCCGGTAGAGCTGTGCGACCCCGGCGGGGGGGCCCCCCCCCCCCCGCGCCGGGCTCGACGGTTCCCGCCGGGGACGTCCAGGCAGTGACGCCATCGGTCCCACACCCATGCACGACGTGCGAGGTCCCCGGATCGTTGCAGGGCGCTCAGGATTTTCTCAGGAACCCATCACCAACCCCGGTAGGTCGGGTCGCGGCGCTCGACGAAGGCGGCGATCCCCTCCTGGGCGTCCTCGGTGTGCATCGTCAGCTCCTGGGCCACCGCCTCGTCGGCGAACGACTGGGCCCGGTCGGTCTCCAGCGACCGGTTGACCAGGGCCTTGGTCAGGGCCAGGGCCCGGGTGGGGCCGGCGGCGAGCCGGGCGGCCCACTCGGTCGCCGTCGCCTCCAGCTCGTCGGCCGGCACCACCCGGTTGACCAGGCCGATGCGCTCGGCCTCGGCCGCCGGGAGCTTGTCGCCGAAGAACATCAGCTCCTTGGCCTTCTGCGGCCCGATCAGGCGGGGCAGCAGGTAGGCCCCGCCGCCGTCGGGCACGATGCCCCGGCGGACGAAGACCTCGATGAACGACGCCGTGTCGGCCGCCAGGACGAGGTCGCAGGCGAAGGCCAGGTGGGCGCCGATGCCGGCCGCGGTGCCGTTGACGGCGGCGATGACGGGCACCTCGCAGTCGAGCACGGCGGCGATCAGGCGCTGGGCCCCGTCGCGCAGCACCCGGCTGACGTCGCCCACGGCCCGGTCGGGGGCGCCCTCGGGCCGGGTGGGGGCGGTGCGGGGCGCCCGCAGGTCGGCGCCGGTGCAGAACGCCTTGCCGGTGGCGGTGAGGACGACCGCCCGGGTGGCGAGATCGCCGGAGGCCTGCTGGAGGAGCTCGATCACCCGGTCGCGCTGGTCCGGGGTGACGGCGTTGCCGACCTCGGGCCGGTCGAGCGTGATCCAGGCCACCCCACCGTCGGTCCGGTGCTGCACCTGCTCGTCGAGGGGTCGATCGTCGGCCATCCCCGCAGCGTAGGGAAGACCTGACGCCCCGTCAGATCTGATGCGGTTCGCTACCGTCCGGGCTCGTGGACGTGATCGATGCGCCGGCCAAGCTGACCCTCTCGCTGCGGGTCACCGGGGTGCGGGCCGACGGGCTCCACCTGGTCGATGCGGTGATGGTCTCGCTCGACCTGGCCGACACGCTCCGGTTCGGCCCCGGGGACGAGCTGGTCGTCGAGGAGCTGGGCAGCGGCCTGCCCGTCCCGGCCACCGACGACAACCTCGTGCGCCGGGCCCTGGCCGCCGTCGGCCGCACCGCCGCTGTCCACCTCACCAAGCGGATCCCGGCCGGCGGCGGGCTCGGGGGCGGGTCGGCCGACGCCGCCGCCGTGCTGCGCTGGGCCGGCCGGGCCTCCACCCCCGAGGACGTCGCCCTGGCCGCCTCGCTCGGCGCCGACGTCCCGTTCTGCCTGCGTGGCGGCCGGGCGCGGGTCACCGGCATCGGCGAGGTGCTGGACCCGGAGCCCCACCAGGACGCCACCTACACGCTGGTGGTGCCGCCGTTCGGCTGCTCGACGCCGGCCGTCTACCGGGCCTGGGACGACCTCGGCGGCCCCACCGCCGACGGGCCCAACGACCTCGAGCCCGCCGCCCTGGTGGTCGAGCCCCGGCTGGCGCGGTGGCGGGACGAGCTGGGCGACGCCACCGGCGAGACGCCGACCCTCGCCGGCAGCGGCAGCACCTGGTTCGTCCCCGGCGCCCACCCCGGCCCCGACCGCATCGTCGTCAGAACGACCCCTCCCGGCTGAGGGTGTAGGGGTCGCCGGTGCGGCCCTCGCCGACGGGGCGGACGGTCACCGAGATGTCGCCGTCGGAGGCGACGTAGCAGCGCTCGCCGACGCGGACGGAGCCCTCGGCGCCGCCCTCGACGTCCCGGGCCCCCACGATCTCGCCGCTGTCCCGGCTGACCTCGAAGCGCAGGTCCATCCCCTCGGGCGCCTCAAGGGTGACGGTGACGGCGCCGTCGCAGAGGATGCCCCGGTCGTCGGTCGGGAGCACGAACCGGTCGACGTCGTCACGGGGCACGATCGTCCCCTCGACCGAGCCCTCGTCCTCGTCGAGCTCCTCGGGGTCGTCGAGGTCGTCGGGCTCGGCCTCGCAGCCGTTCTCGTCGTCCTCGTCGTAGTCGGCGAAGCCCGTGTCGCAGCGCCGCCCGTCGGTGTTGGGGGCGGCCGGGCCCAGGACGCCGTCGTCGTCGCACCGCCGGTACGGCAGGTCGGTGCACGGACGCTCGGTGGTGGTGGTCGCCTCGGTCGTCGTGCTCGTGGTGGTCCGCGGACCGGTGCGCTCTGGCTCGTCGTCGCCGCCGGTGAGCACCACGACCAGCCCGACGACGAGCAGCAGGGCGAGCACGGCCGCCGCCGCCCCGACCAGCAGACGGTTGCGCAGGACGACGTCGGCCAACCCGGTCAGCGGGCTGGTCGCCCCGGTGGCCGCCGTGCCCCGGAGGCGCGCCGCCGACGGGCGCCGGTCGGGCCTCGGGTCGAGGGCGGTGACGAGGACGGTGCGCAGCTCGGGCGGCAGGTCACGGGGCGGGCGCTCGACCTTGCCCGAGGCGGCCCGGTGCATCAGGACCCGGGGGTCGGCGTTGACCGGGCCGAAGGGGCCCTGGCCGGTGAGGGCGAACAGCAGGGTGGCGCCCAGCGAGAAGACGTCGGCGGGCGGGCTGGCGGGCTCGCCCCGGGCCTGCTCGGGGGCCATGAAGCCGGGGGTGCCCACGACCATGGCGGTGGCGGTCAGGCCGAGGGTGAAGTCCTGGGTCCGGGCCACGCCGAAGTCGACGAGGCGGGGGTCGCCGTCGGCGGTGAACAGGACGTTCTCGGGCTTGATGTCGCGGTGGACCACGCCCTGCCGGTGCGCCGCGGCCAGGGCGTCGAGCAGCCGGTCGGCCAGCACGGCCACCGCCTCGGGGTCCATCGGCCCGTCCCGGGCGACCCGCTCGTGGAGGCTCCCGCCGGCCAGGTAGGGCATGACCAGGACGACGTCGTCGCCATCGTCGACCAGGTCGAGGAGCCGCACGATGCCGGGGTGGTCGAGCGACCGGAGGACCTCGGCCTCCCGTCGGATGCGGGCCCGGGCCCGGGCGATCTCGTCGGGCGTGCCGTGCAGCGACAGCCGCTTGAGGGCGACCTCGGTGCCGTCCGGCCCCGTGGCCAGGTCGACCACCCCCATGCCACCCCGGCCGAGGCGGCGCACGACCTGGTACTGCACCTCCGCACCATAGGAGGTGGTCGCTCCGACGGGTCCGGTGACCCATGCCCCTGGAGGTGCGCGTGGTTGACACTCGGACCGGGGGTAGGGTGGCGCCCGTGACGCAGACGACCGACACGACCGTGATCACCGAAGCGCTGACCGTCATCGACCGGTCGCTGGCCCAGCTGGCCGCTCGTGAGCTCGTGTCGACGGCGGAGATGTCCGACCTCCTGCTCGACCTCCGCCTCCTGCTCATGTCGACCGACACCACCGCCGTGGAGGAGCCGGTCGGCGAGGGCGCCCCCGCCTGAGCCCCGCTCGGCGCTAGGCGAGCGCCAGCAGCTCGTCGAAGGCGGACTCGATGCAGGTCCGCAGCAGCACCGGCTCGGCCACCGCGCCGACGTCGATGTGCAGGCCCATGTCGAGGCTCCCGTTGACCGACATGGTGGTGAGGTTCCAGGCCGTCCCGGCCAGCGGCCCGATCGGGTGGTTGGCCAGGATCTCGGCCCCGGCGATGTAGAGGGCGAACGGCGCCCCCCGCACGTTCGAGGTGGTGAAGTCCACCGTCGCCGTCTGCTGGCGGACCATCCGGGTGAGGAGCGGCGCCGGGAGCAGGTTGCCCAGCCCGGCGATGCTGCCGGCCAGGCCGACCGCCCGCTCCTCCTTGGTGACCCCCAGGCGCTGGTGGACCTCCCGGAAGCGCTGGTGCGGGTCCTCGTCGACCGGCACCCGCACCCGGGTCGGGGCGAAGGCGTTGCCCCCGGAGCCCTTCTCGGTCCGGGTGCTGACCGGCATGGCCATCCGGAGCTCCTCGACCGGGATGTCGAAGGCCCGGTGGTAGGCGCCGGCGCCGCCCGCGGCCCCGGTGACGAAGAGGTCGTTGACGCTCCCGCCGAGGGCGGTGGCGGCCGCCTTGGCCTCGGCCAGCGGGACCCGGAGCAGCTCGAGGCGGCGGTCGAGGGTCCGCTCCCGCCACAGCGGCGACAGGGCCTCGCCGGTGACGCCCACCTGGCGGGCCAGCGAGCGGGCCGTGGCCGCGGCGTCGGCCGGGAGGGTGGCCAGGCGCGACGGGTCGGCCACCAGCTCGGCCGCCCCCTCGACGACCTGGCGGATCAGGTCGACCGGGGTCCGGGTCAGCTCGGCCAGCTCGCCGATGGTGCTGGCCAGCGGGTTGCGGGCCACCGGCTCCTCGGCCTCGGAGGGGGCCGGCTCGGGCTCGGGCCGGGGGGCCGGGTCACGCTCGAAGTCGATGAACTCGACCGACATCCGCACCCCGCCCTCGCCGTCGGTGATGGTGTGGTGGAGCTTCTGGATCATGGCCCCGCGCCCGTCGGCCAGCCCGTCCACCAGCACGAACTCCCAGAGCGGGCGATCGCGGACGAAGGGGGCCGACGCGGTGGCGGTGGCCAGGTCGAGCAGCTGGCGGAGGTCGCCGGGCGGGTCGAGGACGACGTGGCGGACGTGCTCGTCGAGGTCGACGTCGGGGTCCTCGACCCAGCGCGGTGGCGTGAGCCCGGCCAGCCCGCCCTCGACCCGGCGGCGCAGGCGGGGGACGGTGCGCAGGGCCCGCTCCATCGTCGCCCGGAAGCGATCCGGGTCGGGTGGTCGGTCGAACAGGCTGACGTTGGCGAAGGCCGACGACAGGTGGGGGTCGGCGTCGAGGGTCCACATGAGCGCCTCGACGTCGGTCAGGTGCCGGCTGTCGTCCACCGGCGAGCACCCTAGGTGCTCAGAACGGGACGCTGGTGTGCTTGAACTCGTTCAGGTTGGGGACCTCGAGCAGGGCGACGATGCGGTCGACGGTGGCCCGGGCGTGGTCGCCGTCGTCGCCGGGGCGGTCGAGCAGGCGGACGAAGGCGGCGGCCCCGGCGTGGATGAACGTGGGCACGCCCCACACGTCGTGGTCGGTGGCGGCCGCCTCGTGCTCGGCCCGGACCTGGGCCAGCAGGGCACCGCTGTCGACGGCGGCGAAGGCGGCATCGACGTTGACGCCGTGGTCGGCCAGGACCTTGGCCAGCACCTCGCGGTCACGCAGGTCCTGGCTCTCGTCGTGGCGGGCCGCGAACAGGGCGCCGTGGACGCCGAGGAAGGCCTCGGGGGCGGTGTCGCGGACGTGGACGCCGATCTGGAGGGCGACCAGCCCGCTGTCCTCGTCGGGCCGGTCCCAGATGTCGGCCTGGCCCTCCTCGACGTGGACCTGGCCGAGCGAGAAGGGGACGAAGCGGACGTCCCAGTCGGCCCCTGCCGCCAGCCCGGCCAGCACGTGCTCGTGGGCGTTGCGGGCGAAGGGGCAGCGGTAGTCCCAGGTCACGGCGAAGTCGGTCATGTGGTCGTCAACGCCGCGGGACGGCGAGGGCTTCCCGACGGGCTGCGCCGGTCCGGCCGCTCAGCGCCGGCGGCGCCAGATCCGCTTGGCCACCTGGCCGGCCACCAGCCCGACGGCGGCGCCGCCGATCACGTCGCTGGCGTGGTGGATCTTGACGTGGACCCGGCTGGAGGCGACCAGCCCGGCCAGCCCGAACCAGGCGACCCGGCTGGTCCGGCTGCGCCCGTCGGACATGAGGGTGGCGGCGCAGAAGGCGGCGCTGGCGTGGCCGCTGGGGAAGCTGCTCGTGCGGGGCACCCGGAGGTGGTGGGGCCGCTCGAAGTCGGGGATCGGCCGCTGGCGGCGGAACAGCGACTTGAGCCCGGCGTTGACCAGCGTCTGCTCGATGCCCAGCACGGTCGAGGTGCGGATGGCGTCCTGCAGGTCGGCCTCCGAGCGCAGCGCCCGGGTGGCGCCGAGCAGGTGCCAGAGCAGGCTGAAGTCGGCCAGCTCGGTGACCGAGTACATGACCCGGTCGACGACGGCGTTGCCCCGCAGGTGCTGGTCGAAGCGGGCGTCGACGGCCTCGTCGAAGCCGGCCAGCCGGGCGGAGAGGGCGCGGGACCAGGGCGGCGGGGGCGCCGTGGTGACCTCGTCGACCACGTCGATGACCGCCTCGACCGGATGGTGGACCGGGTCGCGGGGCTGCCCCTCGGGGTGGTGCTCGGAGGGGTCGCTCTCGGCCGCTGACATCGACGACGACCTTACGGGGAGGAGGGGGCCGCTCCCGAGCCGACGAGCGACGCCCGCAGGTCGACCAGCGCCGCCTCGGTCTCGGTGGCCAGGGGATCGGGGAGGGGATCGAGGCCGGCGTCGGCCCGGGCCCGGGTCGGGTCGCCGCCGAAGGAGGGGCACCAGGCCTGGAACGAGCACCAGCCGCACAGCGGGCCCGGCTTGGGCCGGAAGTCGTCGCGCTCGCAGGCCGTGCCGATGGCCTGCCACAGCGCCCCGACCCGGGTGCGCAGCCCACGGGTGGACTGGTCGGTGGGGATGGCGGTGATGGTGACCGGCTCGTGCAGGTGGAGCAGCTGGATGCGGGCCGGCCGCTTGCCGAACAGCTCTTCGCACAGCAGCGAGTAGAAGTGGATGCCGCCCATCTTCGACTGCTCGTAGCGGTCCGACGGGGCCCGGCCCGTCTTGTAGTCGGTGACCACCAGCTCGCCGTCGGCGTCGAGCTCCAGCCGGTCGATGATGCCGACCAGGGCCAGGTCGCCCAGCTCGGCCTGGAGCCTCAGCTCGAGCCCGATCGGACGGATCGTCCGCGGGTCCTCCAGCAGGAAGTAGTTGCGGACGAGGCGCTCGGCGTCGGCCCGCATGGTGGCCACCTCGTCGGCCGGCAGCTCCATCTCGGCCAGCTCCTGGCCGGGGGCGAAGAGGTGGGCCACGGCGTCGTCGAGGCACGCCAGGGCGGCCTCGACGGTGCGCTCGGCGGGCTCGACCGCGAACAGCCGCTCGAGGGCGGCGTGGACCAGGGTGCCCTTGGCCATGGCCGGCGACGTCGGCTCCGGGATGCGGTCGATCGCCGAGAAGCGGAAGGCCAGGGCGCAGTCCTTGAACGCGGTGACCTTGGAGGGCGACAGCGTGGTCGGGAGGGGCAGGGCCATGCCGACGACCCTACGCCCGGGGTGCGTCAGCGAAGCGGACGGCCGCCGTGTCAGCAGGTCAGCGGGTCGAGGCGACGCCGCGGACCCCGCGGACGACCGGGGCCACCGACTTGAGCCCGTCGAGCGCCCCGCCCTCGATGGCGGCGTGGAGCCGGTCGAGGATGGCGGCGTCGAGGGTCACCGGACCCTCGGAGACCGCCCGCAGCAGCAGGGCAGGGGAGATGCGGGTCGCCGGCGGGCACGGGTCGGCCCGATCGGTCACCAGCAGGGCGTGGACGAAGGGCATCCACGGCACCTCCTCGGCCAACGCCGAGCGCACCACCGAGGCGAGCCGGGCGACGGCCCGGGGGGCGTCGGCCGACCCGTCGTCGAGGGCCACGACCTGTGCCCCGGCCGGCCCGACGACGAGGTGGGCGCCACCCAGGGGTCGCACGGTGACGTCGTCCGGCAACCCCTCCAGGGCGCGGGCGAGATCCTCGGGTCCGTGGTGTCGCGGCCAGGCCATCGCTCCTTCATCGGATGGGCCAAACGGATCATTAAGGTTTGGTCATCGACCCCCGACCTGCACCGTTGTCCGACGACGAGGCCGCGGTCGGCGCGGTGGTCGAGCGCTTCTACACCGCCTTCGAGGAGCGCGACCTCGACGCCATGTCGGATCTGTGGGAGCACTCCGACGCCGTCACCTGCACCCACCCCGGGTGGGCCAGCCTCCACGGCTGGGCGTCGGTGTCGGCCTCGTGGTTCGCCATCTTCGACCAGTCGCCGCCGATGCAGGTCTTCCTCACCGACCTGCGCATCCAGGTCGTGGGCGACGCCGCCTGGGTCACCCTCGACGAGAACCTCCTCGGCGCCGGCAGCGACCCGGCCGGCACCACCGTCTCCGCCCTCAAGGTCCTCCGCCGCCAGGCCGGCACCTGGCGGATCGTCGCCCACCACGGCTCCGTCGTCGTGGCGAGACCCGACGAGGACTAGCCCTCGGCGCCCTCGACGGACGCGGCGGTGTCGGATTCGTTGGCGGCCCAGGTGAAGACGCCCTTGGCCATGAGGGCGGGCTCGGCCGCGGCGCGGGTGCGGAAGACCTCGGCCCGGGCCCGGTGGAGGCCGGCGTCGCCGGGGGCGGCCTGGACGGCCAGCTCGGCCAGGTGACCGGCGAGGCGCAGCGAGGCGTCGTCGCCGGCGGCCGCCAGCTCCTGGGCTCGGGCCGCGAGCGTCGCCGCCCCGCCCGCCAAGCCGGCCAGCTCGGCGGCGAGGGCCCCGGCCGGGGCCGGCTTGAGGTGCGACGGGTCGCCGTCGTACCAGCCGCCGTAGAGCCGCCACACGCCCCGGACGACGAACTCGGGGTCGTCGTAGATCGGGCGGAGGTACGGCTTGGCGAGGAGCTCCTCGGGGGCCCGGACGGTGTGGACGATGTCGTCGAGCCGGGCGCCCTCGTTCATCAGCTCCAGGGTCCGGTCGTGGAGGACCTCCAGCACGGTGGCGGTGTCCTCCAGCACGGCCCGGACCTGGTCCTCGCCCCGGACCGGCAGCCCGTGGCCGGGCAGCAGCAGCTCGGGGGCCAGGGCGGCCATGGCCCGCAGGGCGACGGCCCACTCGCGGGCGTAGCGCTGCACCTTCTGGGGGTTCCCGGCGTTGGGGGTGCACCAGATGACCAGGTCGCCGGTGCCCACCGTCCTGCGCTCGGGCACCCACACCCAGGTGGCGTCGTCGGTCTCGCCCCTGGCGTGGTGGAGCTCCAGGTCGAGGCCGCCGACCGCCAGGGCGAGGGTGTCGCGGTAGGTGACGTCGGGGCGGCGGTACTCGGTCGGCCAGCTGAGCCCGGGGGCCTGGAACTGCCGCTGGTTGATCACCGCGTTGTAGCCGGCGCAGGCGCAGTAGCGGTCGAAGCGGGCCTCGATGTCCTCGTGGGCGACCACCTGGATCTCGGGCCAGCCGTTGGCCGCCGCCTCCTGCTCGAACGGGCCGGTGCCGAAGACGTGGTCGATGTGGCCGTGGGTGTAGACGGCGGTGTGGAGGCGCGACGGGTCCCACTCCCGCACCTTGGCGTGGACCAGCGGGGCGACGAACGGGCTGCCGGTGTCGACCAGCACCAACCCGTCGTCGGTGCGCAGGGCCGAGACGTTGGCGAAGCTCTGGAGGAAGGCGGTGCCGTCGCCCACCTCCTGCAGCTCGTTCGGCGGGGAGAACGGGTGGTGGTCCTCGATGGCCACCTCGCCGGCGAGGATGCGGTCCGATAGGGCGAGCAGATCGGTCACGATCGCTGACACTACGGGTGGCGCGGTGGTGGACGCTGGCTGGCCGGGCCATGGCCACCACCTAGTCTTCGGCGGATGGAGGTGGACGGTTGACCGGGGGCGCCGACGGCGCGGCCACGACCGACGCGCCCGTGGACGGACGGACGGCCCGGGCGCAGCGCACGCGCGACGCCATCGTCGGGGCCTGCGTGGCCCTCGTCGACGCCGGCGACTTCCGCCCGACCGCGCCCCGCATCGCCGAGGAGGCCGGGGTCTCGGTCCGGTCGGTCTTCCAGCACTTCGACGACCTGGAGACGCTCTTCTCGATGGTCGCCGAGCGGGCCCTGGCCAACGTGGCCGACCTGCTCAAGCCGATCGACCCCGACCTGCCCTTCGCCGAGCGGGTCGAGACCTTCGTCGCCCAGCGGGCCCGGCTGCTGGAGGCGATCACGCCGATCCGGCGGGCGGCGGCCGTCCACGCCGCCGGCTCGCCCGGGATCCAGGCCCGGGTCGCCGCCGGCCACCAGTTCCTCCGGGCCGAGCTGGAGGCCGTCTTCGGCCACGAGCTGGAGGCCGACGCCCGCGACCGCGACCTGGTGCTGTCGATGCTCGACATCGCCGTCAGCTGGACCTCGTGGGAGCAGCTCCGCACCCTCGACGGCCTCGACCTGCCCGACGCCTCCCGGGTCGTCACGGCTCTGCTCCTGGCCGTCCTGGGGCGCTCGTGACCCCGGCCCTCCGGGGCCCGCGAGCGGCGGCGGCCTGGGGTCTCGAAGCGCTGGCCACGGCCCCGGCCGGGCTGCGGGCCCTCGTGCCCGGCGCCCCGGTGCCGGCCGCCCTGCGGGAGGACGTGCTGGTGGCGGTGGCCCACGCCCAGGGGGCCACCGGCGTGGCCTGGGTGCACCGGGAGTGGCGGGCCTTCGCCGGCACCACGCCCGACGGCGACGTCCGCCTCGCCCTGGCCGCCCACGCCGAGCGTTGCGCCCGCGCCGGCCACCCGGTCGCACCGGACGCGCTGGCCGACGTGCTGCCCCCGGCCGCCGTGCGCGGGGTGCGGGCCCTGGTGGCCCGGGGCCGGCTGGAGTCCGAGGTCGAGGCCCGCACCCGCCGGGTCGTCACGGCCGTGCGCCGGGGTCGCCCGACGGTCGACCGGGCGGCCGGGCTGGTCGTCGACCTGCCGCTCGCCGCGGTGGGCCTCCTCGCCACCGCCCCGGCCGTGGGCGTGGCCGTGGTGCTGGGCGCCCTGGCCCGGTTGGCGCCGCCGGTGCCCGAGGTCGAGGGTGCCGCCGACGCCGACGTGAGCCTGCTGGGCGCCCTGGCCGCCGAGGCCGTCCCCGTCCTGCTGGGCAACGCCGCCGTGCGGGCCGTCGTCCTCGGCTCGCCGCTCGTGCTGGCGGTCGGGCTCCGGTCCGGCGGCC
>JBQGCF010000217.1:0-8290 GCA_052038315.1 Iamia sp.
CCCGCACCCCCCCCCGCTGACCCCCCGAACCGTACTGACCCGTGCGCGTTCCGCCGGCCCACCGCACACTGATCAGAACGGGGACTTGGGCGGCCATGATGCGGGGATGCTGCCGATCTCGCTCGACACCGTCCGGCTGACCCTCCACGTCCTGGCCGCGTGCGTGTGGGTCGGCGGGCAGGTCGTCCTGGCCGGGCTGGTCCCCACCGTGCGGCAGCTGGGCGAGGACGCCCCCAAGCAGGTCGCCCGGGCCTTCGCCCGCATCGCCTGGCCGGCCTACGTCGTCCTGATCGTCACCGGCGTCTGGAACCTGCTGGAGGTCCAGGTCGGCGATCGCAGCACCGAGTACCACGCCACCCTCGGCCTCAAGCTGCTGATCGTGGCCGCATCCGGCGTCAGCGCCGGCGTCCACGCCACCACCCGCACCCGGGCCGTCCTGGCCGCCACCGGGGCGATCACCGCCCTGACGGCCCTGGCCGCCGTCCTGCTCGGGATCCAGCTCAGCCGGGGCTGAGGGTCAGGACGGGTTCGGCGTGCCGGCCCGGCGCTGGGCGTCGTCGAAGAGGGCCTGCACCCTCTCCTTGAGCAGGGCGGTCTGGGCCCGCACCGCGGCCCGCCGGGCCTTGCCCCCCTCGGCCACCGGCACCTCCAGGGGCTCGCCGACGACGACGACCACCTTGCGGGGCCGGATCCACTTGGCGCCCTTGGGCATGGCCGCCTCCGAGCCGCCGATCCCGACGGGGATGATCGGCACCCCGGTGCGGGCCTGGACGAAGGCGGGGCCGTCGAACAGCACCTCGACGACCGGGCCGGTCTGACGGGTCCCCTCGGGGAACATCACCAGCGGCTCGCCCGCCTCCAGCACGGTCTGGCTGGCCGACAGGGCCTCGCGGTCCGCGGTGCCCCGGGCCACGGGGATGCCGCCGAGGGCCGACCACAGCACGCCGAAGCCGGGCTTCCACAGCGTGTCCTTGGCCATGAAGCGCTGCCGGCGGCGGGTGAGGCAGGCGGCCAGGGCGAAGTCGATGTTCGACCGGTGGACCGGGGCGAGGATGTAGGCGCCGTCCTTCGGGAGGTGCTCGAGCCCGTGGTACTCGACCCGGAACCAGAGCTTGGTCCAGCCGTTGAGGAAGTTCCAGCAGATCGCCCAGGCGATGCGCTCCTGGATCGACGGCTTTCCGAGGTAGATGTGGACGCCGCTGCGGCGCTCGGCCTTGGCCAGGGCCCTCTCGGCGGCGTCGTCGGAGGTGCTCATGCGCTCACCTTCGCCGCCAGGGCCTCGACCACCTCGTCGATGGTCAGGTCGCTGGTGTCGACCACCAAGGCGTCGGGCGCCTCGGCCAGCGGCGACGCCTCCCGGCCCTGGTCGAGGGCGTCGCGCCGGGCCAGGTCGGTGGCCACCGCCTCGTAGGACAGGTCGGCCACCTCCTTCGACCGGCGCTCGGCCCGGACCTCGGGGCGGGCGGTCAGGTACACCTTGAGCTGGGCGTCGGGGAAGACGACGGTGCCGATGTCACGGCCCTCGAGCACGCCCCCGCCCCGCTCGGCGGCCCACTCCCGCTGCCGCCGGACGAGGTCCGACCGCACCTCGGGGTTGGCGGCCACCAGCGACACGGCCCGGGTGACCTCGGGGCCCCGGATCTCGATGGTGGCGTCGACCCCGTCGACCAGCACGGTGTCCAGGCCGACCTCCAGCTCGACGTCGGCCACGATCCGGGCCACGTCGGCGGTGTCGCCGGGATCGATCCCCCGGCGCAGCGCGGCGAAGGTGACCCCGCGGTACATGGCCCCGGTGTCGAGGTACTGGAGGCCGAGGCGCTGGGCCAGGCGGCGGGCGATGGTGGACTTGCCGGACCCGGCCGGACCGTCGATGGCGATGATCCTCACGATCCAGAGACCGTAGTGGTCGGTGCTCCGGCCGTAGGATCCTGGATCGTGCGCCAGTACCTCGACCTGCTCGACGCCGTGCTGCACCAGGGCGAGGACCGCTCCGATCGCACCGGTGTCGGCACCCGCTCGCTGTTCGGTTGGCAGTCCCGGTACGACCTGGCCGAGGGCTTCCCGCTGGTCACCACCAAGAAGGTGCACATGCGGTCGATCGTCGTCGAGCTGCTCTGGTTCCTCCAGGGCCGCACCGACAACGGGTGGCTCAACGAGCGGGGCGTCACCATCTGGGACGAGTGGGCCACCGCCGAGCAGGCCGGCCGCTTCGGCCGTCCCGAGGGCGAGCTGGGCCCGGTCTACGGCCACCAGTGGCGGAACTTCGGCGCCACCCTGCGCCCCGACGGGACCTACGCCGACGACGGCGTCGACCAGATCCACCGGGTCGTCGAGCGCATCCGCACCGACCCGACCTCCCGCCGGCTGATCGTCACCGGCTGGCACCCGGCCGAGGCCGAGGAGGTCACCCTCCCGCCCTGCCACACGCTGTTCCAGTTCTACGTCACCGGCGACGGGCGGCTGTCGTGCCAGCTCTACCAGCGCTCGGCCGACGTCTTCCTCGGCGTGCCCTTCAACATCGCCTCCTACGCCCTGCTCACGCACATGGTCGCCCACGTCACCGGGCTGCAGCCGGGCGTCTTCGTCCACACCTTCGGCGACGTCCACCTCTACGCCAACCACCACCAGCAGGCGCTGACGCAGCTGACCCGCACCCCCGGGCCGCTCCCCCGCCTCGTCCTCGACCCGGCGGTCACCGAGATCGACGGGTTCAGCCCCGAGAGCATCGTCGTGGAGGGCTACCAGCCGGCGGGTGCGCTGCCGGCGCCCGTGGCCGTCTAGTGACGGTCTCGCTCGTCGTCGCCGTCGGGTCCGGCGGCGCCATCGGCCGGGACGGCACCCTGCCGTGGCGGGCCGCCGAGGACATGGCCCACTTCAAGCGGGTGACGATGGGCCACACGCTCGTGATGGGCCGGCTGACCTGGGAGTCGATCGGCCGGCCGTTGCCGGGGCGGCGCATCGTGGTCGTGTCCCGATCGCCGCTCGCCGGCCTGCCGGACACCGTCGTGGGGGCGGGCTCGCCCGACGAGGGGCTCGCCGTCGCCCTCGACACCGACCCGGCGCCGGTGGTGGCCGGCGGGGCGACGATCTACGACGCCCTGCTCCCCCTCGTCGGCCGGGTCCACCGCACCACGATCGACGTGGACGTGCCCGACGCCGACACCTTCTTCCCCGACCTCGCCCCCGCCGACTGGCAGCTCGTCACCCGCCAGCCCGGCGTCGACGAGCGCCTGACCTTCGACGTCCTCGACCGGATCGAGCCGCCGTCGGGCTAGGCGCGCAGGCGCTCCAGGTCGGCCCAGAAGCCGGGGTGGGTCTTGCCGACGACCTCCGGGTCACGCACCGAGATGCCCTCGACCACCAGGCCGACCAGGGCGACGGACATGGCCATGCGGTGGTCGTCGTAGGTCTCGATCACGGCCGGGCCGTGCGGCGCGCCCCGCTCGGGGTGGACGACGAAGCCGTCGGGCGTCTCCTCGGCCTCGACCCCGACCCGGCGCAGCTCGGCCACCGAGGCGGCGATCCGGTCGGTCTCCTTGCCCCGGATGAAGCCCACGCCGGTGACCTCGACCGGCCCGTCGGCGAAGGCGGCCAGCACCGCCACCGTCGGCGCCATGTCCGAGTAGTCGGTCAGGTCGAAGACGTGCCCGCCCGCCAGCCGTCCGCCGTCCGGCCCGGTCACGGTGACGTCCCGGCCGTCCCAGGCCACGTCGCACCCCATCGCGGCGAGGACGTCGACCAGCTCGACGTCGGCCTGGAGGTCGGCCGTCGGAAGTCCCGGCACGGTCACCGTCCCACCGGTGATCGCCGCCGCCGTCAGGACGTAGGACGCGGTGGCGGCATCGGCCTCGACCGCGTACTCGGTGCCCCGGTAGCCGCCGCCGCTCGTGGAGGTCCCCGTGACCGCGACGCCGAAGGCCCGCATCACGTGGCTGGTCATGGCGACGTAGGGCTCCGACACCAGCGTGTCGGTGGTGATCTCCACGGCGACCCCGCCGTCCCGGGCGCCGCCGGCGAGCAGCAGGCCGGAGGTGTACTGGCTGGAGATCGTGCCCGGGACGGCGACCCGGTCGCCCTCGATCGGGCCGGTGACCACCAGGGGGAGGTGGCCGGGCTCGGCGCGCTCGTCGACCGTCACGCCCAGGTCACGGAGGGCCCGCACCAGGTCGCCCATCGGGCGGGCCCGCATCGGCGGGTGGGCGTCGATGCGGACCGGACCGTCGGCCAGGGCGGCCACCGCGGTGACGAACCGGGACGTCGTGCCCGAGAGGCGGGTGAAGACGTCGACGTCACCCCGGGGACGACCGGCCACGCCGTCGACGGTGACGTCGGTGCCGTCGACCTCGATCGTCGCCCCGAGGGCCCGGAGGCAGTCGATCATGGCCTCGCTGTCGTCGCTGAGCCCGGCGCCCCGCAGCGTCGAGGTGCCGGACGCCAGGGCCGCGGCGACCAGGGCCCGGTTGGTGATGCTGCGCCCGCCGGGGACGCGGATCACGATGCCGTCCGGCGGCGTGGCCAGCGGCTCGACCGGCAGCGGGTCGAGCACTAGTCGGGCAGGTCGTCGCGGAGGCCGCGAGCGCCCTCCAGGTAGACGTGGTGCAGCTCGTTGCGGGACCGCTCGGTGGTGAGGTGCACCATCACCCGGATGCACATGGGCGTGCCGCCCTCGATCGACAGCTCGCGGGCGCAGATCAGGGGGACGTCGCCCAACCCGCTCTTGCGGGCCGCGGTGGCCGGGAACGTGCTGACCACCTCCTCGGTGGCGGTGAAGAGGATGCTGATCAGGTCGTCGTGGTCGACGTCGTTGCGGGCCAGCATCGTGTCGAGGAGGGCGACGACGCGCTCCTCGATGTGCTCCGGGGTGTCGACGTCGACGGTCGTGGCGCCCCGCAGGGCTCGCACGGCAGGTGCCATGGCGCCGACCCTATCCGGCGTCCCCGTCCGCCCCCGCGGCGGCCCGCTCCAGCGACCGGACCTCGGCCTGGGTCAGCTCCCGCCACTCCCCCGGCTTCAGGGTCCGATCGGTGATCGGGCCGATGCGGGTCCGCACCAGGCGGCGGACCGGGTGGCCGACCGCCTCGCCCATCCGCCGGACGTGGCGGTTGCGGCCCTCGTGGATCACGATCCGCAGCACCGAGGGGCTGACGACACCGACCGTGGCCGGGGCGGTGAGCCCGTCGTCGAGCTCGACGCCCTCGCGCAGCCGCCGCAGCGCGCCCCGGTTGGGCACGCCGTCGACCGACGCCAGGTACTCCTTCTCCACGCCGAAGCTGGGGTGGGTGAGCCGGTGGGTGAGGTCGCCGTCGTTGGTGAGCAGCAGCAGGCCCTCGGTGTCGAGGTCGAGCCGGCCGACGGGGAAGACCCGGGGCTCGGCCGGCACCAGGTCGACCACGACGGGGCGGCCCTGGGGGTCGTCGGCGGTGGTGACGACCCCGGCCGGCTTGTTGAGCAGGTAGTAGACGGACCCCGGGCGGATCCCGATGGGCACGCCGTCGACCTCGACCACGGCGGTGGCCGGATCGACCCGATCGCCCAGCAGGGCCTCGACGCCGTCGACGGTGACCCGGCCGTCGGCGATCATCTCCTCGCACAGCCGGCGGCTGCCCAGCCCGGCCTGGGCCAGGACCTTCTGGAGGCGGATCGGCCCCTCAGGCGTCTCCGTCATGCGGTTCCTCGGGCTGGTCCTCGGCGGCCGGCTCGTCCTCCTCGGTCGGCTCGGTCGCCGGCGGCGGGTCCTCGACCCGGAGGCTGTGCTCCAGGGCCTCGACCACATCCGCGCCGGGGACGAAGGAGGCGATGGCGGGCAGGTCGTCGAGCGAGTCGATGCCGAGCCGCTCCAGGAACAGCGGCGTGGTGCCGTAGAGCACGGCCTGGCCCGGACCCGGGTCACGGGCGACCTCGGCCACCAGCCCCCGGTGGGTCAGGGTGCGCATCACGCCGTCGACGTTGACGCCCCGGATCGACGCCACCTGGGCCCGCGACAGGGGCTGCTTGTAGGCGACGATGGCGAGGGTCTCCAGCGCGGCGTTCGACAGCCGGGCCGACTGGCCCTCCAGGACGTAGCGCTCGACGTAGGGCGAGGCCTCGGGGTGGCTCTGGAAGCGGTAGCCGCCGGCCACCCGGACCAGGACGAAGCCCCGGCCCTCGGCCTCGTAGGACGCCGCCAGGTCGGCGCAGGCGGTCTCGACCCGCTCGACCGAGATCTCCAGCAGCTGGGCCAGCATCTGCGGCGGCACCGGATCGGCCGCCACCATCACGATGGCCTCCAGGGCCCGACGGGTCTCGGGCGAGAGGTCGGTCATCAACCCTCGTAGTCGTCGATGCCGCCGAGGGCGCCGACCAGCACCCGGCCCGACTCGATGGCGTCCTCGCCGCCGACCCAGGTGATGCGGATGTCGCCGAAGCGCTCGGCCTGATCGAGGTCGACCAGGCCCTGCTTGCACAGCTCGAGGATGGCCAGGAAGCGGACGACGACCTCCAGCCGCTCGACGAACGCCGAGGTCAGGGCCCGGAAGCCGATGGTGCCGACGCGGGGCAGCTCGTCGACCAGCTCGGTGACGGCCTCGGCCACCGACAGGCGGATGGGGGCGACGTGGTCGAGCTCGACCCGGGGCACCGGCTTGGGGGCGCTGGCCCGCAGGAAGGCGGCCCGCAGGTCGTCCGGGGTGACGCCCTCGAGGCAGTCGGGCGTGAGGTCGAGGAAGCGGTCCTCGGGCCCGGCCCGGCGGGCCCACGAGCGGGCGGCGGTGTCGGCCAGCCCGGCCAGGACGACCGAGGCGTCCTTGAACGTCTTGCAGTCGAGCAGCCGGGCCAGGAGCAGGTCGCGCTCCTCCCACAGGGCCAGCTCGTCGTCGAGGTCGACCTCCGCGTCGCCCGGGAGCAGGCGGCGGGCCTTCAGCTCGACCAGGGTGGCGGCGATCAGCAGGAACTCGGTGGCGATCTCGAGGTCGAGCCGCTCCATCTTCTCCAGCTCGCCGAGGTAGGCCGAGACCAGGTCCGACAGCGAGACCTCGTAGAGGTCGACCTGCTCGCGCAGGATCAGGTGCAGCAGGAGGTCGAAGGGCCCGTCGTAGACCGGTGTCTGCACCTGGTACGCCATCCCGGAGAGCATATGACACCGGTGTGGTTTGCCGCACCCCCCTATCCTCGCCCCACGTGACCCGCGTGTTCTCCGGCATCAAGCCGACCGGCAACGTCCACCTCGGCAACCTGCTGGGGGCGCTCAAGGGCTGGGCCGACAACCAGCACGCCGACAGCATCCACTGCGTCGTCGACCTGCACGCCCTCACCGTGCCCCAGGACCCGGCCGAGCTGCGGGCGACGTCGCTCGCCCTCTCGCAGTGGCTGATCGCCATCGGCCTCGACCCCGAGGTGTGCACCCTCTTCGTCCAGAGCCACGTCCACGAGCACACCGAGCTGGCCTGGATCATGGAGTGCACCGCCAGCTTCGGCGAGCTCAGCCGGATGACCCAGTTCAAGGACAAGAGCGACAAGGCCGGCTTCGTCTCCGGCGGCCTGTTCACCTACCCGGCGCTCATGGCCGCCGACATCCTCCTCTACGACACCGACGAGGTGCCGGTGGGCGACGACCAGCGCCAGCACGTCGAGCTGACCCGGGACGTGGCCGAGCGGTTCAACGCCCGCTACGGCGAGACGTTCGTGATCCCTCGGGCCACGTTCCCCCGCGCCGGCGCGCGGGTCATGGACCTGCAGGAGCCCACGGCCAAGATGTCCAAGTCCGACGACACCGCGGCGGGGACGATCCTCCTGCTCGACGAGCCCAAGGCCATCGAGAGGAAGATCAAGCGGGCGGTGACCGACACCGAGAGCGAGGTCCGCTTCGACGTCGAGGCCAAGCCGGGCGTGTCGAACCTCCTCTCGATCCTGGGCGGGGCCACCGGGCGCACCCCCGAGGAGGCGGCCGCCGGCTACAGCCAGTACGGCCCGCTCAAGGCCGACACCGCCGCCGCGGTGATCGCCCTGCTGGAGCCGATCCAGGCCCGCTTCCGCGAGCTGGAGGCCGACCCGGCCGAGACCCTCCGCCTCCTCGCCCTCGGCGCCGACAAGGCCCGCGCCACCGCCGCCGCCACCCTCGCGAGGGCCAAGGCCAACCTCGGCCTCCTCACCGCCTGACCGCCGCCCACCCCCTCGAACTTTGAGCGCCGCACCCCCGTATTCGGGGGGAGGCGCGCAAAGGTCGGCCGTCAGGCGTCGGCCGGGGCCGTGAGGGTGCGGCCGAGGGCGGCGGGGGGGGTCGACCCGGTCACGACGAGGGTGACGGTCCGGTGGT
>JBQGCF010000218.1:0-2200 GCA_052038315.1 Iamia sp.
AGGCCTACGGCTCCGACTGCTTCACCCCGCTGGCCTGGTACGGCGCCGCCACGTCGCGGGTGCAGCTGGGCACGGCCGTCTGCCAGATGGCGGCCCGGACGCCGGTGGCCACCGCCATGAGCGCCCTGACCCTCGACCACCTCACCGAGGGCCGCTTCATCCTCGGCCTGGGCGCCTCGGGCCCGCAGGTCGTCGAGGGCTGGTACGGCCAGCCCTACCCGCGACCGCTCGAGCGGACGCGGGAGTACATCTCGATCGTCCGCTCGGTCCTCGCCCGCGAGGCGCCGCTGGAGTTCGCGGGCAAGCACTACCAGCTGCCCCGCACCGGTGAGGGCACGACCGGGCTGGGCAAGCCGCTCAAGTCGATCACCCACCCCCGCCGGGCCGACCTGCCGATCTACCTCGGCGCCGAGGGGCCCAAGAACGTGGCCCTGGCGGCCGAGATCGCCGACGGCTGGCTGCCGATGTTCATGTCGCCCGGCCTCGACCCGCTCTACCGCACGTCGCTGGAGGAGGGCTGGGGCCGTGAGGGCGCCCGCCGGGGTCCGGACGACTTCGAGGTCGCCAACCTCGTCCAGATCGTCGTCGACGACGACGTCGAGACGGCCGCCGACCAGGTCCGCATGTCGCTCGGCTTCTACATCGGCGGCATGGGGGCCCGGGAGGTCAACTTCCACGCCGACCTGTTCAGCCGGATGGGCTACGCCGACGACGTCGACCGCATCCAGGACCTCTTCCTCTCGGGCCGCAAGGACGAGGCGATCAAGAGCGTGCCCCTCGCCCTGGTCGAGGACGTCGCCCTCGTCGGCCCGGCCGACAAGATCCGCGAGGACCTCGAGCGCTGGCGCCAGACCTGCATCACCACCCTCCTCGTCGCC
Organism: Iamia sp.; assembly: GCA_052038315.1. Lineage (GTDB taxonomy): Bacteria > Actinomycetota > Acidimicrobiia > Acidimicrobiales > Iamiaceae > Iamia. Next base: position 879 of record JBQGCF010000218.1, read on the forward strand.
GGTCCCCCCCACCAGATGAAGCTCGTCGCCGACCTCGTCCGCGGCTAGGTCGGCTGGAGGTCGACGTAGAGGGCGCTGGCCCTCGTGCCGTCGAGGAGGGTGGCCCAGGCCTCGACGGTCGTGTCGCCGGCGGGGATCGCCACGTCCGGGAACGTGTACTTGGTGACCTGGAGGACACCGGGGAGGCTCCACGTCCGGTCGCCGATGCGGAGGTGGACCTCCCGGGCCAGGGCCGGGTGGGACCAGGAGAAGGCGTCGAGGCGGACCTCGGCGTCGACCACGACGGCCTCGGGCACGGCGACCTCCCACCACCCCGCCGTCGAGGCCGTCCAGCCGGCCAGCTCGCCCATGTCGGCCAGGCCGTCGTCGATCCGCCAGTCCTGGCGGGACAGCACGACCGGGCCGGGGCCGGCCTCGGGGCCGACGACGATGCGGGGCGGGGCCCAGTTGTCGGGCCGGGTGGTGGACACGTCGTCGTACCACTCGTCGTAGGCGGCGCGCAGGGCGGTGACCACGTCGGGGTGGTCGGCGGCGACCGACGTCGTCTCGCCCGGGTCGGCCAGCAGGTCGTAGAGCTCGTCGGGCGCGTCGGGCACCGGCCGGTGGAGCTTCCACGGCCCCCGGACGACGGCGTAGCCGCGGTACCGCTCCTGGGTGTTGCCCCGGTGCCACTGGAGGAAGAGGGTGCGTTCGTCGTGGTCACCGGCCGGCGCCGCGCCGGTGAGGAGCGGCCCGAGGTCGATGCCGTCGAGGGCGACCTCCGCGGGCAGGGGCGCGCCGACCGCGGCGGCGAGGGTCGGCAGCACGTCGATCGGCGACGTCACCGCAGCCACGTCACGGCCACCGGCGATCCCGGGGCCCCGCCAGAACGACGGCACCTTGACCGCACCGTCGTAGAGCGAGCCCTTCTCGCCCCGCAGCCCGGCGTTCCACCGCACCTGGCGCTCGGGCGGGAGCGAGAAGTCGCGGGCGCTGGGGCACGGGCCGTGGTCGCTCGTGTAGACGACGAGGGTGGTGGCCGGGTCGACGGCGGCGAGAAGGCGGCCCACGTTCCAGTCGATGTTCTCGACCATGGCGTAGAGCCGGGCGTGGACCTCGCCGAGCCCGTCGACGCCGCGGTAGCGCTCGATCCACCCCTCGGGCACCTCGAGCGGCGTGTGCGGCGCGTTGGTGGCGAGGTAGCAGAGGAAGGGGGCGTCGTCGGCCCGGGCCCGGGTGACGAAGTCGATGGCGGCGTCGGTGAAGACGTCGGTGCAGTAGCCGCTCGTCCGCTCGGGGACGCCGTCGCGAGACAGCACCGGGTCGAAGTACGACTCGCCCTC
>JBQGCF010000219.1:0-13283 GCA_052038315.1 Iamia sp.
CCCCCTTCCCCCACCTGCGGCGACAACGGCCCCCACCCCCCCCTCGTGTGGGTGTTGTTGCCCGGCCTTTGCGGAGGGGGTGGGGGGTCAGCTGGCCTGGAAGGGGCCGTTGCCGAGATCGACGACCTGGACGTCGGCCACCCCGTCGCCATCGGTGTCGACCGTGGCGGTCTCGAGGATGCCGTCGCCGTCGGTGTCGTCGAGGAGCGTGTCGGTGAAGCCGTCGCCGTCGGTGTCGACGTCGGCCGCCTCGATGACGCCGTCCTCGTTCGAGTCGTAGGCGACCGTGTCGGTGAAGCCGTCGCCGTCGGTGTCGGCCTCGACCACGTCGAACACGCCGTTGGCGTCGCTGTCGACGACCGTGGTGTCGGTGAAGCCGTCGCCGTCGGTGTCGGTGGAGACCGTCTCGAACACGCCGTCGTAGTCGGCGTCGTCGACGATCGTCTCGAACACGCCGTCGCCGTCGGTGTCCACGTCGGCGATGTCGACCACCCCGTCGTAGTCGGTGTCGTAGCCCACCACGTCGGCGACGCCGTCGCCGTTCGTGTCCGCCGACACCGTGTCGACGATGCCGTCGTAGTCGGTGTCGTCGGCGACCGTGTCGATGATCCCGTCGCCGTCGGTGTCGATCTCGGCGATGTCGATGGCCCCGTCGCCGTCGGTGTCGTACCCGATGGCGTCGGTGACCCCGTCGCCGTCGACGTCGACCTCGAGGGTGTCGAAGAAGCCGTCGCCGTCGGTGTCGGTGACCGTGCCGCTCAGGCCGGCGCTGTCGTCGATGCTGCCGTCGTCGTAGCCGGGCTCGCTCATGGTGGTGCTTCCTTCCGCCGGCTCACCGGCTCCGTGGTGGGTGGTACGGCCGTGAGAGCGCGCCCCACCGGCGAAGGTTCCCGCCCTGTCGCCGGGGTGACGTCCCCGGGGCCCGTTAGGGTGAGCCGCCTGCCGGACGACGACCCCACCGACCTCGTCCTGCGCGAGCCCGGGCCCGGCGACCTGGGGTGGATCGTGCGGGCCCACGGTCAGCTGTACGCCCGCGAGCACGGCTGGGACCTGACCTTCGAGGCCATGGTCGCCCGGATCGTCGCCGACCTGGTCGACGAGCACGACCCGGCCCGGGACCGGGCGTGGATCGCCGAGCTCGGCGGCCGGCCGGTCGGCTGCATCGCCTGCGTCCACGGCGACGACGCCGACACGGCCAAGCTCCGCCTCCTGCTGGTCGACCCGGCTGCCCGGGGCCGGGGCCTCGGCGTCCGTCTGGTGGACGAGTGCGTCGCCTTCGCCCGCACCACCGGGGCCCGCCGGGTGGTCCTGTTCACCGTCGACGCCCTGGCCGCGGCGCGCCGCATCTACGAGGCCGCCGGCTTCGTCCTCGTCGACTCGGCGCCGGCCGCCGGCTGGGGCGTCCCCGTCGTCGAGCAGACCTGGGCGCTCGAGCTCTAGGCCCCCGGCGTCGGCGGGATCGAGCCCCCGCCGGCGGACCCCTCGGACCCGTCGAGGGCGGCGAAGGGGTGCCCACAGGCGCAGGTGTAGCCGTCGCCGTGGGGGCACGGCTCCTGGACCTGCAGGCGACAGCCGCAGTCGGCGTTGGTGCAGGTCAGGACGGTGCCGGGGGTGACGGTCATGCGGGCCGGCTCCCCCGGGGCGGCGGCGATCAAACCCGGGCGGGCGGGTAGGGGCGCGGCGTGAGCGCACCGGGAGAGGTCTGGGTCGGCTGCTCGGGCTGGGACTACAAGCCCTGGGCCGGCCGCTTCTACCCGTCCGGGCTGCCGACCAAGGAGCGCTTCGCCCACTACGCCGAGCGCTTCTCGACCGTCGAGCTCAACGCCACCTTCTACCGCCTGCCGTCGCCCGAGACGGTCGAGCACTGGAGGGAGCAGGCCCCGCCGGGGTTCCGCTACGCGGTCAAGGTCTCCCAGTTCGCCACCCACCGGCGCAAGCTGCGGGAGCCATCGTCCTGGGTGCCCAACCACCTCGACCGGGTCGAGCGGCTGAAGGCCCACCTCGGGCCCAACCTGCTCCAGCTGCCGCCCCGCTGGCACCGGGACGTGCCCCGGCTCGACGACGCCCTGGCCGCCCTGCCCCGGCGGCTGCGGTGGGCCGTCGAGCTGCGGGACCCCGACTGGCTCCACGACGACACCTTCGCCTGCCTGGCCGACCACGGCGTCGCCCTGTGCCTCCACGACCTGCTCGCCGACCACCCGTGGATCCGCACGACCGACTGGACCTACGTCCGCTTCCACGGCCCCGACGCCATCCACCACCCCTACGCCGGCCGCTACACCGGGCGCCGGCTCTGGCGGGTCGCCGACCGGCTGGGGGAGTGGCGCGACGAGGGCTGCGACGTCCACGCCTTCTTCAACAACGACCAGGGCGTGGCCGCCCCCGAGGACGCGGCCTGGCTGCGGGACCGGCTAGCCGGCTGAGGGCACCGGGTGGATGGCGGAGAGCATCAGGGCGAGGACGGCCTCGCCGATCGTGTCGTGGTCGAAGTCGGTCGCCTCGGGGCGGTACCAGGCCATCAGCCCGTTGAGGCTGCCGATGACGAGCCGGGTGAGCAGGAGCGGCTCGACGTCGGTCCGGGCCGTCCCCTCCTCCTGGGCGGCGGCGACCACGTCGGCCAGCATCAGCTCGAGGGCGCGGCGCTCCTCGATGACCTTCAGGGCGGCGTCGGTCGTCGGCTTCACGTTGAAGACCAGGGCAGTGGCGGCGACGTCGTCGAGGCAGATGCGGGTGATGGCGGCCAGGACGGTGGCCAGCCGGAAGCGGGCGGTCCCCGACCCGGTGGTGGCGGCGGTCCGCTCGCGGCGGAAGGCGGTGAGCGGGCGCCCGCAGATGTAGGCGAGGAGCTGGTCCTTGCTCTCCAGGTGGTGGTAGAGGCTCGACTTGCCCAGCCCCGTGGCCGCGGCGAGGTCGGCCATCGAGGCCGCGTCGTAGCCCTTGTCGAGGAAGAGCTGGGCTGCCGTCTGCGCGATGCCGTCGAGGCGAGGGTTCGCCGTCGGCTCGGTCATGGAATCCCTCCGGCTCGCTCCGGGCGCGACCTGCGCACGACAGCGTCTGCCACCGTACCGCGCGTTACGGCGCGTCGGCTCCACCCGCCGCCACCACGGGGCGGAGGGCGGCCAGCAGGTAGAAGGAGCCGGCGACCGCGATCGTTCCCCCGCCCGCCGTGGCCAGGAACGCAGCCGCCGCGGCCGGGTCCGGGGCGACGGTGACCGGGACGTCCGGGGCGAGCTCGGCGGCCAGGGCGGCCAGCTCCCGGGGGTCGGTGGACGGGCCGGCGGGGACGTCGCCACCGCGGACGGGGAAGCCGGCCACGCACAGGTGGCTGGCCTCGGGCAGCACGATCTCGAGCATGGCCCGGGCCTTCTTGTCGGGCTTGCAGCCGAAGACCCACGGCCGCCGCCCGGGCCCGTCGGTCCGGTGGAGCCGGTCGACGAAGGCGGCCAGCTTGAGCGGGGTGTGGGCCCCGTCGAACAGCGCCTCCCGCCCGCCGCCGAGGGCGACGCGCTCGTAGCGACCGGGCAGGGCCAGGCCGTCGAGCGGGCCCAGCCGGCCGGCCAGGTCGAGGCCCCGGCGGCGGCCGACGACCTCCAGGGCGGCCCGGGCCACCGCCGCGTCCTCGACGAGGTGGTCCGGGTCGGGCTCGACCCAGTGGACCGTGCAGCCCCGGGCCTCGGCCTCGGCGGCGACCACCGCCTCGGCGGCCGGGTCCTCGGGCCGGAGCACGACGGCCTCGCCGCCCCGGGTGAGGATGCCGGCCTTCTGGGCCGCGATCTCCGGGAGGGTGTGGCCGAGCACGGCCTCGTGGTCCCGGTCGATGCGGACGATCACCGCCAGCTTGTCGGCCCGGGTGATCGTGTTGGTCGTGTCGTACAGCCCGCCGAGACCGGTCTCCAGCACCACCAGGTCGCAGCCCTGCAGGTGGAGCAGGGCCAGGGCCAGCGACACCTCGTAGGACGTGGGGCGGCCGTGGGGCCCGTCGGCCATGGCGTCGATGACGGGCCGGACCCGGTCGAGCAGGGCGACGACCTCGTCCTCGGTGGCGAAGGCGCCGTCGACGGTGAACCGCTCGCGCAGGTCGTAGACGTGGGGCGAGACGTGGAGGCCGACGCGCAGCGGGCCGGACGCGGCGGTGGCGATGGCGGTGGCGACCGTGCCCTTGCCCGCGGTGCCGGCCACGTGGACGGTCGGGACGGCGTCCTGCGGGTCGCCCAGGGCGGCCATCAGGGCCTGCGACCGGGCGAAGCCGTCGCCCTCGCGGAACAGCCCGTCGGGCGACTGGAAGAGGTCGACCTCGAGGTAGCGGACGACGTCGGCCAGCGTCACCGGCGCAGCCCTCGGGGGGCGCGGATGCCGAGGGCGGCGTCGACGGCGGCGTCGTAGGCGGCCACCGCCGCCGACCGGGCGTCGGGCCAGATCCGGACCAGGTGCTCGAAGGACCAGCCGGCGTTGACCTCCATGACCACGGTGCGCCCGTCGGCATCGGTCAGCAGGTCGACCGCGGCGGTGGCCAGCCCGAGGGACCGCCGGGCCCGGCGGGCCAGGTCGAGGGTCGCGTCGGAGCCGTCGGCCACGCCCCACGAGGCGATGGTGGCGCCGAGGGCGAGGTTGAACATCGGCACCGGACCGGCCGCGGTCCCGGGCGCCGGCGCCTTGGCGTAGCGGATCACCGGCTCGTCGCCCAGCAGCACCCAGCGCTCCTCGGAGACGACGGGGACGAGGGGCTGGAGCACCACCGCGGGCTCGCCGACGAGCAGGGCCTCGACGGCGGACCAGGCGCCCTCGACGTCGTCGGCTCGGGTGACGCCGACCCCGGAGGAGCCCTCGTTGGGCTTGACGACGTAGGGCGGGTCGAGCCGGGCCACGGCGTCGTCGAAGCCGGCCCGGGCGTCGCGGCCGTCGACCCACCCCTGGCGGAGGTCGCCCAGCACCAGGCCGGTGGGCACGGTGGGGACGCCGTCGAGGACGAGCCGCTCGGCCGCCGCCCCCTTGTCCCGGGCCACCGACGCGGCCACGCCGTCGTTGAGCGAGAGCAGGTAGCCGTAGGTCTCCAGGTGGCGGTGGCCGTTGCCGACCCGGACGATCCAGCCCCCGCCCCGCTCCTCGTGGAGCAGGCCCCGGCGCGCCGCGATCTCGGCCAGCGCCCGGTTCATGAACCGGTTCACCCGGGCCGTCCCGCGGCCCAGCGCAGCTCGTCGGCCAGCCGCAGCTCCGGGTCGATCTCGGCGTCGCCGGTCAGCGCCTCCAGCACGACGAGGAAGTCGCGGACCTGGGCCACGTCGTGGACCCGGAGGATCACGCCGGGCCGGCTCCCGACCGCGGCGATGGCGGCGAGGGTGCCGGCCAGCCGGTCCTTGGGCCGGGTCCGGGTCAGGGCGCCGACGAAGTCCTTGCGGGACAGGGCCAGCAGCATCGGGTGGCGGTCCGGGTCGACCTGGTCGAGGGCGCGCAGCAGGTCGATCGTCTGGGCCGGCGTCTTGGTGAAGTCGGGGCCGGGGTCGACGACGATCGCCTCGTCGGCCACGCCGGCGGCCCGGGCCTCGGCCACCTTCTCGGCGAGGAAGCGGCGCACCGCCCCGACCACGTCGCCGTCGTAGAGGTCGGTCGCCTGCAGCCTCTGCTTGGGGGCGGCGGCGGTGTGCATGACGACGAGGGCGGCGCCGCGGTCGGCCACCAGCGGGGCGAGGGCCGGGTCGCGCAGGCCGCTCACGTCGTTGACGATGTGGGCCCCGGCGTCGAGGGCGGCGGCGACGACCGGCGGCTTGTAGGAGTCGACCGAGATCACCAGCTCGGGGCGCTCGGCGGCGATGGCGGCGACGAGGGGGACGACCCGCTCGCGCTCGACGTCGGGGTCGACCTCGGGGACGCCGGTGCTGGCCGACTGGCCGCCCACGTCGATGACCGTCGCCCCGTCGTCGGCCAGGGCGAGGGCCTGGGCGAGCTGGGCGTCGAGGGCGCGGGTCCCCGGGTCCGAGAAGGAGTCGGGGTTGGCGTTGACCACGCCCATCAGGACCGGCCGGGACAGGTCGAGGGTGCGATCGACGAGGCGGAGCTGCGGCACGCCCGTACGTTCGCGCGTGGGCCCGGTCGCGGCTCAGCCGGGGGTGGCGGGGAGGGCGTCGCGCTCGCGGACCGCCATCTCGACCAGCCGCCCGGCCTGCTGCCGCTCGGCGACGGCCACGGCGGCGGCGAAGCGCTCCCGGGCCCGGTCCTCGTCGCCCTCGACGCGGGCCAGGTGGCCCTCGCCGATCAGCAGGTTGACCTCGCCCCAGCGCTCGCCCAGCGTCTCCATCTCCCGGCGGGCCTCGGCCAGGGCCGAGCGGGCCTCGTCGAGCCGGCCGCGGAGGGCGAGCTGGTGGCCCAGGGACGCCTGGAGCACGGTCAGCCCCGAGCGCCCGCCGACACCGGTGTAGAGGGCCCGGCCCTGGGCGAAGCGGGCCAACCCCTCCTCGACCCGGTCCCGCCAGACGAGCGCCACGCCCCGGTGCATCAGCACCTGGCCGCTCCAGAAGGCGAACTGGGCCTCGGGGTCGACCTCGATGTTGATCTCGGTGTAGCGGTCGGCCTCCTCCCAGGAGCCGATCGTCAGCGCCGTGGTGGCCGCGAACCCGCACACCGAGCTGACGACGAAGCGGTCCGGCGTGTCGGCGATCAGCCGGTCGAAGTGGGCGTAGCCGTCGGCGGTGTCCATGTCGCCGTGGGCCATGTGGTTGAACAGCCAGAAGCAGGTGGTGACCAGCAGCCGCTCCAGGGCGAAGGGGTCCTCGGGGGGACCGGCCTGCTCGTAGAGGGCCATGGCCCGGTCGAGCCGCTCGACGGCGAGGCCGAACTCGCCCTTCATCCAGGCCAGGATCCCGGTCGACTCGGTGGAGTCGGCCCGGGCCGCCGGGTCGGGGTCGTCGGCGGTGAGGAGGACGAAGGCGGCGGAGCGGGACTCGGCCTCGGCCATGCGGGTCGACGTGGCGACGGCCGAGAACTGGAACCAGGCCAGGTCGAGCAGGGCCCGCCGGCGGCCGACCCGCTCGGCCAGCTCCTTGGCCCGCTCCATCACGTCGCCGGTCTCGACGCCCTGGAAGTAGCGCAGCGCCCGGGCCACCTCGAGCATGCGGAGGATGGCGTCGAGCTCGGCGACGTCGTCCTCGGGCGTCGTCCCCGTGGCCCGCCGGAGCTGGACGGCCTTGAGCAGCAGCTCCTCGGCCGCCGAGTAGGCGACGCGGTGGAGGGCGACCTCGGCGGCCCGCTCCAGCGCCGCCGCGGCCCGCTTGCCCACGCCGACGGGGGCGGCCCGCCAGAGGTGGTCGGCGAGGATCTCGGCGTCGTCGGCGCCGGTGCCGCGCGCCTCGATGGCGTCGGCGACCTTGAGGTGGACGCGGGCCCGGCGCAGCGACGTCATGTCCTCGACCAGGACCTCTCGCACCAGGGCGTGGCTGAAGCGCAGGTGGCCGGGGCGGTCGTCGACCTCGACGAGGATGCGGTGGGCCACCGCCGGGTCGAGGGCGTCGAGGGCCCGGTCGAGGTCGAGCCCGGCCGCCCGGGCCAGCAGCTCGATCTCGACGTCGCGACCGACGACGGCGCCGACGCCCAGCAGCTCCAGCGTGGGCTCGGGCAGGCGGGTCAGCCGGCGGCGGATCACGTCGCCGACGGTGGCCGGCACGCCCTGGAGGTCGTAGCCCTCGTCGATCAGCCGGGCCAGCTCCATGGCGTAGAAGGGGTTGCCCTCGGCCCGGGCGTGGATGGCGGTGGCCATGGCCGGGGCGACGGCGCGGCCCTGGGCCCGGCCCAGCATCTCGGCCGTGGCCACCGGGGCCAGGCCCTGCAGGCGCAGGCGACGGCTGCCCGGGCGGCGGGCGATGGTGGCCAGCACGTCGGTGACGGCGTCGGTCCGGCCGACCTCCATCTGGCGCAGCGTGGCCACGACGAGCACGCCGGCGGGCAGCCGCCCGGCCAGGTGGCCCAGCAGCTCGAGCGAGGCGGCGTCGGCCCACTGCAGGTCGTCGAGGAGCACGGCGACGGGCCGGTTGGCGCCGACCGCGGTGAGCACGTCGGCCACCGCGTCGAAGCGCTCGTACTGGACGGCGGTGGCCTGGACGGCGGCCGGACCGGTGGCGACCCGGCCCGAGATCAGCTCGCCCAGCTGCTCGGGGACGTCGGCGACGGTGGCGGCCAGGGCCCGCAACGGCGCCAGCCAGGGCCACAGGGCGGGGGCCGCGCCGCCCTCGTCGCTGCGACCCCAGACGGCGACGCCGCCCGCCGCGCCGACGTGCGCCCGCAGCTCCTCGACCAGCCGGGTCTTGCCGATGCCGGGCTCGCCCTCGACCACGACGATCCGGCCGTCGTGGGCCGACTCGGCCAGCGCGGCCTGCAGCTCGGCCCACTCCGGCTCGCGCCCGACGAGCGGGGCCTGGAACAGCGTGGCACCCCCGAGGCCGACCGGTGCCGGTCCCTCGACGGCGGGCGGCGCGGCCGGGGCGGGTGCGGCGGGTGTCGGCGCGGGCGGTGTCGGCGCCGGGCCGGCCAGGGCCGGGTCCTGGGCCAGGATCGCCGTCTCCAGGTCGCGCAGCTCGCGGCTGGGCTCGATGCCGAGCTCGTCGCGCAGGGTCCGGCCGGCGTCGGCCAGGGCACGCAGGGCGTCGGCCTGGCGGCCCGAGCGGTAGAGGGCCAGGGCGAGCTGGGCCTGGAGCCGCTCGCGCAGCGGGTGGGCCGCCACCGCCTCGGCCAGCTCGGCGGCGACCGCGTCGTGGCGGCCCACGGCCAGGTCGGCGGCGAAGCGGTCCTCCAGGGCGGCCAGGCGGCGCTGGTCGAGCCGGGTGGCCAGCCCGCTCAGCGCCTCGACCTCGGCGAACTCGCCCAGGGCGGGGCCCCGCCACAGCCCCTCGGCCTCGACCAGCGCCTCGCGGGCGGCGGCCGGGTCGCCGGCGTCGAGCAGCTCGCGGCCCCGGTCGGCCAGGGCCTCGAAGCGGACGTGGACCACGTCGTCGGCGGCCACGTCGAGCCGGTAGCCGGCGTCGTCCCACACGACCGTGCCGGCGCCGAGGTGGGAGCGGAGCCGGGAGATGTAGCTCTGGAGCGTGCCCGCCGCGGTGGCGGGCGGGCCGTCGCCCCAGACGGCGTCGACCAGCGCCTCGGCCGTCACCCGCCTCCCGACGGACACCAGGAGGACGGTGAGGACCAGGCGCAGCTGGCGGCCGGAGACGACGACGGGCGCGCCGTCGTCATCGCTGACCTGCAACGGACCGAGCAGGCTGTACCGCACCCTCGGTTGCTCCTCCCACCCTGTGGATCGAACCGGCCAACGCTACATCGGGCCGGCGGGCAGCCGGTCCACGACGTCGGGGGCGACCTCCTCGGCGATGCGGGCGCAGGCGTCGAGCACCTCGTCGACCCCGACGGGCCCGCCGATCGCCAGCACCGCCTCGTGGGCGCCGACCCGTCGGGTCGCCTCCAGGTCCTCGACGACCTGCTCGATCGTGCCGTGGTAGATCGGCCGATCGGCGCCGAGGGGGCGGTCGGCGAGGGCGATGTTGGCCCGCACGACCAGCCGCAGGGCATCGGGGTCGCGGCCGTGGCGGGCGGCCCGGTCCCGCACGTCGGCCCACATCGGCGTCAGCGCCTCGAGGGGCAGGCTGGCCGGCATCCACCCGTCGGCCCGGCGGGCCACCCGGTCGAGGCCCGGGTCGGAGAAGGCGGCCAGGAGCACGGGCGGGCGGGGCCGCTGCACCGGCCGGAGGTCGCCGTGGGCGGCCTCGACGGCCCCCTCGCCGACCGCGTAGGCGATCGGGTCGGCCGACCAGTGGGCGTCGAGCACGTCGAGCAGGTCGTCGAGCCGGCGCCCGAGCCCGGCCTCGGTGGCGGGCAGGCCCACCGCCCGGCGCTCGTCCTCGGACCAGCCCACGCCGAGGCCGACGTCGAGCCGGCCCTCGCTGAGCACGTCGAGGCTGGTCAGCGAGCGGGCCAGGAGCGCCGGCCGGTACCACGGCGCCACCAGCACGCTGCTGCCCACCCGCAGGCGGGTCGTGACGGCGGCGACGGCGGCCATCACCGCGATCGGGTCGAGGGCCCGGCGCTGCTCGACGGGGATGGCCAGGCCGGGGATGCCGCCGTAGTCGGAGCGGGGGGCGACGGCCACCGGCAGGCGGTCCACCACCCAGAGCGAGCTGTAGCCGAGCTGCTCGGCGGCGATGGCCACCGAGCGGACGGCGGCGGGGTCGGCGAGCGGCCCGAGCTGGGCGCTCTGGATGCCGATGCGCATGGGGTGTTCCTCCGGAGGGACGGGTGCTTCGTGACCCTTTGTCCCATGGCCCGCTCGACGCCCGCTTGACGCCCGCTTGCCGTCGGAGGCCGTCAGGTGGACGGAGGTGTCTGGTCCTCGCGGTACCGAAGGGGGACGAGGTACCACGTGATGCCGGCGACGAGCACCACGGCGGGGCCGATCCACCGGGCCGGGGAGTCCGAGAAGGCGGAGTCGCCGACCACGTAGACGGCGCAGCCGACCGCCAGGGCGATGCACGTCGCCCCGGCCAGGGCCAGCCGGTTGCCCATGTGGATCATCTGCTCCTTGGTCCCGTCCCGGAACCGGAGGCGGTGGTGGACCACCGGCGCGATCAGCAGGATCGACGCCAGGGCGGCGAGGGTGATGGCGGCCACGAAGAGCGACCGGGACTCGCCCCTGACCATCTCGAACTGGTCGGAGAACGGCGCCGTCAGCAGGAAGGCGAGGAGGACCTGGACGCCCGGCAGGGCGACCCGCAGCTCCTGGAGCAGCTGGTCGAGCTCCCGGTTGAGCCGCTCGTGCTCGGTCTCGGGCAACTCAGCCGCCCTTCTTGCCCGACTTCTTCGCCGTGGCCTTCCCGCCCTTCTTGCCCGCCTCCTTCTTCTGCGCCGTGGTGCCGCCCTGCTTGGAGCTGCCACCCTTGCCGGAGGCCTTGCCGCCCTTCTTCGAGGCGTCGGGGGTGTTGGCGATCTTGGCCGCCCGCTCCTTCGACATGCCCTTGTCCTTGAGCGCCTCGTACTGCTTCTCGTTCTTCACGTTGGCCGACTTGGAGGGCATGGCGCGGCCCCTACCCGCGTGTCGCTCCGGTCACACGCGCCCCGTTTTCGCAGGCCCGCTCCGGGGGAGGCGGCCGGCGTGACCACGACCAAGGCCCGCCGGGTGTGGGGCGAGGTGGCCGACGAGGCCGCCGCCTGCACCCGCTGCCCGCTGTACGAGAAGGCCACCGCGACCGTCTTCGGCGAGGGCCCGGTGCCGGCCGAGATCATGCTGGTCGGCGAGCAGCCCGGTGATCGGGAGGACCGCAGCGGACGGCCGTTCGTGGGCCCGGCCGGGGCGCTGCTCGACCGCTGCATCGAGGAGGCCGGCGGCACCCGCGAGGAGCTGTACCTCACCAACGCGGTCAAGCACTTCAAGTTCCGGGAGCGGGGCAAGCGGCGGATCCACCAGACCCCGGACCGGGGCGAGGTCCAGGCGTGTGGGCTGTGGCTCGACCGGGAGCTGGAGATCGTCTCGCCCCGCCTGGTCGTGCTGCTGGGCGCCACCGCCGCCCACGCCCGTCTCGGCCGGTCGTTCCGGGTGACGCAGCACCGGGGCGAGGACCTCGACAGCGACCTGGCCGAGCACGTCGTCGCCACCGTCCACCCGTCGTCGATCCTCCGGGGCCCCGACGAGGCCCGCCACGAGCGCCGCCTGGCGCTGGTCGCGGACCTCCGGGCGGCCTTCGCCCTCGTCGCATGAGCGCCGGCTCGGTCCTCCTCGACGTCGACGGCACCCTCGTCGACTCCAACTGGATCCACACCCTGGCCTGGTCCCGGGCCCTCCGGTCCTGCGGGATCGGGAACGTGGCCATGGCCCGCATCCACCCGCTCGTGGGGATGGGGGCCGATCGGCTGGTCGAGGCGCTGCTCGGGCGGCCGGTCGACGGGGTCGGCGACGCCCACCACGAGGAGTACGAGCGACTGCGCCCCGACGTCCGCCCCCTGCCCGGCGCCCGGGACCTCGTCCGGGCCCTGCACGACCGGGGCCTCACCGTGGTCCTGGCCAGCTCCTCGAAGGAGGACGAGCTGGCCTTCCTGCGGGAGGTGCTGGAGGTCGACGACTGGATCGTGGGGGCCACCAGCTCCGACGACGCCGACCTCAGCAAGCCCGCCCCCGACATCTTCTCCGCCGCCCTCGACGTGGCCGGTGGCGGCCCGGCGGCGGTGGTGGGCGACACCCGCTGGGACGTCGAGGCGGCCGCCGCCCTCGACCTGCCGACCGTGGCCGTGCTCACCGGCGGCGGGCGGCCGGGCGAGCTGCGGGCGGCGGGGGCGGCCGAGGTCCACGACGACCCGGCCGGGCTGCTCGCGGCCCTCGACGACAGCCTGCTGGTGCGGCTGGGCTGACCCGGTTTCGGCCCGGGCCACCGGGGAGGGCGCGCCCATGACCGGACCAGAGGACACCGCGGACCAGGCCGTCGACGACGTCGAGGACTTCCTCGCCCCGGACGACGACTCCAACGCCGGCGAGGACATGGCCGCCGACAACGACCCCGAGGTCGAGGGCGAGCCGGGCCTGCCGCCGGAGGGCGACGACCCGATGGACGGCGCCGCCCCGTCCGGATGAGGGCCGTTTCCCCGGTGCAGGTGTCGGGGAGTCGCCGGACCCCGCCCCCGACCAGGAGCACGCCGTGCCGCCTCGTTCCCAGCCGAGCCCTGTGACCGCCGCCGACCTGGCCCCGCCCGGTGACGCCGGGAACGCCGGGCCGGTGCCGGAGGCCAACCGTCCGGGCCACCACCCGCCGGTCGAGCAGGACAAGCCCCGCCGCCGGCCACCGAAGCCCAAGGGCTCGGTGCCCCGCACGACGACGTGGGAGTTCCGCTACGACTGGCCCGTCGCCGGGGCCTCGCTGCTGGCCGGCGCCCTGCCCCGGTCGACCGAGGTCGAGGTGGGCGAGACGCACCTGCGCATCCGCTACGGCGTCTGGTCGCTCCGCACCGAGCTCGCCAACGTGGCCGAGGTGACCGTCACCGGTCCGTACTCGGCCACCAAGGTCGGCGGCCCGCCGCGCCTGTCGCTCAAGGACCGGGGCATCACCTTCGGCACGACCACGGCCGGCGGCGTCTGCATCCGCTTCCACCGCCCGGTGCGGGCCGCCGACCCGCTCGGCCTGGTCCGCCACCCGGCCGCCACGGTGACCGTCGAGGACCCGAAGGCGCTCAAGCAGGAGCTCGAGGCCGCCGTCCGGAGGGCCACCTGATGCCGATCACCGCGGTGGCGCTCAGCTGCACGCTCAAGCCGTCGCCCTCCGACT
>JBQGCF010000220.1:0-10049 GCA_052038315.1 Iamia sp.
CGGCGGGCAGGACGGCTGCCGCCCTCCGGGCCAGCTCCTCGCTCTGTGGTCGGGGCACGTAGACGCCGGGGACGACCCCGACCCGGAGGTCACCGAAGCGGGCCGAGCCGACGATCCACTCCAGCGGCTCGCCGTCCTCCCGCCGCCGCAGCCAGGCCTCGAGGGTGACCGGGTCCGGCCCGGCGGCCAGCAGCAGGTCGGCCTCCTCCTCGGCGGCGACGCAGCCGGCGGCGCGCAAGCGGGCCGTCACGCTCGGGCGGGCAGGCTCCTCCATCGACCCCAGCCTGCCGGAACGGGCTTGCCGCCCCGGTCGGGCGGGCGTCAGGATGACCGGCGGCCCGCGCGAGAGGAACGACCAGTGCCAGATCCCGGACGCCCCAAGGCGCGGCTGCCGCTCGGCTTCGTCGATGCCCCGGCCGACCTGGTCTCCGAGCGGGCCGAGGCCATCGAGGCCATCCTCGCCACGTACCGGCTCTTCGGGTTCGACCCGCTGGAGACGCCGGCCATCGAGTACCTCGACGCCCTCGGCAAGCACCTGCCCGACGAGGACGCGCCCGACGAGGGCGTCTTCGCCCTGCACGACGACGACGAGCAGTGGATCGCCCTGCGCTACGACCTGACCGCGCCGCTGGCCCGGTTCGTGGCCCAGAACCGCCAGGACCTGCCCACGCCCTTCCGGCGCTACCAGTACGGCCCGGTGTGGCGGCGGGAGAAGCCGGGCCCGGGCCGGTTCCGGCAGTTCTACCAGTGCGACTTCGACACGGTCGGCAGCGCCTCGCCCAGCGTCGACGCCGAGGCCTGTGCCCTGCTGTCGGCCGCCCTCACCGCGGTGGGGCTGGGCCCCGATCAGCACGAGGTGCGGGTCAACGACCGCAAGGTCCTCACCGGCATCCTCGCCCGCAGCGGCGTCGACGACCCCGGCAAGCAGCTCGAGGTCCTGCGCTCGGTCGACAAGCTCGACCGGCTGGGCCGCGACGCGGTGGCCGAGCTGCTCGGCCCCGGTCGCACCGACGCCTCGGGCGCGGTGGAAGAGGGGGCGGGGCGGGCAGACGAGCAGATCGACCTCTTCCTGCGCTTAATCGACAGCGGCGCCGGCGCCGCGACCCGGGGCGACGTGGTCGCCGCCCTGGCCGAGCTGGTGGGCGACGACCCGATCGGCAAGCAGGGCGTCGACGAGCTGGCCGCCATCGACCGCCTCCTCGGCGGCGGCCGCGAGCTGCCCCAGGTCGTGTTCGACCCCACCATCGTGCGGGGCCTCGCCTACTACACCGGCCCGGTCTTCGAGGCCGCCCTCACCTTCGAGACCCTCGACGAGAAGGGCCGCCCCCGCCAGTTCGGGTCGGTGGCCGGCGGTGGCCGCTACGACGACCTGGTGCGGCGCTTCACCAACCAGGACGTCCCCGCCTGCGGCGCCAGCATCGGCGTCGACCGGCTGCTCGCCGCCCTGCGCACCCGACGCGAGGGCGAGGCCAGGGCCACCGGGCCCGTCGTGGTCACGGTGATGGACCGCGAGCGGGTGGCCGACTACCAGGTGATGGTCGACGAGCTGCGCGGCGCCGGCATCAGGGCCGAGCTCTACCAGGGGACGCAGGGCTTCCAGAAGCAGATGCGGTACGCCGACAAGCGCAACGCCCCGGTCGCCGTGATCGCCGGCGGCGACGAGCTCGACGCCGACCCGCAGGTCGTGCAGGTGAAGGACCTCGTCGCCGGCGCCGCCCGGGCCGAGGAGATCACCGACCGGGACGAGTACCGCACCGATCGCTCGGCCCAGCGCACCGTGCCCCGCGACCAGCTGGTGGCCGTCGTCCGGGAGATCGTCGAGGGATGACCGCCCCCAACCCCCCGGTGCCGGGGATCGAGGACGCCGCCGGCGCCGAGGTGGCGCGGGCCGAGGCGATCGCCGCCTCGCTGCGCGAGCTGTTCCGCCGCTACGGCTGCACGCCTGTCCGCCCTCCGGTGCTGGAGAGCGCGGTGCCCTTCCTCGACCGCTCGGGCGAGGACATCCGCCGGCACATGTTCATCTTCACCGACCCCAGCGGTCGGGAGCTCTGCCTCCGGCCCGAGATGACCATCCCCACCGTGGGGCTCTACGGCCGGCGGCCGGCCGACGCCCCCCGGGAGCTCAAGGCCTCCTACGTCGGGCCCGTCTTCCGCTACGGCGGACCGACCGACGGCGGGTCGCGCCAGGTGACCCACGCCGGTGTCGAGCTGCTGGGCGCGGCCGACGCCGAGCTGGCCGACGCCGAGGTCCTCGCCCTGGCCCGGGCCAGCCTCGTCGAGCACGGCGTCACCCCCGGCCGCGTGGTCGTGAGCGACGTCGGCTTCCTCCAGGCCGCGGTCGAGACCGACCTGCTGCCCGATCGGTCCCGGGTCGCCCTGGGCCGCGCCGCCGGCGACCCCGATGCCCTCGCCGCCATGCTCGACCGGGCCGCGGCCGGACCGGCCGAGCCGGACGAGGGCTCGGGCCTCGACGAGCTGGTGGGCCGGCTGCCGGCGGAGCTGCGGGCCGAGCTGCTCGACCGCATCATCGGCGGACTCGAGCCCGAGGCGCTCGGGGTCCGCACCGCCGAGGAGATCGCCGCCCGGCTGGTCAGCCGGTCGACCGCCCGCCCGGTCGAGCCGCTGCCGCCCGAGGTCGATCGCCACCTCCGCTTCCTGCTCGACCTCGACCTGCCCCTCGACCGGGCGGTCGACGTCATCGAGGGCCTGGCCGCCGACCTGGCCAGCGATCGCCTCGGGACGCTGGTCGCCTCGTGGCGGCGACGCATCGAGATGATCGCCGCCTTCGGGATCGACCCGGCCACGGTCACCCTGCGGCCCGGGCTGCGCCGGGGGATCGACTACTACACCTCGTTCATCTTCGAGGTCGAGGCCCCCGACCCGACCGCTGGGCCACTGTGCGCGGGTGGCCGCTACGACGACCTCGTCGGCTGGCTCACCGACCGCGGCCCCGTGCCCGGCGTCGGCTTCGGCCTCACCGTCGAGACCCTCGTCGCCCTGGCGCCCGCCCCCGCCGAGCCGGCGCCGACCGTCGCCGCCGTGGTCGTGGCCGACGACGCCTCGGTCCCCGCCGCCACCTGCGTGGCCGTGGCCAGCGCCCTCCGGGCCGTCGGCATCGCCTGCCGGCTGGCCGTCGGGCCCTCGCCCACCGAGGCGGGCGAGGCGGCCGCCGCCGAGGGCGTGCCGGTGCTGGTCACCGTGGGCTCGCCGAGCGTCCTGTCGGTGGTCGGGCTGGCCGCCGGCACCGAGACCCGGGGCCTCACGATCGACGGGGTGGCCGCCGCCGTGCGGGAGGCGCTCGATGGCTGACGGACCGCTCATCCTCTGCCTGCCCAGCAAGGGCTCGCTGTCCGACGGGGTGACCCGGCTGTTCGAGCAGTGCCTCATCCCGGTCAAGCGCACCCGCGGGGCCCGGTCCTACGAGGCCCGCATCGCCGGCTTCGACGACGTCCACGTGCTGCTCGCCCGGGCCACCGAGATCCCCTCGATGCTCGACGCCGAGCAGGTCCACGTCGGCATCACCGGGCTCGACCTGATCCAGGAGCACCTGGGCGAGGGGGCCTCGGCGATCCAGGTCGTGATGCCCGACCTCGGCTTCGGCCGCGCCGACCTGGTCGCGGGCGTGCCCCGCACCTGGCTCGACGTCACCACCGTCGCCGACCTGGTCGAGGTGGCCGACGACGTCCGCCACCGCCACCAGCGCCCGATCCGGGTCGCCACCAAGTTCCCCAACCTGAGCCGGGACTTCTTCCGGCGCCACGGCCTCACCGACTACCGCATCGTCGAGTCGCTGGGCGCCATCGAGGCCGCGCCCCGGGGCGGGCAGGCCGACGTCATCGTCGACCTCACCTCCACCGGCACGACCCTCGAGGCCAACGGCCTGAAGCAGATCGCCGGGGGCACGGTGCTGCGCTCGCAGGCCAGCCTGGTCGGCTCGGGCCGGGAGGCGATGTGGAGCGACGCCCAGCTCGCCACCCTCGGCCGCCTCGTCATGCTGTTCGAGGCCTCGCTGGCCGCCCAGCGCCAGCGCGTCGTCCGGGCCCGCTTCGCCGGACCGGGGCCGTCGGACCGTGCGGCGTTCGACCCGCTGCTGGTCGAGGCGACCTGGACCGAGGGCGGAGGCCTGGTCCAGCTGGTGGGCCGGGCCGAGGTGGGTCGGGTGCCGGCCCTGCTCGCCGCCCTGCTGGAGGCCGGGTCGGTCGCCTCGTCGGTCGAGGAGCCCGGGCTGCTGGTCAGCGCCGGCTCGCAGGCCGTGGCCACCTTCCGCCAGCACCTCTCCCGTGGGTGAGGACGTCGGGGTCGAGATCACGGTGCGGGGCGAGGCCGAGCGCCGGGTGCCGCCCACCCGCGGCCTGATCGCCGTCAACGCCCACGCCGTCGACCAGGACCACCAGGTCGCCTACGACCGGGCCGTCAGCGCCGCCGGCCGGGTGTCGGCCGAGATCGTCGACCTGCCCGCCGCCGCCCTGGGGTCGTGGTCGGTCGGCTCGGTGGCCACCTACGTCGAGCGGCCCTGGACCGACGAGGGGCGGGGCCGGTCCGAGCACCACGCCGTCGTGATGGCCCGGGTCGAGATCCTGGACCTGGGCAGGGTCGGCCCGCTGGTCGACGCCTGGGGCGCCCGCGACGCCCTCGAGCTGGGCGGCGTCACGTGGGAGATCAGCCCGGCCGAGCGGGCCGAGGCCGAGCGCCAGGCCCGGGTCGATGCGGTGGCCGCCGCCGCCCGCCGGGCCCGGGACCTGGGCCAGGCGATCGGGCGGCCCACCATCCGGCTGCGGCGCCTGGTCGACGTGGGTGCCGGCGCCGGGCCCGGTGGCCCGGTCACCCGGTCCGCCCTGGCCGCGACGCCGGCCGTCGGCCTGGTCCCCGGCGACGTGGTGATCACCGCCGTCGTCGAGGCCACTGTCGTCGCCACCTGACCCGATCGCCGGTTCGGGAGCGGCGCCGGGGTGCTGTCAGGCGACGGCGAGGGGTTCGGCGCGGCGGCGGAGGGCCTCGACCGTGGCCGCCGTCTCCAGGCAGCTCCCGGCCAGGACGGCCAGCAGCTCCAGCGGCTCGACCTGCTCGGGCCCGAGCGGGAACGGGTCCCGGTGGGTGACGACCAGAAGGCCGATGCGCCGGCCCCGGGCCGTGATCGGCAGGGCCACCAGCGAGCGGGCCCCGGCGTCGCGCAGGGTCTGGCTGGCCGTCACGGTCCGGCCGGTCGCCTCGCCGGCCGAGTAGCACGACGTCAGCGGGCCGAGCACGGCGCGGAGGTGCTCGATCTCCTCGGCGGTGATGGCGCCCAGCGCGTCGGCCAGCGGCCCGGTCGCCCGGCGGGTCCCGTCGTCGTCGTGGAGGACGAGCAGGGCGGAGTCCATCCCGCTGAGGTCCGTGGCGGCGCGCAGCACGGCGTCGCCGGTCCGGGCCGTGTCCTCGACCGCGGCGAGGGTGGCGGCGATCTCCGCCAGCCGGCGGAGCGGTCCCCGCGTCGTCTCCGGCGGGAGGTCGACGAGGCGGTCGCCGAGCAGCCGGGCGCAGACCCTGACCTCCTCGGTCACCGCCTCGCTGAGGGGGACGAGCGACTCGACGTTGAGGGCCCCGACGACGACCTCGTCGCTCACCAGCGGGACGCACAGCTCGGCCACCACGCCGGGGATGGCCTCCAGGTAGTCGTCGGCCCGGCGCACGTCCTCGACGTGGTGCTCGCAGCCGGTGCGGTAGGTGCGCCCGGTGATGCCGGCGGTCGGCACCATGCCGTCGAGCACCTGCCACAGCCCCCGCTGGGCCTGGCAGCGCAGCCGGCCGGCCCGCTCCAGGTACACCGAGGGCATCAGCCCGCCCCGCCGGAACAGGTGGGCGGCCACGGCCTCGCAGGCGTCCCGCTGGGTGCGGGCGGCGTCGAGGGTCGCTACCAGGCCGGTGCCGCGGGGCCGGGCCGGGGCCAACCCCTCGATGGCCGCCACCGCGGGCCACGGCGGACCGGGCCGGGCGAGCAGGAACCCCTGGGCGAGGGTCACGCCGGCGGCCCGGAGCCACGCCAGCTGGGACCGCTGCTCCACGCCCTCGGCGATCACGTCGGCCCCGATCTCGGCGGCGAAGGCGACGAGGGCGGCGACCACGGCCTGGCGCCGCCGGTCGCGATGGATGTCGACCACCAGCGAGCGGTCGATCTTGAGGAACTCGGGGCCGAGGTCGACCACCTGCTTGAGGCTGGAGTAGCCGGCCCCGGCGTCGTCGACGGCCAGGCGGGTCCCGTGCCGCAGCCAGGGCTGGAGGAGCGTGCGCAGCGCCTCGGGATCGGTGACCTCCTCCTGCTCGGTGATCTCCAGGACGAGGCGGGGCGGCAGGGCCAGGCGCAGGTCCGGACCCCGGGTGGCGGCCAGCAGGGCCGGGCTGACGTTGACGAACAGGAGCGTGTCGTCCGGGGTCGGGCCGCCGGCGGCGATGGCCTCCAGGCAGGCCCGCTCGACCTCGACCTTGCGGCCCTGCGCCGTCGCGGCGGCGAAGATCTCGTCCGGCGTGGCCCGGCCCGCGGGGTCGCGGGCCAGGGCCTCGTAGCCGACGACGGCGCCGTCGCCGAGGCGCACGATCGGCTGGTAGGCGACGGCCAGGCCGCCGGGCGCGACGAGCCGGTCGATCAGCGCGCTCGGCGCGCCCGGTCCCGTCGTCGTCTCCACGAGGTGTGCCATTCGGGTCGTGACCAGCGCCGATGAGCGTTCTGACGGCAACCTGTCGGGATGACCGACGACGATGTCGAGGTGCTGGCGGGCGGTGTCGGGAACGCCGGGTGCGTCGTGCGGGTCGGCGCCGTCGTCCTCCGCCCGACCAGCGCCCACACGCCGGCGATCCACGCCCTGCTCGCCCACGTGCGGGCGGCCGGCGTCGACGAGGTGCCCGAGGTGCTGGGCATCGACCCCGACGGCCGGGAGCGGCTGCGGTTCGTGCCCGGCGCGGTGGCCATCCCGCCCTTCCCGGCCTGGTCCCTGGCCGACGGCATCCTCGCCTCGACCGCCGCCCTGCTGCGCCGGGTCCACGACGCCACCGCCGGCTTCGTCCCGCCGCCGGGCGCGGCGGCCCTGGGGGCATCGCCCTGGAGCGACGAGATGGCCGACCCCGAGCCCGGCCCCGAACCCGTGCTCTGCCACAACGACGTCTGCCCCGAGAACGTGGTGGTCGTCGACGGCCGAGCGGTCTGCCTCCTCGACTGGGAGTTCGCCGCCCCGGGTCGGCGCCTGTGGGACCTCGGCTCGCTGGTCCGCATGTGCGGGCCGGTCGACGATCCCGATCACGCGGCGCGCACCGGCCGGGCCGGGCTGGACCCGGCGCACCGCATCCGGGTGGCGGCCGACGGCTACGGGCTCGACGCGGCCGACCGGCTGGCGCTCGTCGACGTCCTCGGCCAGCAGATCGATCGGGGCGGAGAGCTCGTCCGCCGCCGGGTCGAGGCCGGTGAGCCGGCGTTCGTCGCCATGTGGGAGGCGGGCGGCGGCCAGGCCCGCTTCGATCGCCGGCGGTCCTGGTTCGCCGCCGAGCGCCCTCGCCTCGAGGCGGCCCTCGCCTAGCGCGGCCCGAAGCGGTCCCGGAGCCAGGCGCCGTAGAGCGGGTCGACGAGCACGATCCGGCCGTCGCGCTCGTGGGCGTGGCCCTTGTCGACGAGGGCGTCGAGGGCGCCCCGGGCCGCCCCCTTGGAGAGGCTCATCCGCTCGGCCGCGGCGCCCGTGGGGGGCTCGCCCAGGGCGAGCAGGAGGGCGACCTTGCGCTGGGTCATGGGCAGGCCGCCCTCGACCGCGACGAACTCGGCGTTGGCGCGGCGCAGGGCCACGGCCAGGGCGCCGGCCCACGTCGTCAGGTCGGCCACCGCCCCCTCCGGGGTGGTGTGCCAGAGGGCGTCGGCGAGGAAGGCCAGCCGCTGCGGGTGCCCGTCGGCCGTCGCCACCAGGGCCGCCACCGCCTCGCCGCCGTCGCGATCGGTGGCCGCGAAGCCGGTGTGGACGAGGTCGGCGGCGACGTCGGCGGGCAGCGGGCCCAGGGCGATCTGCTCGGCCTGGCCGTACAGCGGCCGGGCCCGGTCGACGAAGATCGCCCGCAGCAGGCTCTGCTCCGAACCGGCGAAGAGGTACGAGACCCGGTCGCGCTGGTGCTGGATCTGCGAGCGCAGCACGGCATCGGCGTTGGCGACCGGGGCGATGGCCTGGAACTCGTCCAGCACCACCAGCACCCGGGCGCCGGTGCGCTCGGCGGCCTCGTAGGGCAGCTGGAGCAGGTGCTCGAGCACGGGGGTGGCCTCGGCCGGCGAGCGGGGGGAGACGGTGAGGCCGCCACGGGAGACGGCGACGCCCGCCGTGCCCAGGGCGGCCAGCGCGGCGGTGACGGCCCGACCGAAGGTGGTCCGGGGCAGCCGGCCGTAGGCGTGCTGGATCCGGCGGGCCACGTCGTCCAGGGTGAGCACGCCCTCGAGGTCGACGATCACCACGGCCAGGTCCTGGTCCCGGTGGGCGTCGTGGGCCAGGCGGTGGACGAGGCTCGTCTTCCCGTA
Source organism: Iamia sp. (assembly GCA_052038315.1). Taxonomy (GTDB): domain Bacteria; phylum Actinomycetota; class Acidimicrobiia; order Acidimicrobiales; family Iamiaceae; genus Iamia. The sequence goes on from JBQGCF010000220.1 coordinate 8,519, forward strand.
GCGCCGGGGGGCGTGGAGCAGGACGAAGCGCCCGTGGGCGGCCCGGTCGCGGAGGGTGGCCAGCTCGTCCTCCCGCCCGACCACCGCCTCGGGCGGCAGGGGCCCGTCGAAGATGAACGGCGAGGTCAACATGGTGCTAGAAAATAGCACCTAAGCAGTGCTATCAGATAGCACTGCGTCGTCGTCCGCCGGGGCTCAGACGGGGACGACGCCCGGTGGGGTCCAGGTGCCGTCGAGGACGGGGGCGGCGGGGAGGTACAGGCGGAGCATCAGGACGAAGGGGCCGTCGGGGACGGGCAGCCAGGCGGTGCCGGGCTCGCCGACGCCCGCGGGCTCGTCGTGGGACAGGGTGATGGTGAGCGAGCCGTCCTCGGTGGGGGTGACGTCGGGGGTGCGGTCGCCGACCGTGTACCGGCCCGAGGGGTGCGGGGCGAAGAACATGTCGGCGCCGTAGGCCGAGAGCGACCAGAACCCGAGCTCCTCCAGCGGCGGCAGCTCGCCGGGCCCGAAGGTGACCGTGTGGTCCCGGCCGCCGTCGAGCGGGGTGCCGTCGACGTCGACCCGGGCGACCGGGTAGACGGCCTCCTCGGGGACGTTGGCGCCCCAGCCGATGCGGGAGACGAAGGCCCGCAGCGAGAGGTCGTCGCCGTACTCGCCGATCTCCCGGTTGACCGTCCAGCCGTCGACCAGCTCGGCCCGGCTCGTGACCTCGGCGGTGATGCGCTCGGCGCCGGCCGCCGCGGCCGCGTCGAGCAGGGCGGTGTCCGCGCCGGCGGCGACCCCGTCGGGGCCGACCCCGAGCCGCTCCTCGACCTCGGCCCACAGGGCGGCCTGGGCCGCGGTGGGCGGCGGGTTGGCGGCCAGCGAGGGCGCCAGCTCGGCGAAGAAGGTGGCGTCGGTCGGGATGTCCTGGGCGGTGCCCGCCGGCTCGCCCAGCGGGGGCACCGGGCCGGCCGGCTCGCCGCCGGTCACCGCGCCGAGGGGCCGGAGCGACGAGGCGTCGCGGATCGCCTCGACGTTCTCCACGTCGGCCTCGTCGTCGACCAGGAAGCGGCCCAGCACGAACACCTGGTTCGTCGGCGACTCGATCACCTCGGCCCCCTCCGGCGCCTCGCCCTCCCAGCCTGGCGGGGCGATCACCCACGACCCGGCCCGGCCGCCGGTCGCCCGGGTCCCGATGTAGGCGAAGGAGTCCGTCCACGGGCTGAGCAGCTGGTACGTGTAGTACCGGTCGGTGACCTCCGGGAGGGTCAGCACCAGCGGCCCACCCCGCAGGTCGAGCACGGCGATCGAGTAGAGGGTGTCACGGTTGGGGGCCACGATGAACCGGCTCTCGGGACCCGACAGGGCCGTCTGCCAGAACAGGCTGTTGGTGCCGAGCAGCCCGCCGAGCCGCTGCATCGTCCGGATCGACACCACCATCGGGTAGCCGGCCACGTAGGCCTCGGTCGCCAGCTCCTGGTCGCTCATGGCCGCGTACGCCTCCTCGGGGGCGGTGGTGGTCGTCGTGTTGGCGTCGGCACCGGTGGTC
>JBQGCF010000221.1:0-18060 GCA_052038315.1 Iamia sp.
GCGCGAAGCGCTGCGCCAGGCGCTCATGCAGCCAGCGGCGCGCTTCGTCCACGGGGTGCGGGAAGCCGACGATGCGCGCCATGGGCCAATACCCTACCTGCTGGGTCGGGTTTCGCCTCGGGGTGGGGTGGCGGCGCGACCGGGGTGGGGGAGGGCAGGATCGTGCGATGGCAGAGCTCGTGCTCGGACCGCTCCTCCGCAGCGTCGACGGTGACGCCGCCACCATCTGGGTGGAGACCGATGCGCCCTGCGAGGTCGTGGTGGAGGCCGGCCCGGCGAGCGGCCGGGTCCGGACGACCGTGGTGCGCGCCCGGTCGGCCCCGGGGGCTCCCGGGCCCGACACGGCCGCTGGCGATGACGGCGATGCGACCGCCCCCGGGGAGCGGGGCGGGCACTACGCCCTGGTCGTGGTCAGGGGCCTGCCGCCGGCGGCCGCGACCCCGTACCGCGTCCGACTCGACAACCAAGACGTGTGGCCGGAGCCCGGATCGGACCGCCCGGCCAGCGTCATCCGCACCGCCGACCCGGCTCGGCCGCTCCGGGTGGTGTTCGGCTCGTGCCGGATCGAGGCCCCGCTGGGCGCGCCGTGGGACCACGGTCCCGACGACCCCGAACCGGGTCATGGCGTCGACGCCCTGGAGGCGTTGGCGGAGACGATCGGCGGCACGCCCGAGGACGCCTGGCCCGACCTGCTGGGGCTGGTGGGCGACCAGGTCTACGCCGACCTGGTGGTCCACGACCCGCCCGTCCACGACGGCCCGGCGGCGCCCCCACCGGGGAGCCTCGCCGACCTGGCCGACTACGTCCGGCTCTACCACCGGACGTGGTCCCACCCGGCGGTCCGGTGGCTGCTGTCGACCGTGCCCACGGCCATGGTGTTCGACGACCACGACGTGATCGACGACTGGAACCTCTCGGCGCACTGGCTGCAGGAGATCGCCACCGAGCCGTGGTGGGACGACCGCATCGCCGGCGGCCTGGTCTCGTACTGGCTCTACCAGCACTGGGGGAACCTGACGCCCGACCAGCTGGCCGAGGACGATCTGGCCCGGGCCGTGGCCGCGGCCGACGACGCCACCGACCTGCTGTTCGGCCAGGTCGTCGGCTGGCGGCTGGACCGCGCTGCGGACAGCCCGACCCGGTGGAGCACGGCTCGGGACCTGGCCGGGACGGCGACGGCCCGGCTGGTGCTGGCCGACACCCGCAACCGCCGTCACCTGGTGGAGGGCGAGCGGGCCGTCGTGGACGCGACCGAGATGGCGTGGGTGGCCGACCGGAGCCGGGTGGACCGTGACGGGGTGGACCACCTGCTGTTCGGCTCGTCGCTGCCCTGGCTGCTGCCCCACGGCGTGCACCACCTGGAGCGGTGGGGCGAGGCGCTGGGCGCCGGGCGGTGGGGTCGGTTCGGGCGTCGCTTCGCCGAGAGCTTCCGGGCCGGCAACGACACCGAGCACTGGCCCAGCTTCGGCCGGTCTTTCGACGAGCTGGGCGCGCTGCTCCGCTCGGTGGGCTCGGGCGAGCAGGGGCGGGCCCCGGCCACCGCCCTGGTGCTGTCGGGCGACGTCCACTTCAGCTACCTCGCCCCGGCGGACGTCGGCACGGGGGTCACGGCCGAGGTGGTGCAGATCGTCAGCTCGCCGTTCCGCCACGGGGTGCCCCGCTCGCTGCGCCGCAAGCTGCTGCTGGCGATGAGCGGGCTCGGCCGGCTGGGCGGCCGGGTGCTGCGCACGACGGCGGCGCCGGGACGGGACCCGGTCCGGTGGCGGCTCACGGGCGGACCGTGGTTCGGCAACGGACTGGCGACCCTGGAGCTCGACGGGCGCAGGGCGACGGTGACCTTCCGCCGTTCGGTGCGGGCCCCCGACGGCCGGGCCCGCCTCGAGACCGTCCACGAGGAGGACCTGACGGCCTCGTCCTGCGGCCGCGGGGCCGCGGCCGCGCCACCACGCCACGAGCCGGCGGACGGAGGCGAGGAGGCGGCGCATCGGTCGACCTAGCCGGGCGGGCCCGCGGTGGCGTAGGCGAGCACGTCGGCCAGCGTCTCGACGGGGGCGAAGGAGTGCATGGCCCAGGTGACGCCGGGGACCTCGAGCAGGGCCCGGTCGTCGATGGGGGAGACGGGGACGGCCACGTCGAAGCCGTCGAGCCCGCCCCGCACGGAGCGGACCTCGTCGAGGGCCCGCTCCAGCTCGGCGACCGACGCCTCGATCAGGAACAGCCCGTCGTAGCGGGCCGCCCGCCGCACCGGGCGGAGCGCCGATCCTCGCGCCGCGAACCACAGGGGGATCCGGGGTCGCTGGACCGGCCGGGGCGAGAAGGTGACGCCGTCGACCGTGACGTGCTCGCCCCGGTGGACGACGTGCTCGCCGGCCCAGGCGGCGGCCAGGACCGAGGCCGTCTCGTCGAGGATCGCGGCCCGGGTGCGGGCGTCGACCACCTCGCCGAACCGGGTGAGCTCGCCGCCGCTGTCGACCCCGAGCCCCAGGCCCATGGTGAGCCGGCCGCCGCTCAGCCGGTCGAGCGTGGTGGTCTGCCGCACCAGCGGGCCGATCCGTCGCCGCGACGCGGGCGTCACCATCGGCCCGAGCCGCACGGCCTCCGTCGCCGCGGCCATGGCCGCCAGGGTGATCCACACGTCGGCGATGTCCTGCACCTCGTCGACCGGCCGCAGGACGTGGTCCCACAGGTACACGCCGTCCCACCCGGCGGCCTCCGCCGCCCGCGCCACCTCGACCATGGCGGCCGGATCGGACAGCTCGCCGAAGGGGGCCAGGTACAGCGCGTGGCGGTGGGTGGGCGTCATGGGGGGAACGTAACGCAGGGGTGTGACAGCGAGTCCGAGGACCGTGTTCTGGCATCCCGTGTGGCACGATCGGCCCTCCATGAGCCGAGCGGAGCGAGACGAGTCGACCAGCGCCGGGGCCCGGCGATGACACCCCCCGAGCCGATCGTGGTCGACGACCGCTACGGTCCCTCGGCCCTGATGACCCCGGCCAACGCGGTCACCATCATCCGCCTCCTGTTCTCGCCGGCGCTGCTGGTGCTGATCGTGCGGGAGCCGTCGTCGTGGCTGGCCGTCGGCCTGTGGACCGCCCTGGCCTTCACCGACGGCATCGATGGCGCCCTGGCCCGCCGGCACGGCACCACCCGGTCGGGGGCCTTCCTCGACCCGCTGGCCGACAAGGTCCTCGTCCTCGGGGCCCTCTACGCCCTGGTCGCGGCGGAGCGCTTCGTGTGGCTCCCCGTCGTCCTGATCAGCGTCCGGGAGCTGGCCATCTCGGTGTACCGCACCCACCTCGGCCGCTCGGGCCTGGCCGTGCCGGCCCGTCCGCTGGCCAAGGTCAAGACGGTGGTGCAGGAGCTGGCCGTCGCCTTCGCCCTGCTGCCCTGGACGGTCGACCACCCCACCGTCGCCGACGCCGTCCTCTGGGTCGCCGTGGTGCTGACCGTCGTCACCGGCGCCCAGTACCTCCTCGACGGCCGCCAGGCCGCCACCACCCTCGGCCACCGCGCCAAGGCCGCCGCCTGACCCCACCACCAAGAAGTGTCACGAGTTGACACCATCGGTACCATCCTCGGATGGGAGGAAGGCACCGACTGAAGATGGCGTTGGCAACGGGTCTCATGGCCACGTTGGTCGTCGGTTCGGCGAACCCGGTGAGCGCCGATCAGGCCTTGCCGTGGCGACACTTCGGGCTGTGGCCGTCCAACTTCTGTGCCTCGTCCTCCGGGATCGCCGGACACATCACCGGCAACGTGTACTCGATCGCAGCGGCCACGGCGTCGTTGAGCGCCGGAACGGACGGCGTGTGCAACGACCACTCTCCCGCTCCGGCCGGGACCTTCTCCGCCATGCCGCGCCTCCAGATCTACTTCGAGCCGACCGGAGGGTGGTCAGCTTGCGTCGATGACGATGATCTGCGCGCTCCCAACGCGCACGGAGCCTGGTACGTGGGCTCCAGCGACACGGTGTACGGCTGTGGCGCGGCTCCGCACCGGCTGTGGGCGGGATCGCGGATCACCTACGACGGGGTCAACCAGTACGACAACCGCTACTCGGGGGAGCTGTGAACGCCGTTCGGGTGGGGATCGTCGGGCTCGTGGCGGTGATCGCCGCCACCCTCGGGCTCGGGCTGAGCCGGCAGGCTGGCGACGGGTCGGTCACCGGCGCTGCGGCGTCCGAGCCCCGACCGTCGACCGCGGTGCCCCCCGGCCTGTCGCAGGATGGGTGGCTGCGGGACGACCCGAGGACGGCGGGGTACGAGCCCCTGCCCGCGGGGCCGACCCCCGAGGGCAAGGTCCCGGTGGTCTTCAACGACGACGGCGCGCCGGGTCTGGCGGGCTACATCGACCAGCGATCCGACAGCATCGACGTGGCGTCGCCCGAGCTCGACCTCGGAACGGAGCAGGAGGTCCGCGGGTGGGACGTCACCGACGCCCGGGGTCGCTTGGTCGGCTACTTCGTGTCCGGGCTCGGGTTCATCGACCTCGACACGGCCCGTCAGCCCGCGCTCGTCGATGCGCTCCTGACGGAGTCGGAGGCGTTGAGCGATGCACACCCGCCGGCGAGCGTCCCGCCCGCGGAGCTCGACGTCGGGGGCTGACGCTTCGCGGTCAGCCGTCGAGGGCGGCGATGGCCTCGCTGAGGGCGATGAGGCGGCGGGCGTTGTCGACGTGCATGTTCTCGATCATGCGGCCGTTGTGGGTGACGACGCCCTTGCCGGCGGCGATCCCCTCCTCGAAGGTGGCGATCAGCGCCCGGGCGTCCTCGACCGCCTCCGGGGCCGGCGCCCACACGGCGTTGGCCGGCTCGAGCTGGCTCGGGTGGATCAGGGTCTTGCCGTCGAAGCCCATCTGGCGACCCTGGACGCACTCGGCCTCGAAGCCCTCGGGGTCCTTGATGTCGTTGTAGACGCCGTCGAGGATCACCTTGCCGGTGGCCCGGGCGGCGAGCAGGCACAGGCCGAGGCCGGTCAGCAGCGGCTGGCGACCGGGCACGTGCTCGGCGTGGAGCTCCTTGGCCAGGTCGTTGGTGCCCATGACGAGCACGGTCAGCCGCTCCGAGGCCGCAGCGATCTCCTCGGCGTGGAGCATCGCCACCGGCGTCTCGACCATGGCCCAGATGGCCGTGTGGTCGGGCGCCCCGGCCTTCTCCAGGCCGGCTTCCACAGCAGCCACGTCGGCCACCGAGCCGACCTTGGGCACCACCACGGCGGCGGGCCCGGCGGCCGCCGCGGCGGCCAGGTCGTCGGCGTGCCACGACGTGTCGAGCCCGTTGACCCGGATCGTCAGCTCCCGGCCGCCGTACTCGCCGGACTGCACCGCATCGCACACGCGCGAGCGGGCCTCGGCCTTGGCGTCGGGGGCGACGGCGTCCTCGAGGTCGAAGATGATGGCGTCGGCGGGCAGGCCCTTGGCCTTCTCGAGCGCCCGCTCGTTGGCGCCCGGCATGTAGAGGACGGACCGCCGGGGGCGGAGAGCAGCATCAGACACGACAGGACCCCCTAGAACCCGTAGGCCGAGGCCAGCTCGGGGTCACGATCGGCCAGCTCGCGGGCCAGCGACATGATCACGTGGCACTGCTTCACGCTGGCGTCGTCCTCCATCTTCCCGTTGAGCATCACCGCGCCGGTGCCGTCGCCCATGGCCTCGATGACCTCGCGGGCGTGGGCCACGTCGGCCGGGTCGGGGGAGAAGACCTTCTTGGCGATGTCGATCTGCACGGGGTGGAGGCTCCAGGCCCCGACGCAGCCGAGCAGGAAGGCGTTGCGGAACTGGTCCTCGCAGGCGACGACGTCCTTGATGTCGCCGAACGGCCCGTAGTACGGGAGGATCCCGTTGGCCGCACAGGCGTCGACCATCCGGGCGATCGTGTAGTGCCAGAGGTCCTGCTGGTAGATCTCACGACCCGTCGTCAGGTCGTCCCCGGTGGGGTCCTGGCGCACGAGGTAGCCGGGGTGGCCACCGCCGACCCGGGTGGTCTTCATCCGCCGGTTGGCGGCCAGGTCGGCCGGACCGAGCGAGAGCCCCTGCATGCGGGGGCTGGCGGCGCAGATCTCCTCGACGTTGGCCACGCCCCGGGCCGTCTCCAGGATGGCGTGGACGAGCAGCGGCTTCTCCAGCCCGGCCTTGGCCTCGAGCTGGGCGAGCAGGCGGTCGACGTAGTGGATGTCCTCGGGCCCCTCGACCTTCGGGACCATGATCACGTCGAAGCGGTCGCCGGCCTCGCCCACGAGCGTGGTGAGGTCGTCGAGGGCCCACGGCGAGTCGAGGCTGTTGATGCGGGTCCACAGCTGGGCGTCGCCCAGGTCGACCTCCTTGGCCACCTTCACCAGCCCGGCCCGGGCCGCCTCCTTGCTGTCGGAGGGGATGGCGTCCTCGAGGTTGCCCAGGACGACGTCGGCCTTGGCGGCGATGTCGGGCAGCTTGGCCACCACCTTCTCCAGGTGGGGCGGGAAGAAGTGGATCATCCGCGACGGCCGGACGGGGATCTCCCGCACCGGCTCCGGCGCCCCGACGGCGAGGGGGCGGAAGAAGTCCTTGGGACTGCGCACGTCGTCTCCTGGAAGGTGGTCAGCGACGGACCGGAACCTACGACCTGCCGGGTCGGCCGGGCGAGACGGGGGAGTACGGTCACCAGGCCGCAGGACGAGGAGGTCCCCATGAGCGAGCGAAGCGAGCGACCCGGCAAGCAGAGCCGCAGGCGCTCATCGGTGCTGAGCGGCCAGCTCGATGGTCGGAAGGGCGTGCACCGATGAGCGCACTGACCGGTCACGAGGCGGAGGTCGTCGAGGCCGTCCCCACCGGGCTGTTCATCGGCGGGGAGTGGCGGTCGACCGGCGGGGGGATCGAGGTCGAGGACCCGGCCACCGAGGCGACGATCGCCACGGTGGCCGATGCCTCGCGGCAGGACGGCGCCGACGCCCTCGCCGCCGCGGTGGCCGCCCAGGAGGGCTGGGCCGCCACCGGGCCCCGGGAGCGGGGCGAGATCCTGCGGAAGGCCTGGGAGCTGATCACCGCCCAGGCCGACGACCTCGCCCTCCTGATGACGTTGGAGAACGGCAAGGCCCTGAAGGACGCCAAGGCCGAGGTCGCCTATGGCGCCGAGTTCTTCCGCTGGTTCAGCGAGGAGGCGGTGCGCATCTCGGGCCGCTGGTCGGTGGCCCCGGCCGGCGACACCCGCCTCCTCACCATGCGCCAGCCCGTCGGGCCGTGCCTGTTCATCACGCCGTGGAACTTCCCGTTGGCCATGGGCACCCGGAAGATCGGCCCGGCCATCGCCGCCGGCTGCACGATGGTGGTCAAGCCGGCCCGCTCGACGCCGCTGACCATGCTCCGGCTGGCCGAGATCCTCACCGAGGCGGGGCTGCCCGACGGCGTCCTCAACGTCATCACCACGTCCTCGACGGGGAAGGTGGTCGAGCCGCTGATCCGTGACCGCCGGCTGCGGAAGCTGAGCTTCACCGGGTCGACCGAGGTCGGCCAGAGCCTGGTCGAGCAGTCGGCCGAGCAGCTGCTGCGGGTGTCGATGGAGCTGGGCGGCAACGCGCCCTTCGTCGTCTTCGAGGACGCGGACGTCGAGGCCGCCCTCGACGGGGCCCTGGTCGCCAAGATGCGCAACGGCGGCGAGGCCTGCACGGCCGCCAACCGCTTCCTGGTGCACGAGTCGATCGCCGCCGAGTTCGCCCGCGGCCTGGCCGAGCGCATGGGTGCGCTCACGGTCGGGCGGGGGAGCGACGACGGCGTCGACGTGGGCCCGCTGGTCGACCGGCCCACGCTCGACAAGGTCGCCGAGCTGGTCGACGATGCCGCCGACCGTGGCGCCGCGGTGCGCACCGGCGGGAAGCGGCTGGGCGACCGGGGCTACTTCTTCGCCCCGACGGTGCTCGACGATGTCCCGGTCGACGCCCGCATCCTCCAGGAGGAGGTGTTCGGCCCGGTCGCCCCGGTCACCACCTTCGCCACCGACGACGAGGCGGTCGCCGCCGCCAACGACACCCCCTACGGCCTGGTGTCGTACCTCTACACCAACGACCTGACCCGGGCGATCCGGGTCAGCGAGCGGCTCGAGACCGGGATGATCGGGCTGAACCAGGGCATCGTGTCGAACCCGGCGGCGCCGTTCGGCGGCGTGAAGCACTCGGGCTTCGGCCGCGAGGGCGGCCCCGAGGGCATCGACGAGTACCTGGAGACCAAGTACATCGGCCTGAAGCTCTAGCCCGTGGCCGAGCCGGCACCACCCGAGGCCGAGGCCGAGGCCGCGGCCGTGATCGCCGGAGTCCGGGGCCTGCACGACCTGTGGGCCGCGGTGACCGGGGCGGCCGAGCCGGTCGAGCCGCGCCCGGTGCCGGTGCCGATGATGCTGGCCACCCTCGGCCTGGGCGTGGCCCAGGTCATGACCCACCTGGGGGAGCAGCAACCGGGGTGGGCGGACCTCACGAGCTGGATCGCCGCCACGGCCGGCCCGCCCGACCCCGACCGGGTCGCCCGCTGGCACGCCTGGCTCGACGGCGACCCGCCGCCCCCGTCCGAGCGGGACCGCCAGGCCGCGGTCCTGGCCGCCGATCCGGTGCTCGACGCCGACGACCTCGCGACGTGGGAGCGGGACGGCGTGGTGGTGCTGCGGGGCGCCATCGACGAGGAGGACGCAGCGGCTCTCGCCGACCTGGTGTGGGCGACGGTCGGCGCCGACCCCGGCGACCCGGCGACCTGGGCCCGGTGCGCGCCGCGGATCATGGTCGAGCGCTACCAGCACCCGGCGATGGACGTGCCCCGCCGGTCGCTCCGGGTGGCCACGGCCTTCGCCCAGCTCCACGGTCACGCCGACCTGCTGGCGTCGGTCGATCGGCTCGGCTTCAACCCGCCCGAGCGGGACGACTACCGCTTCCCCGGTCCCCACCTGCACTGGGACACCAGCCTCGCCCCGCCCGTCCCGTTCGCCACCGGCGGGATCCTCTACCTGACCGACACCACCGCCGACCAGGGGGCCCTGCAGGTCGTGCCCGGCTTCCACCGGCGGCTCGCGGCCGGGTGGGTCGACGGCCTGGGGGGCGTCGACCCTCGCACCGTCGACCTGTCCGCCGAGGCGGTGCCCGTGCCCGGGGCGGCCGGCGACCTCGTCATCTGGCGCCAGGAGATCCCCCACGGGGCCAGCCCCAACCGGGCCGCCCGGCCGCGCCTCGTCCAGTACGTGAACCACCGCCCGTTCCGGTGGCCCGACGACCGCCCCTGGGTGTAGCGACTCGGATGGTGCCAGGCACCATGTGAGCCGGTGCGGCGGAGCGCTGGACGGAGGAGGAACTTGCACCCCGGGTGACGAAACATCGGTGGTGCTGCGCCGTCTCCGTCGGACCCCGACCGCCATCGCCCTCGTCGTCCTCGCCGTCAGCGGCGCGGTCGTCGCCACCGGACCGGCCACGCCGGCCGCCACCACGGCGATCGACGTCCACGCCTTCGCCGGCGGCTGCTACGCCCTCCGCGACGCCACCACCGCCCGCTTCGCCCGGCTCGACGAGAGCGGCCTCGGCGCCACCGTCACCTCGACCAAGGCGGCGGCCACCCCGTTTCGCATGCAGGCGACCGCCCTCGGTCGCTACCTGTTCTTCGGGACCGGCGGCCGGATGCCGCAGGTCGGCCCGCTCGACGCCGTCACCACGACGACGACGCCCGGACCGCCCGCCGACTGGTCGATCCGGGCCCGTGGCACCAAGGTCTCCTTCGCCTCGCTGACCACCGGCCGGGGCCTGACCGTCCGCGACGGCCGGCTGGCGACGAGCCCGACCGGCACGGCGGCCGAGGGCCGCTGGCAGCTGATCGCCACGTCCGGCTGCGCGGCGTGGCCCGACATCGCCGTGGGCATGACCGGCACCCCCTTCACGGGCAGCAGCCCCACCGCCCGGGTCCGGGGCTTCCTCGACTCCCACACCCACGTCGGCGCCTTCCGCTTCCTCGGCGGGCGCTTCCACTGCGGCCGGCCGTGGAGCCCCTACGGCGTGACCGTCGCCCTCGAGGACTGCGTCGACCACCAGGGGAACGGGGTCGCCGCAGCGGCCGAGAACCTCTTCGCCACGGGGACGCCGGTCGGCACCCACGACAGCGACGGCTGGCCCTCGTTCGCGGGCTGGCCCCGCTGGGACTCGCTGACCCATGAGGGCACCTACTGGCGCTGGATCGAGCGGGCCTGGCGGGGCGGGCTCCGGATCATGGTCAACGACCTGGTCGAGAACCGGGCGCTGTGCGAGATCTACCCGCTCAAGGCGGGGACGAGCTGCAACGAGATGGACAGCGTCCGCCAGCAACGGGAGGACATGTACGCCCTGCAGGACTACATCGACGCCCAGTTCCGGGGTCCGGGGAAGGGCTTCTTCCGCATCGTGACCAGCCCGGGCGAGGCCCGCCGGGTGATCAACGAGGGGAAGCTGGCCGTCGTCCTCGGGGTCGAGATCTCCGAGGTCCTCGACTGCGGCACCGGCCCGACCGGGCCGACCTGCACCCGGGAGTCGATCGACGCCGGCCTCGACGAGCTCCACGCCCTCGGCGTCCGCTCGCTGTTCCCGGTGCACAAGTTCGACAACGCCCTGGCCGGCACCGCCTACGACGAGGGGACGAAGGGCCTCCTCGTCAACCTGGGCAACAAGTGGGCGACCGGCGAGTGGTGGCAGGCCGAGTCCTGCCCGCCCGGCGCGACCGAGGCCGACAACACGCCGACGAACCTCAACGGGAACCAGGAGGTGCTGGCCACCGTGCTGGGCGACGGCGTGCGGCCCCTCCTCGGCGGCGACCTGCCCGCCTACCCGAGCGGCCCGCTCTGCAACCCGAAGGGCCTGACCGACCTCGGTCGCCACCTGATCCGGTCCCTCGCCGACCGGGGGATGATCATCGAGACCGACCACATGAGCGTGAAGGCCCGCGCCGAGGCCCTGACGATCCTCGAGCGCCGGGGCTACGGCGGGCTGATCGCCAGCCACAGCTGGGGCGACGGCAGCAGCCAGCGCCGGCTCCAGGACCTCGGCGGCGTCGTCGCCCCCTACGCGGTCACCAGCTCGGACTACGTCGAGGACTGGGAGCGGGCCCGCGCCGGTCGGGCCCCCGGCCTGTTCGGCATCGGCTTCGGCACCGACACCAACGGCCTCGGCACCCAGGCCGGCGTCCGCCCGGGCAACGCCGCCAACCCCACCCGCTACCCGTTCCGCACCTTCGACGGCGGCACCGTGGTCGACCGCCACGTCTCGGGCACCCGGGTCTGGGACATCAACCGGGACGGCGCCTCGCACTACGGCCTGTTCCCCGACTGGGTCGAGGACCTCCGCACCATCGCCGGTCCGCAGATCGTCGCCGACCTGGCCAACGGGGCCGAGGCCTACCTCCAGATGGGGGCCCGCGCCGAGCGGCAGGCCGCACGGCGCTGAGAGCCCGTCGCCCGCCGTTCGCGGGGCGTTCACCGAGGTCGGTCAGACTGGCGGTGTGGGGATCGCTGCTGACGTCGTCGACGGTTTCCGGGAGCGGGGCTGGGCCCTGACCCCGACGTTGGGTCCGGCCGAGGCCGCCGAGCTGGTGCGCTGGGTCGACGACGTGGCCACCTGGCCCGACGACGGGGAGTGGCTGCACCACCGGGAGCTGACCGACACCGGTCCCGCCCTGTGCCGCACCGAGAACTTCACCCCGTTCCACACCGGCCTCACGCCCTGCTCACGACCGGCCCGATGCTCGACGTCGCCGGGGCCCTCCTCGGCGAGCCGGCGGTGCTCTACAAGGAGAAGATCAACTACAAGCTGGTCGGCGGGGCCGGCTACTCGCCCCACCAGGACGCCCCCGCCTACCCGTTCCTCGCCCAGCACGTCAGCTGCATGGTCGCGGTCGACGACGCCACCGAGGAGAACGGCTGCCTGGAGGTCGTCACCGGCGCCCACCAGGAGCTGCTGCCCATGGACGACAAGGGCTGCATCCACCCCGACGTGGTGGCCGAGATGGCATGGGAGCCGGTGCCGATCCCGGCCGGGTCCACCCTCTGGTTCCACTCCCGCACGCCGCACCGCAGCGGGCCCAACCGCTCGGACCGGTCCCGCCGGGCCCTGTACCCGACCTACAACGCCCTGTCCGAGGGCGACCTCCGCGACGCCTACTACGCCGAGAAGCGGGCGCAGTTCGCCACCGGCCCGTCCCGGGTCAGCCTGATCGGTGACTTCAAGGGGAGGATGGTGTGAGGGCGGCGGCGACGGACCTCGACGAGGTGCTGGCCCTGTACGAGCGCTGGGGCGCCGAGCACTACGACGAGGCCCTGAGCCAGCTCGACCACGCCGCCCAGGTCGCCGGGTGGGCCGTCCACGAGGGCGACGACGAGGCCGCCGTCGCCGCCGGGCTGCTCCACGACGTCGGCCACCTCCTGGTGATGGAGGCCCGCGACACCGGCGCCCCCGTCACCGAGGAGGACATGCGCCACGAGGCCCTCGGCGCCCGCTACCTCGGCCGGCTGTTCCCGCCGAGCGTCACCGGCCCGATCGCCCTCCACGTCCAGGCCAAGCGCTACCGCTGCGCCGTCGACCCGACCGAGGTCGACCGCCTGTCGCCCGGCTCGCAGCTCAGCCTCCGCCTCCAGGGCGGGCCCATGACGACGGACGAGGTGGCCCGCTTCGAGGCCATGCCGGCCCACGCCCCGGCGGTCGCCCTCCGGCGTCGCGACGACGCCGGCAAGGTCCTCGGCGTCGAGCCCGCCCCCTTCGCCACCTACGAAGCGCTGCTCCGCGGGCTGGTCTCGTAGGTTCCCCGGCATGGAGATGCCGGACGGGTTGTGGGAGGAGCAGGCCGCCTGGTGGCAGGAGGGCTTCACCGACGGGGCCGACGAGGAGTACGTCGAGCAGATCATGCCGCTGGCCGCCCGCTTCCTCGACGGCCACGACCGCGTGCTCGACGTCGGCACCGGTGAGGGCCAGGTCGCCCGCCAGTGCATCGACAGGGGCGCCACCACCGTCGTCGGCATCGACCCCACCGCCAACCAGATCGTCGAGGCCGCCCGCCGGGGCGGGGGAGCGGCCTACGCCCGGGCCGGTGCCCACGAGCTGCCCTTCGCCGGCGGCACCTTCGACGCGGTGGTGGCGTGCCTCGTGTTCGAGCACGTCGTCGCCGTCGACGAGGCCCTGGCCGAGGTGGCCCGGGTCCTGCGCCCCGGCGGCCGCTTCGCCTTCTTCCTCAACCACCCGCTGCTGCAGACGCCCAACAGCGGCTGGATCGACGATCACGTCCTCGACCCGCCCGAGCAGTACTGGCGCATCGGCCCGTACCTCAAGGAGGACCTGACGCTGGAGGAGGTCGAGCCCGGCATCCGCATCCCGTTCGTCCACCGCCCGCTCGGCCGCTACGTCAACGCCATGGCCGCCAACGGCCTCCTCCTCCGCCACATGGAGGAGCCGGCCCCGCCGCCCGGCTTCCTCGAGCGCTCGCCCGAGTACCCGCAGGGCGCCGACTACCCCCGCCTCCTCGTCCTGGTCGCCGAGAAGGTCGAGGGGCTCCAGCCGTTCTGATGGACCGCATCGACGTCGGTCCGGGGCTGCCGCCCGGCCGGCCGGGACCGTCGTGACGGAGCCGGCCGAGGACGGTCGGGAGCCGTACGTCCCGCTGTCGGCCGACGCCGCCCCGGTGGCCGACACGCCGATGTGGCTCAGCCACCACTGGCCCGACGGCTACGACCGCTGCGCGGTGATCGCCGGCCGCCACGTCTGCCGGCGGTGCCTGTTCATGTACCCGATCGCCGCCGTCGCCGGGGTGATCGGCAGCATCGGGCCGTGGTGGCCCCGCGACCTCGACGTCGTGCTGATCCCGCTGCTCCCGTTCCCCGCGGTGGTCGAGTTCGTCCTCGACAACCTGGGCATCGTCCGGTACTCGCCGGCCCGCCAGGCCGCCCTGACCGCCCTCGGCGCCCTGGCCGCCGGCGCCGGCTACGTCCGCTACCTCGACCGCACCACCGACCCCCTCGTCTGGACCACCGTCGTCGTCTACGGCCTGGTCTGCGTGGTGGCGGCAGCCGTCGGCCACAGACGATCCGTAGGATCGGCGGCATGACCGACTTCCTGGTCATCACGGGCATGTCCGGCGCCGGGCGCTCCACCGTCGCGGGCGTGCTCGAGGACCGGGGCTGGTTCGTGATCGACAACCTGCCCACGTCGCTGTTCGGGAAGGTCGTCGAGCTGGCCGCCGACCCCGGGTCGAGCCACGACCAGGTCGCCCTGGCCGTCGGCCCCGGTGCCGTCTACGAGGACCCCGAGGCCCTGCTCGCCCCGCTGCGCGTCGGCGCCGGCACGGTGCGGGTCCTGTTCCTCGACGCCGCCACCGACGCCCTGGTCCGGCGGTACGAGATGACCAAGCGGCGGCACCCGATGGGCGGGACGTCGCTGGCCGAGTCGATCGAGCGGGAGCGCCGGCTGGCCGAGCGGCTGCGGGACACTGCCGACATCGTGATCGACACCTCGGACCTCTCGGTCCACGACATCCGCCACCGGATCGAGGACCTGGTCGACACGTCGCTGCCCGGCGGCATGTCCGTCTCGCTCATGTCGTTCGGCTACAAGCACGGCATCCCCACCGACGCCGACGTCGTGTTCGACTGCCGCTTCCTCCCCAACCCCCACTGGGTCGAGGACCTGCGGGCCCTCACCGGCCGCGAGCCCGACGTGCGGGCCTACGCCCTCGACCACCCCAAGGCCCCCGCCTTCCTCGACCAGGTCGAGCAGCTCCTCGCCCTGCTCGTCCCCGAGTACGAGGCCGAGGGCAAGGCGTACCTCACCATCGCCTTCGGGTGCACCGGCGGCCACCACCGCTCGGTCGCCGTGGCCGAGGAGATCGCCCAGCGGCTGCGCACCGCCCACGGCGTCGACGTCACCGCCTCCCACCGGGACATCACCAAGTGACGTTGGTGCCGGACGGCCCGGCCATCGCCTGCGTCGGGGGCGGCCACGGCCTGTCGGCCACGCTGGCGGCGGCGCGCACCATCGCCGGCGAGCTGACCGCGATCGTGTCGGTGGCCGACGACGGCGGGTCGAGCGGCCGCCTGCGCGACGACCTGGGCATCCTCCCGCCCGGCGACCTGCGCCGCTGCCTGAGCGCACTGTCCGACTCGGACTCGGCCCTGGGCTCGGCCCTCGAGCACCGGTTCGCCGACGGCGAGCTCAAGGAGCACGCCCTCGGCAACCTGATCGTGGCCGGGCTGATCGACTTCGGCCTCCCCGTCGAGGACGCCCTGGCCGAGGTGGCCCGGCTCGTCGGCGCGGTCGGGGCGGTGCTGCCGGCGGCGACGGTGCCGGTGACGCTCTCGGGCCGGGGCAACCGCTCGGGCCTGGTCGAGGGCCAGGTGCGGGTGCAGGAGGCCCAGGGCGTCGACCAGGTCCTGATCCGCCCGGCCGACCCGCCCACCCCCGCGGCGGTGGCCCGGGCCATCGAGCAGGCCGACCTGGTCACCCTCGGGCCGGGGTCGCTGTTCACCAGCGTGCTGGCCGCCGCCATCGTCCCCGGGGTCGCCCGGGCCCTGGCCGCCACCCCCGCCCGCCGGGTGCTCGTCCTCAACCTCGGGCCCCAGGCGGGGGAGACCGAGCACCTCTCCGCCGACGACCACGTCCGCCTGGCCCGCGAGCACGGCGTGCCCTTCGACGTGGTGCTGGCCGACCCCCGGTTCGCCCCGGCGCCGGCCCCCGGTGTGGTGGTCCGCGAGGTGGGCGCCGACCACGGCGCGGTCCACGAGCCGAGCCGCCTGGCGACCGCCCTCAGCGACCTCGTCCGCCGGTCCTGACCCCGGCTACGGTCCGAGGGACGTCCACCTACTCCCAAGGGGTCCGCCCAGCATGAGCATCCGCGTCGGCATCAACGGTTTCGGTCGCATCGGCCGCAACTTCTTCCGGGCGGTGAAGGCCTCCGGCGCCGACATCGACTTCGTCGCCGCCAACGACCTCGGGTCGGTCGACACGATGGCCCACCTGCTGAAGTACGACACGATCGGCGGCCAGTACCCCGGTGACGTGAAGGTGGTCGACGGGGGCATCGAGGTCGACGGCGACCTGGTGAAGATCCTCGCCGAGCGCGACCCCGCCGCTCTGCCCTGGGGCGACCTCGGCGTCGACGTGGTGATCGAGTCCACCGGCTTCGTCACCTCCCGCGAGAAGGCTGCCGCCCACGTCGAGGCCGGCGCCCCGCGCGTCATCGTCTCGGCCCCGGCCACCAACGCCGATGCCACCTTCGTGGTCGGCGTCAACGACGACACCTTCGACCCCGAGAACCACATCGTGGTCTCGAACGCGTCGTGCACGACGAACTGCTTCGTCCCCATGGTCAAGGTCCTCGACGACGCCTTCGGCGTGGAGAAGGGCCTGATGAACACGATCCACGCCTACACCGGTGACCAGCAGCTGGTCGACGGCCCGCACAGCGACCTCCGCCGGGCCCGTGCCGCGGCGGTCAACATCGTCCCGACCTCCACCGGCGCCGCCCGGGCCACCGGCCTGGTCCTCCAGGCCATGCAGGGCAAGCTCGACGGCACCTCGCTGCGGGTGCCCGTCCCCACCGGCTCGATCACCGACTTCACCGGCATCATCAAGACCGAGGCCACCGTCGAGGAGATCAACGAGGCCTACAAGGCGGCCGCCGAGAGCGGCCCGCTCAGCAAGGTCCTCAAGTACAGCGACGAGCCACTGGTCAGCTCGGACATCGTGCAGACGCCGTACTCGGTCACCTTCGACTCGGGCCTCACCATGAGCCAGGGCAACCTGGTCAAGGTCCTCGGCTGGTACGACAACGAGTGGGGCTACTCGAACCGCCTCGTCGACCTGTCGCTCATCGTCGGCGCTGCGAACAAGTAGCCCGGTGGCTGCCACCGACGTCCCCCGCCTGGAGGACCTCGAGCAGCAGCTCGGTGGCCTCGACGGCAAGCGCATCCTGGTCCGGGCGGACCTCAACGTCCCCCTGCGCGACGGGCGCATCACCGACGACCTGCGCATCCGGGCCGCCCTGCCCACCCTGCGCTGGTTGACCGAGCGGGGGGCGCAGGTCACCGCCTGCTCCCACCTCGGCCGGCCCAAGGGGGAGCCGACGCCCGAGTCCGACATCGCCCCGGTGCGGGCCCGGCTCGCCGAGCTGATCGAGGGCGTCGAGGTCCTCGACAACCTGCGCTGGAACCCGGGGGAGACGGCCAACGACGCCGCCTTCGTCGACCGGCTGGTCGCCGGCCAGGACGGCTACGTCAACGACGCCTTCGGGGCGTCGCACCGGGCCCACGCCTCGATCGTCGGCCCGCCGACCCGCATCCCCAGCGCCGCCGGCCGGCTGCTGGCCGAGGAGGTCGACGTCCTGCTCGGCTGTCGGAACAGTCCCAAGCGGCCGTTCGTCGGCATCCTCGGCGGGGCCAAGGTCAGCGACAAGCTGGGCGTCATCGAGGCCCTGCTCGACGTGTGCGACAGCCTGATCATCGGTGGCGGCATGTGCTTCACCTTCCTGGCCGCCCAGGGCCACCGGGTCGGCGCCTCGCTGCTCGAGGAGGACCAGGTCGAGACGTGCGGGCGGCTGCTCGACTCGGGCGCCCCGCTGCACCTCCCCTCGGACATCACCGCCCTCGGGCCGGGCGGGAAGATCGGCGACCCCTCGGCCGGCGGCGACGTCCGCCAGGTCGGGCGGGACGTGCCCGACGGCTGGATGGGCCTCGACATCGGCCCGGGCACGGCGGCCGAGTTCTCCGACGTGATCCTCGACGCCCGCCAGGTCCTGTGGAACGGCCCCATGGGCGTGTTCGAGGACCCCCGCGTCGCGGCCGGCACCCGCACCGTGGCCGACGCCGTGGCCGAGTGCCGCGGCTTCACCGTGGTGGGCGGGGGCGACAGCGCCGCCGCCGTGGCCCAGTTCGACCTGGCCGACCGCATCGACCACATCTCCACCGGCGGAGGCGCCAGCCTCGAGCTGATCGAGCAGGGCGACCTGCCCGGTCTCGAGGCCCTCCGCTCCACCTGAAAGGCACCACCACCATGGCCCGCACCCCTCTGATCAGCGGCCACTGGAAGATGCACCACAACCACTTCGAGGCCCTGGCCA
>JBQGCF010000222.1:0-24968 GCA_052038315.1 Iamia sp.
CCGTGTGCGGGTTGACGCCACATGTGCACGAACGCGCACACAGAACGGGCCAGCGACGGGGGACGGGGAGGCGCTGCTGGAGGTGCGGGGGCTGCGGTCGGGCTACGGCGAGGTCGAGGTCCTCCACGGGATCGATCTCGACGTCGCCGCCGGGCGCATCACCCTCCTGCTCGGCGCCGGCGGGGCCGGGAAGTCGACGTTCTGCGGCACCGTCGCCGGGGCGGTGCCGACCAGCGGCGGCACCGTCCGCTTCGCGGGCGAGGACGTCACCGCCCGGCCGGCGCACCGCCGGGCCCGGATGGGGCTGTCGGTGGCCCCCGAGTCACGGGGCATCTTCCCGGGGCTGAGCGTGGTCGAGAACCTGGCCGTCGCCCTGCCCGGCCGGGCCGACCAGGAGCGGGCCCTCGAGCGGTTCCCGGCCCTGGCCCGCCGGCACAAGGTCGAGGCCGGCTACCTGTCGGGCGGCGAGCAGCAGATGCTGGCCCTGGCCCCGCTGGTGGTCGACCCGCCGACGCTGCTGGTCGTCGACGAGCCCGGCCTGGGGCTGGCCCCGCTGGTGGTCGAGGAGGTGCTGCGCCTGCTGACCGAGCTGCGGGACGCCGGCAGCACGATCCTCCTGTCCGAGGAGAAGGCCAGCCGGGTGCTGGGGATCGCCGACGACGTGGCCTTCCTCACCCTGGGCCGGGTCGTGTGGTCGGGCCCGGCCGCCGAGGTCGACCTCGACCGGCTGACCGACGCCTACCTGGAAGCGAGGCGCTGACGTGCTGTCCGTCGCTGGTGTGACCGTGCGCTTCGGCGGGGTCACCGCCCTGGAGGACGTCTCGCTCGACGTCGGCGCCCACGAGGTCGTCGGCGTGATCGGCCCCAACGGCGCTGGCAAGACGACCCTGTTCGACGTCATCTCCGGGGTCCGCCGGCCCAGCGCCGGCACGGTGGGCCTGGGCGGCGCCGACGTCACCGGTCGCAGCGCGACCTGGCGGGCCCGGCACGGCCTGCGCCGGACCTTCCAGCGCCACCAGGTCTTCAGCGCCCTGACCGTGCGGGAGAACCTGCTGGTCGCCCTGGAGGGCGGTCCGCTGCGGGGTGGCGTGGTGGTCGACGTGCTCGGCCTGGCCGGGCGACGACCCCAGGCGTCGGGGCACGAGGAGCGGGCCGATGCCCTGCTGGCCCGCTGCGGGCTGGAGCCGGTGGCTCACGTGGCCGCCGGGTCGCTCCCGATCGGCACCGCCCGCATGGTCGAGCTGGCCCGGGCCCTGGCCGCCGAGCCCCGCCTCCTGCTGCTCGACGAGCCCACGTCCGGGCTGGGCGAGGCCGAGACCGAGGCCTTCTCGCACACGCTGCGCCGGCACCGCGAGGCCCACGACTGCGGGGTGGTCCTGGTCGAGCACGACGTCGGCTTCGTGATGGACCACGCCGACCGCGTCGTCGTCCTCGACCTCGGCCGGGTGATCGCCAGCGGCACACCCGCCGAGGTCCGCGCCGACCCGGAGGTCCAGCGCGCCTACCTGGGCTAGAGGACCAGCGAGCCCTTGGGCAGCGGGGGAGGGGGAGCCACCGCGGCCCGGCCCAGGTTGGTGCCCTTCGAGAGCAGGGCGCTGATCTCGCTGGCGCCGACGGGCGGGCTCATCAGGTAGCCCTGGACCAGCTGGCAGTCGAGGCGGCGGAGCTCGGCCAGCTGCTGGGGCGTCTCGACGCCCTCGGCCACGGTGACCATCCCGAGGGCCCGGGCCATGCCGATGACGTGCTCGACGATGGCGGTGTCCTCCTTGGACGTCCCGAGCCCGTCGACGAAGGACTTGTCCACCTTGAGCAGGTCGAGGCTGAACTGCCGCAGGTACGACAGCGACGAGTAGCCGGTGCCGAAGTCGTCCAGGGCCAGCTTCACGCCCATCCGCTTGAGGGCCCGCAGGGCGCTCCACGCCTGGTCGATGTCGACCATCAGGGCGCCCTCGGTGATCTCCAGGCAGATCGTCGACGGCGGCACGGGGCTCTCGCGCAGGGCGGCCCGGACGGTCTCCTCGAAGCCGGCGTGGGCCAGCTGGCGGGCCGACACGTTGATCGTGACCCGGAGCGGCTCGCGGTGGGGGTTGGCGTGGTTCCAGGCCCGGGCCTGGCGCAGCGCCTCGGTCAGCACCCACGCCCCGACCGGGACGATCAGGCCCGACTCCTCGAGCACGGGGACGAACTCGTCGGGACCGACCGGGCCCCGGGTGGGGTGGTCCCAGCGCAGCAGGGTCTCGACCGCGACCAGCTGCCCGCTGCGGACGTCGACGACCGGCTGGTACACGAGGCGGAAGTCGCCCCGCTCGGCGGCCTGGCGCAGGTGGGGCTCGAGGGTGGCGGGCGTGAAGCGCTTGCCGTGGACGTCCTCGTCGTACACCACCGGCTGGCCGTCGTCGCGCCCCTTGGCGTCGTACATGGCGGCGTCGGCCCTGCGCATCAGGTCGTCGCCGGTCTCGGTGCCGTCGCTGACGGCGATGCCGATGCTGGCCGCGACCCGGAGCTGCTCGTTGCCGATGGCGAAGGGCTGATCGAGGGCGGCGAGCACCCGGCGGGCCAGGCGCACGCTCGTGTTGGGCCGCATCGGCTCGTCATGGGTGATCAGGACGAACTCGTCGCCGGCGTAGCGGATGACCCGGTCGTCCTCGTGCTCGACGCAGGAGCGGAGCCGGCCGGCCAGGGCGGCCAGGAGGGCGTCGCCGACCTCGTGGCCGTGGGTGTCGTTGATCAGCTTGAACCGGTCGAGGTCGACGAACAGGACGGCGACGCGGGTGTCGGTGCGCCGGGTCCGCCCGAGGTCCTTCTCCAGCCACGCGGAGAGGAACATCCGGTTGGGGAGGCCGGTCAGCCCGTCGCGCAGCGAGAGCCGGGCCAGCTCGGTGTGGACCTCGACCGAGTCGCGGTAGCGGCGGACGGCGTAGATCGTCGTGGCCACCGGGACCAGGACGGCCAGGGCGACGACGCCGTTCAGGTCGACCGGGCCGACGCCGTCGATCGCCTCGGCGATCCGGTCGACCAGGGCGAAGTGGATGCAGGCGGCGGCCGCGAGGGTGCTGACGGAGACGATCAGCGCGAGGTCGACCCCGGCCCGGGTGTCCCGACCCCGGGGGGCGACTCTGGTGCTGCGGCTGGTCCCCACCTGGCGTACATCGGCACGCCGTGCCGGGGGTTTAGGCCTGCTCGTCGCCCGATGGGGTGGTCTCGTCGACCGCCTCCGGCGGGGGCGCGTCGCCGGTCCAGGAGCCGGTGCGCAGCCGGTCGACGAGGACGCTCAGCCCGAGCAGCAGGACGCCCACGTAGGCGACCCCGTGGACCCGCTCGAACCGGGTCGGCCACTCGAAGCCGTCGGGCAGCCGGTGGCGGACCTGCCAGGCGACGGTGTAGGCGCCGCTGAGGGCAAGGAGGGCGGCCGGGCCGAGGGCGAGGAGGGGCCGGGCCCGGGCCAGGCGGGTCGTGGCCACGGCGATCAGGGCCAGGGCCACGCCGGCGACCGGGTTGACGGCGGCCAGTCCGACCAGCCCGGCGCCGAGGGCCAGGGCGACCGTCGCGATCCAGCCCGGCGGGGCACCGGGAGCGACCCGGAGGACGCCCAGGTCGAGTGGCGCCGGCCGGGGGTCGAGCCCGGCCAGGGCCACCGTCGGGACGGCACCGCGGCGCCACCTCCACGGTCGCAGGGCGAGGAGCAGGCAGGCCAGGGCGGCGAGCAGCGACAGGAACAGCCCGCCGAGGACGACCTTCTGCGGGGCCCACTCGACCTCGACCACCACCGGCTCGTCGCCGGGGGGCAGGAGGAAGGCCGACGAGTAGCCGTCGACCAGCACCGGCTCGCCGAGGTCCTCGCCGTCGAGGCTGGCCGTCCAGCCCAGGTTGTGGCTCTGCCCGACGACCAGCCACGTCGGCTCGGCGCGAGGCCCGACGGTGACCGTGCGGCGCCAGCGGTCCGAGCGGGTGACCTCGGTGGTGACCGGGTCGGGGCGGTCGGTCCCGGCCAGCAGCGTGCTGCCGCCGGTGTCGGCCTCGCCGCCGGCCGCCGAGCGCAGGTCGAGGGTGTCGAGGTGGAGGCCGGTGTCGCGGCCCCGTGCCGCCCGCAGCTGAGACTCGCCCGACGGCAGGTCGAGGGTGGCGTCGTCGCACAGGGCCACGTCGAGAGCGTCGCCGGCCACCGCGTCCTCGACCGTGCCGGTGACCTGGACGGGGACGGCCTCGCCGTCGACGGTGAGCAGGTCGTCCCGGCAGCCGGTGTCGAAGGCCCCCGTCGGGATGTCCTCGCCGATGCCCTCGATGCCCCACTCGGCGATGCCCACCGGCATGACGACCGGGGCGGTCGAGATCCAGTCGAGGGTGGTGACCTCGCGGGAGGCGTCGATGTGGATCTCGATGCGGCGACCGGTGACCGGCTCCGGCAGCTCGATCGGCACGGCGACCACGGCGTCCTTCTCGGGCCGGTCCTCGACGGCCGGGACGTCGACCACCACGGCGGTCTCGCCGTCGGCCACGATCCGCAGCCGGGTGGGGACGGTGTGGCGGCCGTCCGCCACGACCTGCAGGTCCATGCGGTCGAAGGTGACCGGCTCGGCCTGCGTGTACGACGCCCACTCGCTGTTCTGGGCCAGGAAGCCCGGCATCCAGTGGGTGGTGGGGTCGCCGTCGACGGCGTTGGTGGCCCGGGCGCTGAGGTCGCCGGGCAGGTGGCGGGACGAGTCGGTCTCGACGCCGCCGTCCTCCAGCGAGGCCAGCCCGAGGAGCTGGTCGATCACCTCGTCGGTGGCCGCGTCGGCCAGCCGGGCGTCGCCGCCGAGCGAGAAGGAGCGGGCGGTCGGCAGCTCGAGGTCGCGGACCATCGCTGTCTCGGGATCGGCCCGCAGGGCGGCGGTGGCCCGGGCCCGCAGCCGGGTGAGGGCGATGGCGAGGGGCAGGTCGTCGGAGCTCTCGCCCAGGGCGTCGAGGAGGTCGGTCGGCGGGCGGAACGACTCCTGGAGGCGCAGGTCGTCGTCGCCCAGCCGGATGTCGGCGAAGCCGATGGCGCTGAGGTCGGCGTAGGTGTCGCGGTTGCCGACGTCGGTGCTGGTGATCTCGATCGACAGCTCGGAGAAGGTGCGCTCGCCGCCGAGGTCGATCCACTGGCCCTGGACCTGGCGGGACTCGCCACCGAGGACGACGTCGATCGGGGCGCCGCCGTCGAGGCGGATCCGCACCGACGTGATCCACCGGTTCTGGACGCCGCGGGCGGCCTGGACGACGCGGACCTGGTCGGTGGTCCGGGGCTCGTCGTAGGAGATGTCGAGGCGCTCGCCCCGGGCATCGGCGAAGGCACCGGTGTACCAGGCGGTCTCGGGGTCGTCGTCGAGGGCGCCGGCCGGCCGGTCCTCGGGCGTGTAGGTGATGGCGTTGCCGTAGCTGGTGCCCTGGACCTCGACCCCGCCGCGCCACACGGCGACGGTCTCGGAGTCGGTGCCGGCGCCCTCGAACACGGGCAGCCGGTTGTCGCTGGGGTCGTCGGCCGAGGGGCCCTGGTCGACGGTCTCGGTGGCGCCGTCGGTCTCCCGGACCGTGCCCCAGCGCCGGCCCGAGCGCCGGTTGGTGTCGGTCACGACGAGGGCTCCGCCGTCGGCCACCGCGTCGCGCAGCTCGTCGTCGCCCCCGCCGTCGGTGGCGTAGGCCGAGCCCGAGTAGCGGACCAGCTCGGTGCCGTCGATCAGCCCGGCGGCGGCCGCTGCGACCAGCCCGTCGCCGTTCCCGGCCACCAGGACCGACGAGCCGATCGGCTTGGCGCTGACGATCGACGGGTCGACGCCGTCGACCCCCTCGACCGGGGCCAGCCCGACCTGCGGCGGGTCGGGGAGGTCCGGGTCGGCGCCCAGCTCGATCTCGTCCTCCAGCGGGAGGCGGGGGTCCGGCACCTGGGGGGCGGTGCCGCCGAAGCCGGTGACGTCACCCAGGCCGGCGGCCTCCCGCAGCAGCTCGTAGACCTGCCGGGGCCGGGACAGGTTGAACCGCTCGTAGGCCAGGTCGGCCCGGTGGACGATGTCGCCCACGCCCATCAGCCGGGCGATGGCGGCCAGGGCGTCGGGGTCGAGCAGGTCCTCCTGGAGCTGGCGGTCGAGCGAGTTGAGCAGGTCGGCCGAGGCGGGCGTCCCGTAGGGGATCAGCTCGCGGGCGACGTAGGGCCGGTCGGTGATGCCGGGGGTGATCGGGTCGACGGTGTTGCCCCAGCGGTAGGAGGCGAAGTCCGACCCCGGCACCTCCAGCACCCGGGACGTGTAGACGCCGTCGGCGCCGAGGCCCCGGGCATCGATCTCGGCCGCCGCCTCGTCCCAGTAGGCCGGCAGGTCCTCGTCGCGCTGCAGGTTGTCGGCCACCATCTGGCCCAGCCACAGCGGGGGCAGGGCGACGATCGCGGCCAGGGCGATGGCGCCGGCCGCCGGTCGCTCCCAGCGGGGAAGGCGCTGGCCCAGGGCGTCGACGGCCACGCCGACCAGCACCGCCAGGGCCAGGGCGATCAGCGGCACGGCCCGGGGGAGGCTGCGCATGGCCAGCCCGGCCTGCGAGCGGAGGAAGACCTCGAAGCCGGCGGCGATCGGGGCGCCCTCGCCCCACGGGTGGGCGCCGATGGCCACGACCAGGCCGCCGACGATCAGCGTCACGAAGAAGGCCCGGTGCCGCCAGCGGACGAGCCCGGCGGCGAGCAGCCCGAGGATCGGGAGGCAGTACGTGAGGGTGATCAGGCCCGGGTTCTGGGTGTACGACGACGACGGCTCGATCCAGGGGCCGAGCTTGTCGTCGCCGTAGAAGTACCAGTAGCCGATGCCCCGCATGAGCTCCGGCGCGGTCGAGGCGTTGGCCACCGTCCGGGCCGTCTCGGTGTAGCGGAGGACGTCGATGCCGAAGCTGCCCTGGCACCACAGCCCGACGATCCACCACAGCGACGCGCCGACGGTCAGCACCCCGATCCGGCCGACCACGGCCAGGGCCTGGCGGAAGCGGATCTCCTTCAGGACGAAGGTGGCGTAGGGGATCCACAGCGCCGGGGCCAGCCCGACCAGCAGCAGGGCGGTGGCGTTGGTCGAGCCGAAGGTGGGCACGGCCAGCGCGAACCAGGCCGGGTGGACCCACGTCCGCTCGCGTGTCGCCTTGATCGTCAGGCCCAGGAGCCAGCCCAGGGCGGTGAAGGGGAGGAGCAGGGCCGAGATGCGGGCGCCGAGCGTCAGGACGTAGGGCGACAGGGCGTAGAGGAACATGGCCGCGGCCACGCCCGGGCCCCGCAGGCCGAGGGTCCGCATCAGGTACCGGACGCCGAGCCCGGCCAGGAACAGGATCGAGCCCAGCCAGATCCGCTGGGCGACCCAGTCCGGCAGGCCGAGGTGCTCGAAGGCCCAGTAGAAGGGGCCCATCGGCCAGAGGTAGCCGATGTTCTGGTGGGGGACCGTGCCCAGTCCGACGTTGGGGTCCCACATCGACCAGGCCCGGCTCAGCAGCCGGTCGGGGTCGAGGTAGAGGTACGACTTGGTGTCGGCGCCGACCTTGCCCGGGTGGGTGAGCAGCAGCGGCAGGTAGCAGGTGACCGCCAGGGCGATCACCGAGGTCCAGGGCCGGAGCGCCTGGAGGCGCGACCTCAACGGGCTCGCCAGGACCGCCAGGGTCGGTCGTGCCAGCGCTCCGCCTCCTCGGCCAGGGCGGTGAGGATGGCGCGGGCCGTGTTCTCCCAGGTGAACCGGGCCGAGTGGACCAGGGCGCCCTCGGCCAGGCGGTCGCGCAGGTCCGGGTCGGAGGCGATGGCGGTGAGGTGGCGGGCCAGGTCGACGTCGTCGTCGGCCAGCAGCCCGGACGAGCCGTCGGCCACCGCATCGACGTGACCGGGGATGCGGGTGGCGACGGTGGGCGTGCCGCAGGCGGCCGCCTCGGTCAGCGTCATGTTCCAGCCCTCGCGCACCGAGGAGGAGGCCACCGCCCAGGCCCGGCGGTAGAGGTCGAGCTGCTCCTCGTCGCTGATCCGGCCGGCGAGGGTGATCCAGTCGTGGGCGCCGAGCCCGTCGATCAGGTCCTGCAGCTCGTCGCGCTGCGGGCCGGTGCCCCCGATGACCAGCTCGAGGTCGGGCACCGTCTCCCGGGCCGCGGCGGCGGCGCGGATCAGCCGGTCCCAGCGCTTGACCGGGGCCAGCCGGCCCACGCCCACGATCAGCGGGTGGGGGCTGCGGGGCGACCCGGGCGGGGCGGGGGTGAAGCGGGGGTCGACGCCCGGTGGCACCACGTCGATGTTCTCGGGCTTGAACCCGATCTCGACCATCTCCTCCTTGGAGGAGGGCGAGAGCGTGATCATCCGGCTGCGCCGGTAGACGACCGGGGCGACCTGGCTCTCCATGGCGATGCCGACCTTGGCCAGGTTGGGCGGCAGCACCATGTTCCACATGTCGCCGTGGACGTGGTGGAGCACCACGACGCGGGGCACGGTGGCCCACAGCGGCGAGAAGAACGGCATCCCGTTCCAGATCTCGACATGGCCGTCGGGGGGCCGTAGGTCTTGCGGATCTCGGCCAGGGCCGTGCGGGGGAAGACCTGGTAGCGGCCGGCCTTGCGGACGACCTCGTAGCCGTCGCGGCGCCCGTGGTTGGGGTGGCCCTGGGCCCACGAGGTGCGCATCAGCACGTCGAGACCGGCCTCGGACCACAGCTTGGCGACCATGCCGGCGTGGACCTCCGAGCCCCCCGCCTCGACGTCGTCGAGATCCCGCCAGGCGATCATGTGCACCCGCTGGAGGCCGGCGGCAGCAGCGATGTCGCCCAGCTTGGGCGGTGGCGCGGAGGGGGTGGTCACAAGGTGTCGCTCGGGGCCGCGGATCAGGGATCGGGTCGGGGCTCGGCACTAGGGTGGGCCCCTGCCACCCGCCTCCGGGCAGCCGTCGCCACGATAGAGCACCGACCTCTCGGCGGGCGGATCACCCGGGTGCCGCGTGTCCCGTCCCCGAACCAGCGAGCCCCACCACGCATGAGCCCCTCCACGACGCCCGACTTCTCGACGACCCTGGCCGATGTGGCCGACGTCGAGGGCTGGATGACCGACGGGCAGGCCCGTCTGCTGTGGGACTCGGCCCAGCGCGTCGCCCCCGGGGGCCGCGTGGTCGAGATCGGGAGCTTCCGGGGCCGGTCGATGGTCGTGCTGGCCCGCTCGGCCGAGCCCACCGTCGAGCTGGTCGCCATCGACCCGCACGCCGGCAACGACCGGGGCCCGCAGGAGATCGAGGGCTTCGTCGACGAGGCCGCCGAGGACCACGACGTCTTCAACGCCAACCTCGAGAAGGCCGGCGTGCGCGACCGGGTCCGCCACGTGCGGGCCTTCAGCGACGCCGCCCACGGCGACGTCGACGACCCGATCGACCTGCTCTACATCGACGGCGCCCACCGCTTCGCCCCGGCCCGCGCCGACATCCGCGAGTGGGGCGCCCGGGTCGGCGAGGGCGGCACGATGCTGATCCACGACTCGTTCAGCTCGATCGGCGTCACCCTCGCCATCGTCCGGGAGCTGTTCCTCGGCGGGCGCTGGCGCTACGTCGGGCGCTCGGAGTCGATGACCGAGTACCGGCGCGAGCGGCTCCGGCCCAAGGCCCGGATCGCCAACGCCGTGCACCAGTCGCTCGAGCTGCCGTGGTTCGCCCGCAACGTCCTGATCAAGGTGCTGATCACGGTCAAGCTGGGCCGGGTCACCAAGGTCTTCGGCCACGACCCGAAGGTGTGGCCGTACTGATGAGCACCACCCCCCGCTACGAGCGGCTCTCGATCGTGATGCCGATCTACAACGAGGCCGCCACCCTGCGCGTCGCCCTCGAGCGGGTCCTGGCCGTCGAGATGCCGCTGCCCACCGAGCTGGTGCTGGTCGACGACGGCTCGACCGACGGCTGCACCGACCTGATCGCCGACCTGGTCGACGGCGAGCGGGTCCGCCTCTTCCGCCAGGACCCCAACCAGGGCAAGGGCGCCGCCCTCGTCCGCGGCTTCGACGAGGCCCGGGGCGACCTGCTCACGATCCTCGACGCCGACCTGGAGTACGACCCGGCCGACATCCCGTCGCTGTGCGGCCCGGCCCTGTCCGGCGAGGCCAAGGTCGTCTACGGCGCCCGCTCCTACGGCGGTCACGCCGCCTACTCGTTCTGGTTCGTGCTCGGGAACAAGATGGTCGCCCTGTGGGCGTCGATGCTGTTCGACGCCTGGCTGACCGACGTCGAGACGTGCCTCAAGCTGGCCCCCACGCACATGTGGCGGGAGACGAACCTGAAGAGCAACGGCTTCGGCATCGAGGCCGAGCTGACCGGCAAGCTGCTGGCCCGGGGCGAGCGGATCTTCGAGGTGCCGATCTCCTACAAGGCCCGCGGCCGCGAGGAGGGCAAGAAGATCCAGTGGACCGACGGCGTCGAGGCACTGTGGATCCTGCTGAAGATCCGGGCGAAGGCGCGCAAGCCCAAGCACTGATCCCACCGTGGTGGGTGGTGGCGGCGCTGGTCGTCCTGCCCGTCCTGGTGCTGGTCGGGGCGCTGGCCCAGCGGACCTGGTACCCGACCGGTGACCAGGCCCAGGCCGAGCTGCGCATGCTCTCGCTGCCCGGCGACGTGCCGCTCGTCGGCGCCGCCGGGCGGATCATCGCCGACGACGGCACCCAGGGGAACCACCCCGGGCCGCTGATGTTCTGGACCACCTGGCCGGCCTACCGGCTGCTGGGCGGGTCGTCGTGGGCCTTCGAGGCGGCCACCGCCCTGGTCAACGTGGCCGGGCTGGTCGCGGCGGTCGCCCTGGTCGCCCGGCGGGTCGGGCGGGCCGGCACCCTCTGGTTCGGGGCCGTGGCCCTCGTCCTGGTGGGCGGGTTCGGGCTCGACGTCCTGAGCCAGCCGTGGAACCCCTGGGTCGCCCTGGTGCCCTTCGCCCTGCTGCTGCTCGCGACCTGGGCGGTGCTCGACGGGGCCCGCTGGCCGCTCGTCCTGGCCGTGGCCGGGGGGACCTACGCCCTCCAGGGCCACGTCGGCTACGCCCCGCTCGTGCCGCCCCTGCTGCTGGTGGCCACCGGCGCCCTGGTGTGGAACGAGCGCTCGTGGCGGCGGCTCGCGCCGATCCCGGTCGCGGTCCTCGTCGGGCTGCTGCTGTGGAGCGGTCCGCTGGTCGACGTGGCCCGCCACGACCCGAGCAACGTCGACATCCTCCTCGAGCACTTCGGCGATCCCGACGAGGAGGTGATCGGCCTGGGCGACGGCGTCGAGGCCGTGCTCCAGGCGTCCGACCCCCTCGGCTCCTGGGTGGCCGCCTCCACCGGCGTCGACGGCTCGATCGTCCCCGGCCTGGTCCTGGTGCTGGCCTGGGCCGGAGTGGCCGTCGCCGTCGCCGTGCGCCGCCGTGACCCCACGCTCACCCGGCTCAACGCGGTGATCGCGGTGGCCCTGGTCGTCGGGACCGTCGCCGTCTCCCGCGTCTTCGGTGCCCTGTTCCTCTACACGTTCCGCTGGATCGTGGTCCTCGTCGCCCTGGAGGTCTTCGCCCTCGGGTGGGGGCTGGCCACGCTGCTCCGCGAGCGCGTCCCCGACGTCCGTCCCGCCGCTCCGGTGGCCCTGGCCCTGGTGGCGGCGCTGAGCGTGGCCACGTCGGTCCGGCTGGTGGGCCAGGAGATCCCGTACGAGAACTCGTGGCGGACCGAGACCGAGCTGTCCCGCCAGGCGGTGGGCAACGTCGACCCGGGCCGCACCTACCTCGTGCGCTGGGAGGACCCGGTCTACCTGGGCGGGCTGGCCTTCGGGCTGGTGCTGGGGCTGGAGCGGGAGGGCGTCACCGTGGGCGTCGACCCCACCTACTCGGCCGCCGCCGAGCCCCACCGGGTGCTGTGCCCTGGGCAGTACGACGCCGTGCTGACCGTCGTCACCGGGCTGGGCGGGATCGAGACCTGGCAGGCCCGGCCCGACGCCCGTGAGGTCGCCCTGGCCGACATCCGGTCGGACGCGACCCGGGCCGAGGGGGAGCGCGAGCGCGAGCGGCTGGCCGGGCTGCTGGGCGTCGACGACCCGGAGCAGGTCGATGGCCTGCTCAGCACGATCGTCCTCGACCCCTCGCAGCCGCCCGAGGTGGTCGACCTGGCCGGCTCGCTGGTCGACGCCGGCGTCCCCACCGCCGTCTTCGAGACCCCGCCGGACCCGGCCGACGCCCCCGTCGGCTGCTGACCGACTCACATGGTGCCTGGCACCATGTGAGTCGGTCCTGCCTAGGGGATCAGGGCGGGGTCGACGACGAAGACGGTGACCGGGGTGCCGATCTCCATGTAGCGGAGGAGGTCGTCGCGGATCGGCTGGGGGACCGTCGGGTCGATCGAGGAGGTGAAGACCTCGCCCCGCCAGCGGTCGGCCAGGCGGTGGCCGGCGGCCCGCAGCCCCTCGTCGATCTCGACCTCCAGGGCGGCGGCCTCCTCCAGCCCGGCCTCGGTGCGGGGGTCGACGTGGGCGATGGGCGTGGCCTCGGCGTCGGGCCGCTCGTCCCACGGCTCGATGGCCGGGCCCACGGCCAGGACCAGCACCGCGGTGGCCTCGTCCGGCGTCATGGCCCGGTGGCGGGTGCCGCCGACCCGGTGGCCGACCTCGACGCCGGCATCGAACCCGGCCCGCTCCAGCTCGTCGACCAGCCCGATGCCCTGGGCCCCGATCGTGACCGGATCCTCCCAGCGCACGAGGTAGCGCCCGTCCCTGCCCCCGCCCCGCACGTCGCCCGAGTCGAGGGCCGCCGTGGTCTCGTCGGCCAGGACGCCGAGGTCGGCCGACAGGTCGGGACGGGACGGCTCGGCCGACGGGGCCGTCGTCAGGAAGGCGACCGACGCCAGGATGGCCACGGCCGCCGGCACCGCGACCAGTGCGGGACCCGGGACCCGTGAGCGGACCGACGCCACGACCGTCCAACCGACGGCCACGACGGTGAGGGCGGCCAGGCCGCTGACCCAGAGGTAGAGGTAGTACCAGAGCTCGCCGTGGATGCGGCTGGCCGCGAACAGGCCGAGCGCCAGCCCCAGGCCGAGCACGACGTGGAGCCGGAGCAGCACGGCCGGCAGGACCTTCCGCCGCACCAGGGTCCAGGCCGCGGCGGCCGCCCAGGCGACCAGGACGAGCAGGCCGCTCGGGTTCCAGTCGCTGGGCCGGGGCGGGGCGCTGGCGTCGAGGGCGCCGAACCACTGGTCGAGCCCGTAGCGCTGGACGATCTCCTTGGTGCCCTGGCGGATGCCGACCGGCTCGCCGTCGGGGTGCTGGAGCGAGTCCCGGACCCGGCCGAGGTTGCCGACCCCGTCGATCTGGTCGATCAGCGGCGGGGTCCACAGCACCAGCCCGACCAGCAGGGCGATCACCAGGTACTTGATCCGCCGCCGGCGCCCGTCCGCACCGCCCCGGACGATCCACCAGCCGGAGGCCAGGGCCAGCACGCCACCGATCCCGCCGACCAGCCCGAGGTAGGGGAGGTGGGTCTGGGCGCAGAAGGAGCCGGCGGCCACCGCCACCACGAGCATGGGCGGGTCGTCGTCGAGCACGCCCCAGGCGGCCAGGACCAGCACCAGCCACCACGTCACCGGCAGGTACGGGTTCCACGGCTCGAGGAAGACGACGGTGCCGTAGGCCTGGACGAGCACGACGACCGCGGCGCCGATCGCCAGCATCACCTTGAGCCCGCCCCGGCGGTGCGCCAGCCACAGCACCAGCCCGTAGGCCAGCGAGTGGAGGAAGGCGGCCGAGGCGGTCAGGCCGAAGGCGGTGCCGCCGAGCAGGCGGTAGACGGGGGCCAGGGCCCAGAAGCTGAGCGGGCCGGGGTGGCTGCCGGGGTCGTACCAGGGGCCGATCCGGCCGGCCAGGCCGACGAGCGGGGAGTGCCGGGTGCCGACGTCGCGGACCCGCAGCTCGGTCTGGGCCAGATCGGCGATCGGGTGCCACTGGGGCCGGTTGAAGGCGACGACCGCCACCACCAGCGGCACCGACACGAGGAGGTGCAGCCCGATGCCGACGGCGAGCGGGCGACGCTCCTCGGGGATCGTCAGGGCCATCGCTTGAGCAGCTTCAGCGCCCCCAGCGGGACGGGCGACCTGTGGTGCGACGCCCCCTCGCCCGATCCGACGGCCTCCCGGTTCGCCAGCCACCACTCGTAGGACTCGATCAGCATCTCGCCGTTCGACTGCGTGGGCGCCCAGCCCAGCTCCTCCTTGGCCCGGGAGGTGTCGAACCAGAGCGACTCGCCGTACAGCAGCCAGTGGTACGGGGCGAACGGCAGGGCGCCGAGGCCCGAAAGGCCCTTCATCGCCGTGGCCGCCGGACCCGTCGGCAGCGACCGGACCTTCGACCCGGTGCCGGCATGGTCGACCAGCGCCTGGATCGTCTCCCGCATCGTCCCGGGCTCGTCGGCACCGATGTTGTAGGTGCGCGGTCCCGACCGTGAGCCGGCCCGGAGGATGGCGTCGGCCAGGTCCGTGGAGTGGACGAACTGGTACCGGTTGCGCCCGCCGCCCATGACGAAGACGGGCGCGCCCTCGTGGACGAACTCGAACAGGATGGCCATGATCCCGAGCCGGCCGTGGCCGAGGATCGTGCGGGGCCGGACGATGCTGACGTCGAGCCCGGCGGCGGCCGCCTCGTGGCACAGCGTCTCGGCCGTGAGCTTGGCCCGGCCGTAGGCCTCCAGCGGCCGGCCCGGCGTGTCCTCGGTGACCGGGTTGCGCTCGGGGATCCCGAAGATGGCGCTGGAGCTGGTGTGGACGACCTTGCCGACCCCGGCGTCGCGAGCGGCGAGGAGGACGTTGGCGGTGCCGACCACGTTGACCGACCAGAACAGCTCGTGGTCCTTGGCCAGCGGCACCTGGGCCACGTTGTGGAGGATGATGTCGACGCCGTCGCAGGCCTCGGCCAGGGCGGCCCGGTCGCGGACGTCGCCGACGACGACCTCGGCCTCGGTCGGGTCGGTCGGCGGAGCGATGTCGAAGATCCGAACCCGGTCGCCCCGGGCCAGCGC
This sequence comes from Iamia sp., assembly GCA_052038315.1. Classification (GTDB taxonomy): domain Bacteria; phylum Actinomycetota; class Acidimicrobiia; order Acidimicrobiales; family Iamiaceae; genus Iamia. The sequence goes on from JBQGCF010000222.1 coordinate 15,000, forward strand.
GATGTCGGCCAGCAGCGACCCGAAGTACCCCGACCCGCCCGTCACCAGATAGGAGGTCACAGCTGGTCACCTCGCTCGAGGTGCCAGCGGATGGCCCGGCGCATGCCCTCGACCAGCGCCACCGCCGGCTCGTAGCCCAGCTCGGCCCGGGCCCGGGTGATGTCGCAGGCGATGGTGTCCTTGAGCTCGCCCAGGACGTGCAGGGGCTGGACGTAGCGACCGGCGGCCTGGAGGGCGGCGTCGAGGCGGGTGGCCACCTCGGCCCCGAAGCGGGGGAGGGGTGGCTGGCGACGACCCGCCACGGCCAGGCCCTCGGCGGCCAGGGCCTCGCGGATCCCGCCGAAGACGTCCTTCAGCGGGTACGGCGCGGCGTCGGCGACCCAGTAGGCCCGGCCGGTGACGCCCTCGGCGGCCTCGGCGCACAGGCAGGCGTCCACCAGGTTGCCGGTGTAGATCATCGAGCGCTGCTGGCTCCCATCGCCGACCAGCGGGAACGTGCCCTTGCGGATGGCGCCGAAGAACTGGGCCTGGCGGCCCGGCGCCCACGGCCCGTAGAACCACGGCGGGCGGAGGATCACGGCGTCGACGTCGCCGGCCTCGGCGGCCCGGGTCACCAGCGACTCGGCCTCCAGCTTGGACGCCCCGTAGCCCATGTACGGGTTGGTGGGGGAGTCCTCGGTGAAGCGGTCGGTGGGCGTCTCGTTGGCCCCGAACGGCGAGTTGGACGAGATGTGGACGAAGCGACCGGCGCCGGCCCGGCGGGCCCGGTCGAGCACCAGCTGCGTGCCGCCCACGTTGACGTCCCAGAAGGGTCGGGTCCGGCCCGCGGGGTGGATCACGCCGGCGGCGTGGACGACGGTGGCGCCGGCGACGTCGTCGAACAGCTCGTCGACCACGACGGGGTCGCGCACGTCGCCCACCACGACCTCGACCGACGGTCCGGCCAGCTCGAGCAGCGGCGCCTCCTCGGCACCGAGCACGAGGGCCCGCACGCGCCGGCGCTCCGGGGCGAGCGCCCGGACCAGGTTCTGGCCCAGCCAGCCGGCGGCGCCGGTGACGACGACGGTGTCGGCGGTCATGCGGGCGCCGCGGCCCGGGCCCCCAGGTGGCGCCGGCCGAAGACGAAGGCCAGGCCGTAGAGGACGGCCACGACGATCAGGAGCGAGCGGTAGCCGGTGATCAGGGCCAGGTACTCGAGCACGCCACCGACCATCGACCCCAGCAGGTTGGCGCCGAAGGCGGTGGTCGAGTCGCCGGTGTCCTTGAACCGCTGGGTGAACACCAGGTTGGCGGTGAACACCGGCGTGAAGGCGATGGCCACCGCGGCCAGGAAGCGGGGCACGAGGGCCAGCTCGAGCAGCGCCGAGGCGGGCAGGAAGAAGGCGACGACCAGGGCCGCGAAGAGGAGGATGTAGAGCAGCTCGGGTCGTTTGAAGGTGACCCGTCTCGACACCGCGATCGCCACCAGCACCGACGACAGCACGCCCGCGAACACCAGGGCGTTGACGAACCACGTCGTCCCGAAGAGCAGGGCGAACTGGACGACGTTCTTGGTCTCCAGCAGCAGGAAGGCCACGCCCATGAAGAAGAGGTCGACGTAGCGGACCATCGGCTTCATCGGCCCACCGGCCCCCCGCACGGCCAGCACCGACACGAGCAGGATCAGGGCCAGGCTGACGACGTAGATCGTCGGCAGCGAGCGCTCGCGCAGGTACGGGTACGGGTGGTCGTCGGTGGCCGCCTCGGGGATCGGCCCCGACGCCTCCCACGTGCGGGCCCGGCCCGCCTCGGTGCAGTCGATCGAGCCCGGGTCGCGGCTGGCCGAGAAGCCGGACAGGGCGACGCCGTCGGGCCCGAAGGCGGGGACCACGTCCTGGAGGCACGGCGGGGTGCCGTAGACCGTCTCCAGCATCGAGCCGTACCGGTCGATCAGCCAGTCCTGGCGGTAGTAGTTGTACATGGTGAAGACGCCGCCGGGCTTGAGCCGGTCGCGCGCCGCCTCCAGCGCCTCCTCGGTGAAGAGGTAGCTCTCCAGGCGCAGGGCCGACTGCCCCGACAGCAGGGTGATCGAGTCGGGCAGGGCGAGCAGGATCAGGTCGTACTGGCGCTTGCTGCGCTCCAGGAACGCCCGGCCGTCGTCGATGTGGATGTCGACGCGGGGGTCGTCGTAGGGCTTGGCCGGGTGGCGGTCGCGGCCCAGCTCGTAGAGCCGGGGGTCGATCTCGACGGCGTCGATGTGCTTCGCCCCCCGCTCCAGGGCCACGGCCACGTCGTTGCCGCCGCCGGCGCCGATGATCAGGACGTCGTCGAGCGACGGGGGCCGCACGATGTCGTAGACGCCCTTGCCGGGGGCGAACTCGGGGGCCTGGTGGACCTGGTGGGGCACGCCGTTCACGTCGACCTGCAGGTTGTCGTCCAGGTCGGGGTTCGGCGCCGCCTTGATCTTGTAGTACGGCGACCAGGACAGGTTGGGCGAGAACGACTCGACCGCCAGCACCAGCACCAGCACCCCGATGCCGGCCAGCTGCGGGAGGCTCGGCACCTTGGGCAGGACCATGGCGACGATGACGATCCCGGCCACCACGCCCCAGGCCAGCGGGGGCAGGCGCAGGAAGCTCAGCGCCGAGAACATGACGATGCCGAGGATGCTGCCGAGCAGGTCGTACTTGTAGGCGTCGAGGTTGTCGAGGCGGGCGAAGGTGCGGGCCACGCCCTCGGCGATCAGGGCCAGGACCACCGCCGAGGCCAGGAAGATCAGCGGCAGGACGATCTCGCGGGGCGGGCCGCCGGCGCTGAGGCTGCTGAAGGTGAAGAGGTTGGGGTCGTCCTGGGTGATCTTCACCGGGGCCACGGCGATGATCAGGACGAACAGCCCCAGCACGGCCGGCGCCCAGCCCGAGAGGTCGACCCGGGCCTTGGCCCGCAGGAAGCCGATCCCGATGCCGAGGAAGCTGCCCAGCAGGACGAAGTTGGAGAAGTACGAGAGGTAGACGACGTTCGAGCCGGTCCAGCGGATCAGCGCCAGCTCGACGAAGAGCATGAGGAAGCTGAGGCCGACCAGCCGGACCCGGTCGCCGACCACGCCGACGTCGGCCAGGCTGCGGGCCCCGAACCAGCGGGCGGTGGGGGAGAGGTCCTCGGTCGAGCTGTCCGTTCGTGCGCTGGGCACGTGGGGGGTTCCCTTCGCAGGCGGTAGCCCGGCGAACTTAGTCGGGGCCCCCTCCGCGACCCCGCACCCCGGACGCGGACGACGGGCCTCGGAAGGCCCGTCGTCGTCAGATCTGCGGTGCGCCCCTCACGGGGCGGACATCACTCCGGCGGCTCGATGTAGATGCACTCGCCGGGGCACTCCTCGGCCGACTCGATCACGGCCTCGAGCTGGCCGTCGGGGATGACGGCGAGACCCTCGGCGCCACCCGGGTCGGAGTACACCTTGTCGCCCTCCTTGACGTAGGCCAGGCCGTCGTCGAGGAGCGTGAACACGTCGGGGGCGATCTCCTCGCAGAGGCCGTCACCGGTGCAGAGATCCTGGTCGATCCAGACCTTCATCGTCGCGTTCGCCTCCTGAGCAGGGCTTCGTGGATCACTCGACGGCCAGGGTACTCCAGCAGCCGATAAACCCGGCAACTTCCGCGCAAAGGTGGCGCATGTCGCCGTGATGAAGGGCGTGTTGCGTGGCACCGACCCCGGGGAGACGGGCGTTAGGGTGCGATCTCGACCCGGACCGGGAGGTGGTTCCCATGGCCGAACCCCACGATGACGACAGCGTCGACGAGCTGCGCGAGCAGGCGGCGGCGCTCGAGGAGGAGGTCGTCGCCCTCCGGCGCCGGCTCCAGGACGCCCCCAAGCGGGTGCGCACCCTCGAGGAGCGCCTGCTCGAGACCAAGGGCCAGCTGGCCCACGCGGTCAGCCAGAACGAGAAGCTGGCGTACACCCTGCGCGAGGCGCGCGACCAGATCGCCGCGCTGCGCGAGGAGGTCGACAAGCTGACCCAGCCGCCGGCCGCCTACGGCTCGGTGCTGGGCGTCAACGACGACGAGACCGTCGACGTCATCTCCGGCGGCCGCAAGATGCGGGTCGCGGTGCTGCCCGACGTCCTGGCCCAGGGCCTGACCCGCGGCGCCGAGGTCGTCCTCAACGAGTCCTTCACCATCGTGATGGCCCGGGCCGACGACGGCACCGGCGAGCTGGTGACCCTCAAGGAGGTCATCGACGGCGGCGCCCGGGCGATCATCGTGGGCCGGGCCGACGAGGAGCGGGTCTGCGAGCTGGCCGACGGCCTGAAGGACCAGCCCCTCCGCGCCGGCGACGCCCTCCGGATGGACCCCCGCTCGGGCCTCCTGTTCGAGCGGCTGCCCCGGCCCGAGGTCGAGGAGCTGGTGCTGGAGGAGGTGCCCGACATCTCCTACGACGACGTCGGAGGCCTCGACGGCCAGATCGAGCAGATCGCCGACGCCGTCGAGCTCCCGTTCCTCCACGCCGACCTGTTCGCCGAGCACAAGCTGCCGGCGCCCAAGGGCATCCTCCTGTACGGGCCCCCGGGCTGCGGCAAGACGCTGATCGCCAAGGCGGTGGCCAACTCGCTGGCCAAGAAGGTCACGGACAAGCACGGCGGCGGCGAGGCCAAGAGCTACTTCCTCAACATCAAGGGCCCCGAGCTGCTCAACAAGTACGTGGGCGAGACCGAGCGGCAGATCCGCCTGGTCTTCCAGCGGGCCCGGGAGAAGTCCGACGAGGGCTGGCCCGTCATCGTCTTCTTCGACGAGATGGACTCGATGTTCCGCACCCGGGGCACGGGCATCAGCTCGGACATGGAGTCGACCATCGTCCCGCAGCTGCTGGCCGAGATCGACGGCGTCGAGTCCCTGCGCAACGTGATCGTGATCGGCGCCTCCAACCGCGAGGACCTGATCGACCCGGCCATCCTCCGCCCCGGCCGGCTCGACGTGAAGATCAAGATCGAGCGCCCCGACGAGGAGGCCGCGGCCCAGATCTTCGGCCGCTACCTCCCCACCGACCTGCCCCTCGACGCCGTCGAGGTCGAGACGCTGGGCGGCGGCGATCGCAACAAGTGCGTCCTGGCCATGATCGAGGCCACCGTCGCCGAGATGTACCGGGTCGACGAGGCCAACCAGTTCCTCGAGATCACGTACCAGAACGGGGACAAGGAGGTCATGTACTTCAAGGACTTCTCGTCCGGGGCCATGATCGAGAACATCGTCCGCCGGGCCAAGAAGCTGGCGATCAAGCGCCACCTGGGCGGGGCCGAGAAGGGCATCCGCACGGAGGACCTCATCTCCTCGATCCACCAGGAGTACAAGGAGCACGAGGACCTGCCCAACACGACGAACCCGGACGACTGGGCGAAGATCTCGGGCAAGAAGGGCGAGCGCATCGTCTACGTGCGCACGATCGTCCAGCGGGACACCGACACCGGCGACGGTGAGCTGGCCGGCGGTCGCTCGATCGAGCGAGTGGCGACCGGGCAGTACCTCTAGGGTCGACCCCATGGCCATCGCCAAGATCTGCGGGATCGAGACCGAGTACGGGATCGTGCACCGCGGGGTGGCCGAGTCGAACCCGGTCACGGCCTCGAGCCTGCTGATCAACGCCTACGTCTCCGAGCGCCCGCTCGGTGCGGCGCCCGCCACGCCCCCGGTCGGGTGGGACTTCGAGGACGAGACGCCCGGCCGCGATGCACGCGGCGCGGCGCCGCCCGACGCCTCGCCGCCCGACGTCGACACGCACCTGGTCAACGCCGTGCTGACCAACGGCGCCCGCTTCTACGTCGACCACGCCCACCCCGAGGTGTCGACGCCCGAGTGCGCCGACGCCCGCTCGGTGGTCGTCTTCGACCGGGCCGCCGAGCTGATCGTCCAGCGGGCGATGGCCGCCGCCGGCCGGGTGCTGCCGCCGGGCCAGGAGCTGATCGTCCACAAGAACAACTCGGACGGCAAGGGCAACTCCTACGGCTGCCACGAGAACTACCTGATGGACCGGGCGGTGCCCTTCGGGCGCATCGTCGCCGCCGCCACGACGCACTTCGTCACCCGCCAGGTCTTCACCGGCTCGGGCAAGGTCGGCGTCGAGGCCAGCGGCGCCTCGGCCCGCGACGTCGCCTACCAGCTGAGCCAGCGGGCCGACTTCTTCGAGGCCGAGGTCGGGCTGGAGACCACCCTCAAGCGGCCCATCGTCAACACCCGTGACGAGCCCCACGCCGACGCCCAGCGCTACCGCCGCCTCCACGTGATCGCCGGCGACGCCAACCTGGCCGAGGTGGCGACCTTCCTCAAGGTCGGCACCACCGCCATCGTCCTGGCCATGGTCGAGGACGACGCCCTCGACCGCGACCTCAGCATCCGCAACCCGGTCAGCGCGGTGCGGGCGGTGTCGCACGACCCCGGCCTGCAGGCCACCGTCGAGACGATCGAGGGCGTCACCATGACCGCCCTGGAGGTCCAGTTCGAGCTGCTCGACCGAGCCCGCAAGTGGGCCGAGCAGAGAGGCCTGGCCGCGGTGGGCGAGGAGGTCGGGGCCGAGGTCCTGCGCCGCTGGGAGGAGGTCCTCACCGGGCTGGAGGCCGACCCCGACTCCGTCGCCGCCCAGGTCGACTGGGTCGCCAAGCGCCGGCTGATCGACCGCTGGCGCGAGCGCCACGGCGCCGAGTGGACCGACCCGCGGGTCGCCGCCCTCGCCCTCCAGTACCACGACCTGCGGCCCGAGCGGAGCCTCGCCGCCCGGGTCGGGCTGGAGCGGATCGTCGACCTGGCCGACGCCGAGCGGGCGGTGACCGAGCCGCCGACCGACACCCGGGCCTACTTCCGGGGTCGCTGCCTGTCCCAGTTCGGCGCCAGCATCGTGGCCGCCAACTGGGACTCCCTGGTGTTCGACGTGGGCGACGAGCCCCTGCGGAGGGTCCCGATGATGGAACCGTCCCGTGGGACCGAGGCCCATGTCGGTAGGTTGTTGGACGAGTGCTCCACCCCGGCCGAGCTGGTCGCCCGGCTGTCGCAGTGACCGGGGTGGGACGACAGACGGAGAGTTGCCATGGCCGAGCGTGAGCAGAAGAAGCGGAGCGCCCCCCAGCGGGAGTCCGAGGAGATCGCCGACGCGCCGCAACCCAGCGAGCGGGGCGAGGAGATCAAGGCCGACATCGACGACCTCCTCGACGAGATCGACGACGTCCTCGAGACCAACGCCGAGGACTTCGTGAGGAGCTACGTCCAAAAGGGCGGCCAGTAGTCGGCGAGTGGTCGCCCGTTGAGGTGATCGTCGCGATCTAGCCTGCGGCGCGTGACCAGCGCCGTCCGGCCCGGCAACCGGTTCCGGCTGCCCGGCACCCAGCCGATCGTCCGCGACCCCGACGAGGAGCACCGGGCGGCCACGCCCCTCGAGCTGCTCTTCGACCTCTGCTTCGTCGTCGGGGTGGCTCAAGCCGCGGCCGCGTACCACCACGAGCTGGTCGAGGGCCACGTCACCGATGGCGTCGTCGGCTTCGTCGGCGGGTTCTTCGCCATCTGGTGGGGCTGGATGAACTTCACCTGGTTCTCCTCCGCCCACGACCGCGACGACGTCGTGCACCGGGTGCTGGCCCTGATCCAGATGGCCGGGGCGCTGGTCCTGGCGGCAGGGATCAGCCGGGCGGTGGTCGACGGTGACTTCGGGATCGCCGTGGTCGGCTACGTCGTCATGCGGATGGGGCTGGTCGCCAGCTGGTTGCGGGTCGCCGCCGGCCACCCCGAGGGCCGGACCCGGGCCCTGCGCTTCGCCGGTGGCATCACCGCGCTTCAGGTCGGGTGGATCGTCAACCTGGCCGTGCCCGACGGGTTCGCCGTCCTCAGCTTCGCGGTGCTCGCCCTGGGCGAGATGGTCGTGCCGATGTGGGCCGAGAGCGCCCTCGGCCAGCCGTTGTTCCACCCGCACCACATCGAGGAGCGCTACGGCCTGTTCACGATCCTGGTGCTGGGCGAGTCGATCCTCTCGGCCACGGTCGGGTTCCAGCAGGCGATCGACGCCGGTGGCCTGTCGGCCGAGCTGGTCGTCATCGGCCTGGCCGGGCTGGTGCTGGCCTTCGGCTGCTGGTGGCTCTACTTCGACCACCCGGGCCACCTGTCGCCCACCCGGGCCCAGGGGTTCCGGTGGGGCTACGGCCACGTTCTGGTGTTCTGCTCCCTCGCCGCCCTCGGGGCCGGGGTCTTCGTCGCCATCGAGGCCCTGGAGGGCCACGGCAGCGAGCGGGTCGGGGCGCTGGCCATGGCCCTGCCCGTCGCCGGCTTCCTGTGGGGGATCGTCGTGATCCTGGTCCTCACCGGCTCGCCCGCCCTCGACATGCGGGTGCTGCCCAAGATCGTCGGCGGGGCGCTCGTCGTGGCCATCGGCCTGGTTGCATCGGTCCTGGTCACGGCCGTGCTGGCGGCGATCGTCGTCGCCGCCATCGTCTGCTACATGGTCGCCGTCGGCCCGGACGCTCCGCTCGACGCGCCGCTGTAGGGCGGGCCCTGGGGGGCGCCGGCGGCGGCCGCCCACGCCTCCCACCGCTGGCGGCCCTGCCACTCGAAGGCCTCGCCGCTGATCTGCGACCTGGCCTCGGCCACGGCGATCTTGCTGAGCAGCCGCTGCTCGAGCACGGCGACGTGGGAGCGGTCCGGCGGGGCGATCATCGCCCGCTTGCCGCGGCCGGACGGGACGAACCAGAACCAGCCCCGGTCGTCGCCCTGGAGCCAGCCCCGCTCGCCGCCCCACTTCACCGTCCACCAGCCCATCTCGCCGGTGGTCGGGTGGACGACGCCGACGACGCGGGCGTTGGCATCGGCGATCAGCCCGGCGACCACGACCGCCTCGACCGGCCACCACGGCACCTCGGCCTTGCGCAGCAGGCGGCGTGCGTCCCGGGCGCCCGACGACCACAGGGCGACGCACGGGCCGCCGAGGATGAACGCGGCCACGCCGAGCCCTCCGACCCAGCCCAGCAGCAGCATCGGCGCGCTGGCGACGTTGGACATCACGACGAAGCAGATCGTGGAGATCACGGGCAGCGACCAGGTGATCAGGACCACCCGGCGGACCCGGGCCCGCTGGCGGGCGAAGGCGGCGGCGGCGAGCGGGTCGTCCCGGACCGGTCCGTCGTGGTGGTGGGCCATCTCGGGCGGCGGCGGGAGGGTCGCTCCCGGCACCGTCCGGACCTGCCCGCCCAGCCACGGGACGCCGCCGGCGGCGGCCAGGGCGGCCACGTCGTCGAGCTTCATCCAGCCGGCCCGCCGGGCGCAGACCACCCGACCGGCCCGGTCGACGACGACGATCCGCCCCATCAGGTTGGGCAGGAAGGAGACGGGGACGGCGACGAGCCGCTGGGCGACGACCGTCCCGGCGTAGCCCATCGCGCCGATGGAGCCGCCGGGGATGGTGCGGACGACGCCGTCGTCGCCGACCAGGTCGAGCCCGACGGCGGTGACCCGGGCCTCGGCCAGGTTGGCCCGGCTGTAGGTCGCGCCGAAGACGAGCACGGGCAGGACCACCATCAGCCCGACCGGCACGGGCAGGCCGCTGGGGGAGACGATCAGGACGGCGCAGGTCGTCAGGCCGAGCAGCAGGGTGGCCAGCGCACCGACCGGGGCGATCCGCAGCGTGGCCCGATCCGGACGGGCCGAGGCGAGAGCGGGCGCGGTGGTGGGAGGTCCCTCCATGGCGCCGCCATCGGCCCTGGTCGTCCGGTCTGAAGGGGTTCGCCCCGGGAAGGTTCGCCGCTAGGGTCGGCCGCGTGACGCTGCCCCTCTTCGGACCGCACGACGATCCGGGTCCCGACTTCGCCGGCCTGGTGCGCCGGGTCGGCCTGGCCCCCGAGCCGCCGGCCCAGGCCCTGCCCGCCGGCATCGGCGTCCCCCACGGCACCACGGTGGTGTCGATCCGCTACGCCGACGGCGTGGTGATGGCGGGCGACCGGCGGGCCACCTCCGGCCACCTGATCAGCCA
>JBQGCF010000223.1:0-1598 GCA_052038315.1 Iamia sp.
CGCCGAGATGGAGGCGACCGAGCCGAGCCAGACCGCGCTGACGAAGGCGACCAGCCCGAGGAGCACGTCGCCGGTCGCAGCGGCGACGACGGCGAGGACCGCGCTGACCAGCGCGATCCCGCCCATCAGCTTCGCCGCCCCCCGAGGAGGGCGGACCTCCACGGGGGCCACGGGGCTAGAGGCCGTCGAAGGCCCGGGTCAGGATCTCGTCCTGCTCCTGGACGTGGATGGCGTGGCTGCCGCCGGCGGGCGAGCCCGACCCGACCCGGGAGACCTCGCGGTACTTGATGCCCTCGGGCACCAGCGGCCAGAGCCGCTCGCTCACGAAGGCCCGGGGGCCCATGTTGTCGGGCTCCTCCTGCAGCCACACGACCTCGTCGATGCCGCTGTAGCGCTGGAGCAGGTCACGGATCCGGGCCCGGGGGAACGGGTACAGCTGCTCGACCCGGATGACGGCGGCCGGGGCGCCCAGCTCGTCGCGGCGGGCGATGGCGTCGTGGCCGACCTTGCCCGAGCAGAACACGAGCCGCTTCACGTCCTCGGGGTTGCCCACCGTGGCGTCATCGAGGACCTCCTCGAACGAGCCGGTGAACAGGTCGCCGACCGAGGACCGGGCCGACTTGGCCCGCAGCAGCGACTTGGGGGTGAAGATCACCAGCGGCTTGAGCGTGTCGTGGCGGACCTGGCGGCGCAGGAGGTGGAAGTACTGCGCGGAGGTCGAGGCGTTGGCGACCTGCATGTTGTCCTCGGCGCAGAGCTGGAGGAAGCGCTCGATGCGGGCCGAGCTGTGCTCGGGACCCTGGCCCTCGTAGCCGTGCGGGAGGAGCAGGGTGAGCCCGGAGCGCTGGCCCCACTTGTCCTCGGCGGCGGCGAAGTACTGGTCGAGGATGATCTGGGCGCCGTTGACGAAGTCGCCGAACTGCGCCTCCCACAGCACGAGGGTGCGGTCCTCGGCCACGACCGAGTAGCCGTACTCGAAGCCGAGGGCGGCGTACTCCGACAGCAGCGAGTCGTAGATCCAGATCTTCCCCTGGTCGGGGTCGAGGTGGGCCAGCGGGGCGTGCTCGGCGCCGGTCTCGTAGTCGACGAGGACGCTGTGGCGCTGCGAGAAGGTGCCCCGCCGCGAGTCCTGGCCGGCCAGGCGGATGTTGGTCCCCTCGAGCAGCAGCGAGCCGAAGGCCAGCGCCTCGGCCAGGGCCCAGTCGACCTCGCCACCCTCGAACATCTTGTCCCGGGTCTGGAACTGCTTGGCCAGCTTCGGGTGGACGGTGAAGCCCTCGGGCCGCTCGGACAGCTTCTCGTAGAGCCGGTCGATGGTCTCGGACGGGACGCCGGTCTGGACGTGGGGCAGGACGCCCCGCGCCGGCGCCGGCGGCTTGGCCCGGATCTCGCCCTCGGGGGCGTGCGACCGGGTCTCCTCCAGGGCCGAGGCCAGCTTGGCCGAGAAGTCGTCGAGGGCGGCCTCGGCCTCCTCGATCGAGATGTCGCCCCGGCGGACGAGCGCCTCGGTGTAGAGCTTGCGCACCGAGCGACGGGCGTCGATGCGCTTGTACATGAGCGGCTGGGTGTAGCTCGGGTCGTCGCCCTCGTTGTGGCCG
>JBQGCF010000224.1:0-17281 GCA_052038315.1 Iamia sp.
CCTGCGCCTGCGCCCCCGGCGCCCGACGAGGGGCCCGACGCCCCGCCGGGGCGGCTGTTCGGGGGCGACGGCCCGGCGCCGGTGCCGGAGCGGAGGTCGGAGGGACGGCTCCGCCGCTCCGACATCGCCGCCGCCGGGAGCATGCCCGAGCGGGCCCGCGTGCCGTCCGCCCGGGCCCGGGTGCCCGGGGATCGGGCCCGCGTCCCGACGACCCGCGCCCGCGTCCCCTCGGGGGCCGCCACCGCGACCATGGCGCCGCCGGCCCCGCCCGAGCCGGCCCCGATCGCCGAACCGCCGGCTCCCGAGATGCCGCCGGGTCCCGAGACGATCGCCGACCGGGCCATCGGTCGCAGCCTGGCCCAGCCCGCGCTGCCGCCCCACCCCGGCCTCGGCCCGACCCGCAACCGGGTGATGGTGCCGCCGCCCAGCCCGCCGTTCGTCGAGGCCGACGTCCCGTTCCACTGGCGGGCCCAGCTGCCCAGCGCCATCGGCCGCAAGGTCACGATCCAGGTCGGCGACGGCCAGCTGGACCTCGGTGGCGCCGTCGTCACCATCGACGAGGTCCGCGAGGTGCGCTTCAAGCTCCAGGTCGAGGCCGCCCTGTTCCGGCAGGCCGCCTCGGCCCGGATGATGGTCGCGATGACCCTGAAGGACGGGTCGCAGGTCCGGGTGTCGGCCCGCAACGCCGCCTCGCAGCGCCGGGCGGGCGAGATCATCGAGACGCTGACGTACCTCTGGACGCTGCTCGGCGACCGGGGCGGCGCCGACGAGCGCCGCTTGATCGTCGAGCAGATCGACCGGGGCGCCGAGGCCCAGGTCGGCCGGCTGCGGCTGACCGGCATCGGCATCGCCTGGAAGCGCCACCCGATCGCGCCCTGGAGCACGCTGGGCGACCCCCGGCGCGTCGGCCTCGACGTGGTCATCCCGGTCGAGGGCCGCGGGCCGATCGTCGTCCCCCTGACCGCCGACGACGCCTACCAGCTCCCCCACCTCGTGCCGATGCTGCGCCAGCGCTTCGCCTGACGAGCGGGCCGGTCAGCCCCCGAGGGGGACCACCAGGTCGAGGGCGACCGCCTCCGAGTCCGTGGTGCAGAAGCTGGTCATGACGTCGACGTTGATGGTCACGACCCCGTTGGTCCGGTCGTACTGGTGCGAGAAGGTGAACGTCTGGTCCATGGGGCCGGCGCCGTCGTCGGGTCGGGTGTCGGTCGTCGGGTCGTCGTCGATCAGATCGTCGCACGAGGTCGGCATGTACGGCGCCCAGGCGCCGAAGTACTCGGGCGTGCTCTCGCCACGCAGCCACTGGATGCCGCCGCTGGGGGTGCTGCCGTGGTCGTCGACGATGCGCACGGCGACCTCGACCCAGCCGGGACGGGTCCGGTCCTGCGTCGCCGTGGCGGTGAGCTCGAGGCCCACGCGGGTGGCGGTCCCGGTCACCGGGGCGATCGGGGGCTGGGTCGTCGTGGTCGGGGCGGCCTCGGTCGTCGAGGTCGTGGTCTCGACCGGTGCGGTCGTCGTCGTGGTGCTCGTCGTCGACGTCGTCGTGGTGGACGACGTGGTCGAGGTCGAGGTCGACGGCGCCTCGGTGGTGGTCGAGGTCGACCCGGGTCCGTCGGCGGTCACGCCCTCGGAGTCGCCGCCCCCCGTGGCGGCCAGGGCGCCGATGCCCAGCAGGAGGACGACGGCGGCGGCCGCCGCGCCCACGGTCGCCCGCTGGCGTCGCTGCCGGCGGATGCCGGTCTGCTGGCGGATGTGGCTGAGGAGCTCGTCGTCAGATCGCAAGGCGGTCCTCCTGGATCGAGCGACCCAGGTCGGCCCGCAGGGCGGCGATGCCCCGGGCGCCGTGGGTCTTCACGGTGTTGATCGACACGCCCATGGCGGCGGCGGCCTCGGCCTCGCTCAGCCCGGCGATGTGGCGCAGGACGACGACCTCGCGCTGGCGGCGGGGGAGGGCGGCCAGGGCGGCGGACAGGTCGAGCCGGAGGGCCGGGTCCGACCCCTCCCACGGCGGGTCGCCGGAGAGGACGACGCTGGCCTCCCGGCGGCGCTTGCGCAGGACGTCGAGGGCGACGTTGGTGGCGACCCGCATGATCCAGGCGTCGCGGTGCGGGAGGTCTCGGACCTTGTTCCAGCGCGTCAGCGTGCGGATGAACGCCTCGGCGGTGGCGTCCTCGGCCGAGGCCTCGTCGCCCAGCATCCGCCAGGTGAGCCGGCGGACGGCGGGCACGAGGTCGCGGAAGACCTCGTCGAAGCCGTCGTCGGTCATCGTCATGGCAGGGGCCGCCCAGGGGTTCGCTCGCAGCGGGATCGCCGTCGTCACGCCCGCATCAACGCCGGTCCAGGCGTGCCCGGGTGACAGGGGTCGCGAAACTTCTCGCTACGGTCCGGCCCGCATGGCCATCCACATCGACACCCACGGCGACGCCGTCCGCATCGTCACCATCGACCGGCCCGATCGGCGCAACGCCATCGACGCCGAGCACGTCGAGGCCCTCACCGAGGCGGTGACCGGGGCGCCCGACGGCACCCGGGCGCTTGTGCTGCGGGGGACCGACGGCCACTTCTGCGCCGGCGCCGACCTCAAGGGCATCGAGGGCCCCGAGTTCGCGGTGCGGCTGCGGGGCCTGCTCCACGGCCTGCGCGACGCCCCCTTCGCCTGCATCGCCGCCGTCGAGGGCGCGGCGCTGGGGGCGGGCACCCAGCTGGCCGTCTCCTGCGACCTGCGGACCACCACCGAGGACGCCACCTTCGGCATCCCGGCGGCCAAGCTCGGGCTGATGGTCGACCTGTGGACCGTCCAGCGGCTGGCCGCCCTGGCCGGCCAGGGCGTGGCCCGGACGATGCTCCTCGCCGCCGACACCCTGACCGGGCTCGACGCCGTCCGCCTGGGCCTGGCCCAGAAGCTGGGCCCGGCCGTGGACGCCGTCGCCTGGGCCGACGCCATCGCGGCCAAGGCGCCCCTCACCATCGCCGGCCACAAGCTGATGCTCAACAGCCTCGACGCCGCCCTCCCCGTCGACCCGGCCGTCACCGCCGCCTTCGACCGGGCCTGGGCCAGCGCCGACCTGGTCGAGGGCAAGGCCGCCTTCGCCGAGCGCCGCACCCCGACCTTCAGGGGCGAGTAGCTAGATGTTCAGGCCGACGGTGCGGGCGAAGCCCTCGTAGCTGAAGCTCTCGAAGAAGAAGTAGAGCACGAGCAGGCACACCGGCGTGCCGACCACGTAGGCGAGCGGCCACGGGACCTTGGTGCGCCGCAGGAGCAGGGCCCCGATGCGGGTCAGGCCCCAGAGCAGCATGCACACGAGGCCCCACCAGGCGCCGGGGAAGGTCAGGGCCGGCTCGGTGGCGAAGGCGTCGAGCGCTCCGTCCTCGCCGGCCAGGTCGCCCTGCTCGGCCAGCACCTCCTCGGCCTTCTCGTCCTGGCCCGCGAGCTTCTCGACCGGGTTCCCGACCAGCTCGGAGATGACGATGATCCGCTGGGCGGCCGAGAACTTGGGGTGGCAGGCGGTCAGGGTGAGGAGGTTGTCGCCTGCCGGGTTCTCGGGCGTGGCGTTCTGGGGCTGGATGACCGAGGTGTCCTCGGGCTCGACGATCTTGATCTCACGCACCCGGTAGGTGAACTCGCCCTGCACGGTCTCGAAGAAGATCTCGTCGCCGGGCACGAGGTCGTCGACGTCGTGGAGGGGGGCGGCGTAGGTGGTGCGGTGGCCGGCCACCGCGGCGTTGCCGGCCTGGCCCGGGAGCGGCGTGCCGGGGTAGTGCGCGGCGCCCCGCTCGAGCTGCGCCGGCTTGATGCCCTCGACCGTGTAGTAGGGGCTGTTGCGCCCGATGGCCGGGATGCGGAACGAGCCGATGACGTCGCCCTCTCCGGGCGGTGCGATCGTCGGGGCGACCTGCGGCGGCGCGGTCTCGGGGCGTCCGCCCTCGGTGGTGGAGGGGGCCTCGGTGGTCGAGGTGGTGGGGGCCGGGGCGTCCTCGCCGGCCAGGGCGGCGAACTCGTCGGCCAGCTGGCCCTGGGCCCGGTTGGTCTGCAGGCTCGTGCCCCACAGCTGGTAGGCGACGAGCAGCAGGATGACCACGCCGCTCGTCATCATCAGCCGGCCGATGGCGCCCACCACCCGGGCGATGCGGTGGCGGTCCTCCGGCGGCTCCGGGGGAGACACCTCGCCGCCGGGCCCGCCCGCCTCGGCCGTCGGCTCCGTCGTCAGCACGCCCGGAAGGGTAGTGCGGACCAGGTCACCGCTAACCTGCGCCCGCTGATGGAGCCCGTCGTCGACCTCCGAGGCGCCGTCGCCCTGGTCGGCCGCTTCCCGGCCCTGGCCGGGGCCGACCTGACCGTCGCCCGGGGCGAGGTCGTCCTGCTCCAGGGGCCCAACGGGGCCGGCAAGACCACCCTGCTGCGCACCTGCGCCGGGCTGGTCCCGGTGGTCGAGGGGGTGGCCCGGGTGCTCGGCCACGACCTGCGCCACGACCGCCGCCGGGTCCGTCGCCGCATCGGGCTGCTGGCCCACGCCACCGGGCTGTACGACGACCTGGGCGTCGAGGCCAACGTCCGCTTCTGGGGCCAGGCCGCGGGTGCCGACGAGCGGGACGTGGCCGCCGCCCTCGACCGGCTGGGGCTGGCCGGCCGGCTGCGGGACGTGCCCGTCGCCAAGCTCTCCGCCGGCCAGCGACGGCGCACCTCGCTGGCCGTGCTGGTCGCCCGCCGGCCCGAGCTGTGGCTGCTCGACGAGCCCCACGCCGGGCTCGACCAGGCCGGGCGCGACCTGGTCGACGGGCTGATCGCCGAGGCGGTGGCCGCCGGGGCGACCGTGATGCTGTCGTCGCACGAGCTGGAGCGGGCCCAGAAGGTCGCCCACCGCCAGGTCGAGGTGGTCGGTGGGCACGTGCGGGAGGTGGCCGGTGGCTGAGCTGCCCGACCTCGCAGCCGTGGGCCGGGACGCCTGGCGGGTTGCCCGCAAGGACCTCCTCATCGAGGCCCGCACCCGCGTCGCCCTCAACCAGGTGGCCCCGTTCGCCGTCCTCGTCCTCCTGCTGTTCGCCTTCGCCTTCGACTCCTCGACCCGGGTGCTGCGGGACGGGACCCCCGGGTTGTTCTGGATCGCCGTCCTGCTCTCGGGCCTGCTCGCCGTCCAGCGGGCCTTCTCGCTGGAGGCGCCCGACGGCCTGCGCGACGCCCTGCGCCTCTCGGGCCTCCACCCGGCCGGGATCTTCCTCGGCAAGGTCCTGGCCGTCACGGTGCAGCTGCTCGTGCTCGACCTGCTGCTGCTGCTCGGCGTGGTCGCCGTCTACGACGCCACCCTCGGCGCTCCCGCCCTGCTGGTGCCGAGCGTCGTGGTGGCCACCATCGGGCTGGCCGCGGTCGGCTGCCTGTACGGCGTCTTGTCGGTGGGCCAGCGGGTGGCGGCGACGCTGCTCCCCCTGCTGATGCTCCCGGCCCTCGCCCCCCTCCTCCTCTGCGCCACCCAGGCCGTCGACGCGGCCCTGTCGGGCACCTCCGGGGAGGGCTGGCGCTGGCTCCTGCTCCTCGTCACCTTCAGCACCGCCTACCTGGGCATCGGTGCCGCCACCTTCGGCATCTTGTTGGACGACTCGTGACACGAAGCCAGGCCGAAGGCCTGGCAGCCTGCGAGGGTCGGTGGGCCGGACCGCTTCCCGCCGAAGCTCGCTGCGCTCGCCGGCTCGGGCTGGCGCCGCCGCCTCGAGCCTCCGGGGCTGCCGCCCGGCCACCGGACCGGAGCGCGAGCAGTCGCCCCGCCCCGGCCGGCCTGGCCGCCGGGCTGGGACCTTGTGACGGCTGCTCCGACTTGCCCTGGAGGGGGGTTCTGGGCTGCGCTGGTGGCGCTCCATGAACGCCACCACCGCCTCCAAGGGCACGCGGGTGCTGGGCGCCATCAGCCTCGTCGGGCTGGCGCTCCTCCTCCTGTACGGCCTCCGCCTGTCGCCCGCCGACGGCGTCTCGGTCGCCCAGGCCACCGACGGCCAGCGGGTCGGCCAGGGCGACTACGTGCGGATCATGTACGTCCACGTGCCCACGGCGATCATCGCCTTCCTGGCCTTCTTCGTCACCGTGGCCGGCAGCATCGCCTACCTGATCCGCAAGTCGGAGTGGTGGGACCTGCTGGCCGCCGCCTCGGCCGAGCTGGGCGCCGTGCTCCTGTTCGCCACCCTCGTCACCGGCGCCCTCTGGGGCGAGCCGACGTGGGGGACCTACTGGGAGTGGCAGGACGCCCGCCTCACCACCACGGCCGTCCTCTTCTTCCTGTGCCTGGGCTACCTGGCCATCCGGCGCCTGCCGCTCGAGCGCGACCGCCGCTCGCGCATCGCCGCGGTGGTCGGCATCCTGCTCGGCCCGACCACGATCGTCTGCCACTACGCCACCACCTGGTGGCGCACCCTCCACCAGGGCCCGACCATCAGCCGGCTCGACCCCCAGATCGAGGGCGAGATGCTGCTGTCCCTGATGATCGGGATGGTCACGTTCCTCGTGCTCTACGTCTGGCTGACCCTGCACCGCTTCCGGGTGCTGTGGCTGGAGAACCGGGTCGAGGACCTCGGCCTCGACCGGGCCCTGGCCGAGCGCCGGGCCGAGGCCGACGGCACCGACCCCGGCATCGCAGGAGCACCGTCGTGATCGTCGCCAGCACGCCCTGGGTGTCCGTCGGCATCTGCTACGCCCTCGTCTTCGGGTCGGTCGGGCTGCTCGCCTGGCGCAGCCGCCAGCGGGGCCGCCGTCTCGCCGAGCAGGTCCCCGAGGACCAGCGGCGCTGGATGTAGCGACGACGATGTCCGACTCCCAGCTCGACCTCACCCCACGCACCGGGCCCGACGACGGCCCCACGCCCCGCCCGCCCCGCTCCCGGGGCCGCGGCCTGCTGGTCGGGGTGGTGATCCTGGCCCTGCTGGGCGGGATCGTCGCCCTGCTGATCGTCCAGGTCCAGGGCAGCTCGCTCTACTACTACAACGTCGACGAGGCGGTGGCGCAGAGGGCCACGATCGGCGACCGCGACATCCGCATCCAGGGCACCGTCGTGGGCGAGCCCCACGAGGAGGGCGTCGACGACGCCCTGGTCTTCGACCTGGCGTTCAACGGCGAGTCGGTCGCCGTCCGCCACCTCGGCGCCGAGCCGCCGCCGCTCTTCAAGAGCGGGGTCCCGTCGGTGCTCGAGGGCCACTTCGCCGACGACGGCTCGTTCGTGTCCGAGCGCATCGTGATCAAGCACTCCGAGGAGTACCGCGAGGACAACCCGGAGCACGTCGAGAACTCGCCGGCGTGAGCTGGGCGACGTGAACGCATCGCTCGGCACGGCCGGCGTCGCCCTGGCCCTGGTCGCCTCGATCGGCGGCATCCTCACCGTGGTGCTGGCCCAGGCCAAGGGCCGGCCCGCCCTCCTCAAGCAGCTGCCCGCCTTCGTCGGCCTGGTGGCGCTGGGCGCCGTCGTCGCCGTCGGGGCCATGCAGCGGGCCCTGATCACCCGGGACTTCTCGGTCGAGTTCGTGGCCGAGAACGGGAGCCGGGCCACCTCGTTGCCGTTCACCATCTCCACGATGTGGTCGGCCCTGGAGGGCTCGATCCTGCTCTGGGGCCTGGTCCTGGCCGGGTACCTGGTGGCGGTGGTGTGGAAGTTCCGCACCCGGCTCGACGACCCGCTCGTCGCCTGGGCGATGCTGGCCATGTTCGCCGTCACCGCCTTCTTCTTCGGGCTGATGGTGGGCCCGGCCGACCCCTTCGGCACGGTGGCCAACCCGCCGACCGACGGGCCCGGCCCCAACCCGCTGCTGCAGGACCACCTGCTGATGGCCTTCCACCCGCCGATGCTCTACCTCGGCTACGTCGGCTTCACGGTGCCCTTCGCCTTCGCCATCGGGGCTCTGGCCACCGGCCGGGTCGGCGAGGGCTGGCTGGTGGAGACCCGGCGTTGGACCCTCTTCGCCTGGGGCTTCCTCACCGTCGGCATCGTGCTGGGCGCCTGGTGGAGCTACGAGGTCCTGGGCTGGGGCGGGTACTGGGCCTGGGACCCGGTCGAGAACGCCTCGCTGCTGCCGTGGCTGACCGGCACCGCCTACCTCCACTCGGTGATGGTCCAGGAGCGGCGCGGGATGCTGCGGGTCTGGAACCTGTCGCTGCTGTGCGCCACCTTCGCCCTCACCATCCTGGGCACGTTCCTCACCCGCTCCGGCGTGCTCGACTCGGTCCACGCCTTCAGCGAGTCGACGATCGGGCCGCTGTTCCTCGGCTTCTTCGCCGTGGTCGTGGCGGTGACGCTGGGGCTGATCGGGTGGCGTGGCGAGCAGCTGCGCGCGCCGGGCCGGATCGACTCGCCCCTGTCGCGCGAGGCGTCCTTCCTGGCCAACAACGTGCTGTTCACCGGGTTCGCCTTCGTCGTGCTCTTCGGCACCGTCTTCCCGCTGATCGCCGAGGCCATCGACGACCGGCGGGTGTCGGTCGGCGTGCCCTACTTCAACCGCATGTCGGGCCCGATCGGGCTGGCCCTGCTGTTCCTGATGGCGGTGGCGCCGGCCCTGCCGTGGCGCAAGGCGTCGGCCGAGACGCTGTCGCAGCGGCTGCTGTGGCCGGCCTGGTTCGGCGTGGGCACGGTCGTCGCCTGCGTGGCCGCCGGCACCCGGGGCCTGGTGCCGCTCGTCGCCTTCGGCATGGGCGCCTTCGCCGGCGGGGCCGCCATCCGCCAGGTCGTGCTGGCCACCCGGCGAAACGGCTGGCGAGGCTTCGTCGGCCGCACCAACGGCGGGATGATCGTCCACCTCGGCGTGGTGCTGATCGCCGTCGGCCTGGCCGCCTCGGGCTCCTTCGCCGAGCAGGCCGAGGCCCGGATGGCCCCCGGCGACACCCGGGTGATCCACGGCCACGAGGTCACCTACGTCGGCTACGAGGAGCGGGACTCGGACCCGACCCGGCTGATCCGGGCCACCGAGGTGAAGGTCGACGGGAAGTCGTTCGAGCCCCGGCTCCAGCGGTTCCCCAACGCCAGCCAGGAGATCGGCAAGCCGTCGGTCCGCTACGGCCCGGTCGACACCGTCTACCTGGCCCTGCTCCAGGCGCCCCGCGACAGCGACGGGACGATCCTGCTGCGGATCATCGTCCAGCCCCTCGTCGGCTGGCTGTGGGCCGGCGGCGCGGTGATGGTGCTCGGCACCGCCCTGTCCGCCTTCCCGGGCCGCCGCCGTCGGGGCACCGAGCCGGTGTCGGCCCCGGCCCCGATCGAGCGCGAGACGGTCGACGCATGAGCGACGCCGACACCGACCCGCAGCTCGACGACCTCGACGAGGCCTCGGCACGCGGCTTCCGGATCCTCGGCCTGCCCGTCCCGGTGGTGATCGCCGGGGTGCTCGGCGTGGCCATGCTCCTGCTGATCGTCCTGCTGGCCACCCGGGACCCGGCCGCGGACCGCCAGGTCGACAGCCCGCTGCTCGGCCGGCCCGCCCCCCGCATCGAGGGCACCACCATCGAGGGCCGGGAGTTCGACTCGGCCGCCTACGACGGGCGCTGGCTGGTCGTGAACTTCTTCGCCACCTGGTGCATCCCGTGCGTCGAGGAGCACCCGGAGCTGGTCGCCTTCCAGGAGGCCCAGGCCCAGGCCGGCCAGGCCAACGTCATCAGCGTGATGTTCGAGGACGACGCCGCCTCGATCCGCCGCTTCTTCGACCGCAACGGCGGCGACTGGCCCGTGGTGCTGGCCCCCTCGACGGTGATCGCCGACTGGGGCGTTCGGGGCGTGCCCGAGTCCTTCGTCATCGACCCCTCGGGCACCGTCCGCTACAAGCTGATCGGCGGCGTCACCGCCGAGGGCCTGACCCGCCTGGTGGAGGGTCGATGACGCGGCGGATGCTCTGGATCCTGCTGGGCGTGGTCGCGGTGGTGGCCCTGGCCATCGGCTCGCGCGGCGACGGGCCCCGCTCCGACGAGCAGCGCCTGTGGTCGATCGCCAGCGGCGTCCGCTGCCCGCAGTGCGCCGGCCAGTCCGTGGCCCAGAGCGACGTGCCGGCGGCCAAGGCGCTGCGGGACCAGATCCGGGCCGACATCGAGGCCGGGCGCACCGACGACCAGATCCGGGCCCGCCTGGCCGATGGCGCCTACGGCGAGGAGATCCTCCTCAACCCGCCCCGCAGCGGCTTCGCCGCCCTGGTGTGGGTGGTGCCGGTGGTCGTGGTGGTGGTCGCCTTCGGTGGCCTGGCCCTGGCCTTCCGGCGCTGGGAGAAGCTGGGCCCCAGCGGGCCCTCGGCCCGGGATCGGGAGCTGGTCGCCGCCGCCCTCGGGGTCGACCCCGACGATCCCCACGCCGAGGGCACCGGGCGATGAGCTCGTCGGAGCCCGGCGCCGAGGACGCACCGCCGGCACCCAAGCCGGGCACGGTGGCGGCCCGGCGGGCTGCGGCGCGGGTCCCGGCCGAGGCGCCGGCGCCCACGGGTCGCCGGCGGCCATCGCTCGACACGTCCGCGCCCGCCCCGCCCCGCCCCGCCTCCGCGCCGCTCCAGGGGGAGCGGGACGAGCGCACCGCCTTCCTGCTCCAGAGCCTGCGCGACCTCGAGGCCGAGCACGCCGCCGGCGACATCAGCGACGAGGACTACGCGGCCCTGCGGGACGACTACACCAGCCGCGCCGCCGCCGCCCTCCGCGCCGAGGAGCGGGGTCGCACGCCCCCGACGCCGGTCAAGCAGAAGCGCTCCGCGGGTCAGTGGGCCCTGATCACGGCCGGCATCGTCGGCTTCGCCGTCCTGCTCGGGGTGTTGATGGCCCAGGCGTCGGGGGAGCGCAGCGCGGGCGAGGGGATCACCGGCGAGGTCACCCAGACGCCGACCCAGGCCGCCGGCGAGTGCATCGGCCTGACCGCCCAGCAGCAGCAGGGCGGCGACGTGGCCACCGAGGACGTCCTGGCCTGCTACCAGGCGGTGCTCGACGAGGACCCGGACAACGCGGTCGCCCGGACCTACCTGGGGTGGACGCTGTACATCACCGCCCGCCAGGCCGCCCAGAGCCTCGACGAGGACCAGCTGGCCGAGCTCTACGTCCAGGCCCACCGCCAGCTCGACCTGGCCGTCGAGGCCGACCCCGGCTACGCCGACGCCCGGGCCTTCCAGGTGGTGCTGGCCGCCAACGAGGGTCGTTACGAGGACGCCGCCGAGCAGCTGGCGATCTTCGACGACCTCGACGCCCCGGCGGACATGGCCCGCCTCGTCGACGAGGTCCGCACCGAGATCGAGGACGCCCTGGCCGGCGAGACGACCACGACGACCGCGCCGGCGGGCTAGCGGGGGTCGACGTGGGTGGCGCCGGCGATGGCGCCGTCGGGGCCCACCGCGATCTCGTAGAGGGTGCCCTTGGAGAGGCCGCGGCGGTCGCCGACGTCGATGCCGTCGCCCCGCAGGGCCTCGATGGCGGCCGGGATGACGTCGCCGTGGCTGCACAGGGCCACGTCGGCTCCCTCGCCGGCCAGCTGCCAGAGCAGCGTGGTGGTCTCGGCGGCGGTGGCGCCCTCGGTCAGGGCCGGGTGGACCTCGACCTCCAGGCCGCGGGTGCGGGCGACCGGCCCGAGGGTCTGCTGGCAGCGGACCATGGCGCTCGACAGCACCCGCTTGATCGGCGCGTCGGCCAGGTGGGCGGTGATCGCCGCGACCTGGTCGTGGCCCTTGTCGCTGAGGGGGCGCTCGGCGTCGGGGCCCTCCCAAGCCCCCCGGCTGCCGGCGTGGGCGTGGCGGACGAGGAAGAGCGTCACACCGCTGACCGTAGTGGCACCCCGCCCGCACGGGTGAGTCGCCGCCGGGTGGTCGTCGTCACCCCCGCCGCAGGGCGCGCAGCCCGGCGAGGACCTCGGGGAGGGCGGCGAGGAGGGCGTCGACGTCGGCATCGGTGGTGCTCCAGCCGACCGAGACCCGCAGCGAGCGTAGGGCGTCGACCCCCATGGCGGCGAGGGTCGGCGACGGCTCCAGGCTCTCCGACGAGCAGGCCGAGCCGGAGTGGACGGCGATGCCGGCCCGGTCGAGCCCGAGCAGGACGGCCTGCGGCTCGACGTCGTCGAAGCCGAGGCAGACGAGGTGGGGCAGCCGGTCGACGGGGTCGCCGTGGACCCGGACGTCGAGACCGGCCACGCCGGCCAGCACCCGGTCGGTGAGCCGGCGGGCCGTGGCCTCCTCCTCGGCGAGGGTCGCCGGGTCCAACGCCGCAGCCGCCGCGCCCAGCCCGGCCAGCGCCGGCACCGCCTCCATCCCGGCCCGGCGGGCCCGCTCCTGGTCGCTGCCGACGAGGAGCGGGTCGAGGCGCAGGCCCCGGCGGACGAGCAGGGCGCCGGTCCCGGTGGGCCCGCCCAGCTTGTGGCCGCTGAGGGAGAGGAGGTCGGCCCCGAGCGCGCCGAAGGCCACCGGCACGTGCCCGACGGCCTGCGCGGCGTCGACGTGGACGAGGGCGCCCTTGGCGTGGACCCGCTCGACGACCTCGGCGAGGGGCTGGGTGGTGCCGACCTCGTGGTTGCCCCACTGGACGTGGACGACCGAGGTGTCGGGGCGGACGGCCGCGGCCACCGCCTCCGGGTCGACCCGGCCCTGCCCGTCGACCCCCACCACCGTGACCTCGCCGTGGCGGGTGGCGGCGGCGGGGACCGCCGAGTGCTCGACCGCCGTCACGACCTGGTGCCCGCCCCGCCCGGCGGCACCGAACGCCACCGCGGCGATGGCCTCCGTCGCCCCGCTGGTGAAGACGACCTCACGGGGCCGGGCCCCGACCAGGGCGGCCAGCTGCTCCCTGGCCACCTCGACCGCCACCCGGGCGGCCATGCCCTCCTGGTGGATCCGCCCCGGGTCGCCGACGGTGTCGAGCGCCGCCACCAGCGCATCCCGGGCGGCGGGACGCAGCGGCGCGGTCGAGGCATGGTCGAGGTAGTGGCGGGCCACCCCCCGACCGTAGGTCAGCCCTCGGACTCGTCCTCGGCCGGAGCCTGCTCGTCGTTGGCCTGGGGGCAGTTCTCGTTGAAGTACAGGTCGATGTCGTTCTCGGTGTCGTACTGCTCGTCCCCGAACACCTCGGCGGCCGCCGACTGGGCCTCCTCGACCGTCTCGGCGTCCGCGATCGCCTCGGCCAGCTCGTTGGCGCCCTGGACCATCAGGTCCGCGTCATCGATCAGCTCCTCGGGGACGACCTCGCGCAGGGCGGTCGACCCCTCGACCAGGGCATCGACACCGGCCTGGAGACCCTCGACGGTGTCGTTGGGCAGGTCCTCGAACGAGCGTTGGAAGGTGTCGTAGGCGGCGCAGAACTCGGCATCGCCGTCGGCGGTGGGCTCGCCACCGTCGGGCGCGGCGGTGGTCTCGGAGCCCTTCTCGCCGGAGGAGTCGTCGTCGCTGCCGCAGCCGGCGAGCAGCGCCACGACGGCGACGGAGGTGACGATGAGGGCGAGGCGTCGGGCCATGGCCCGGGACCGTACCCATGGCATCGGCCGCCGTCAGCGGCTGCGGCCGGCCTATCCGCCCGCTGCAAGCCGGTCGCGACGTTCAGCCACTGAGTGACGTGATGCAGACCTGGTCGCCCCGGGCCAGCGAGGCCTGGGTCTCGGCCCTCGTGTCGGCGTCGGTGAGCGAGGCCAGCAGGCCGCGGACCATCCCCCGGTCGACGGCGCAGATCACCGGGTGCTCGACGGCGGCGTCGCCGAAGGGGCAGTGCTCGGACACGATCCGCAGCTCGCCCCGGGTGTCCTCGGCATGGGCGGCGAAGCCGTGGGCGCTCAGGGCGTCGGCGGCGGCGTGGAGGGCGGCCCGGACGCTGCGGGGGGCGTCGTCGCCGACCCGGCCGGCGATCTGGCGGCCGTAGTGCTCGCCGACCGTCTCGGCCACCCGCTCCGACGCGGCCGGGCCCAGCTCGGTGAGGGCGGCGCCGAGGAGGGCGAGGAGGATCTCGTCGTGGCGGACCGGGACGTCCAGCTCGACCTGCTCGGAGGTGGCCCGGTAGCGCTTCGACGGGCGCCCCGACCCCCGTCCCCGGTCGACCGAGACCTCCAGGTGGCCGCCGCCGGCCAGCTTGTCCAGGTGGTGGCGGGCCACGTTGGGGTGCAGGTCGCAGACCTCGGCCACCTCGGCCGCGGTGACCCCGTCGGCCCGCTCGTGGGCGAGGAGGTAGATGCGCCGACGGGTCGGGTCGCCGAAGGCCGCCGTGATCGCCGTCACGGCGGACGAGAAGTCGGTGGGCGACAGCGCCGGGCTGCCGGGTGCGACAGGCACGCCGGTAGCCTACCGGTGGCCCCGGAGGCCGCCCCGGCCGCCCACCCAGGAGTACCTAGTGCCCGTCACCGAAGCCGACGTCCTCGAGGCCCTGCGCCCCGTCGAGGATCCCGAGCTGCACCGCAGCATCGTCGACCTCGGGATGGTGAAGGGCATCGCCATCGACGGCTCCACCGTCGCCGTGCGGGTCGCCCTGACCGTGGCGGGCTGCCCGCTGCGGAACGAGATCACCAACCGGGTCACCGAGGCGGCCGTCGCCCTCGACGGCATCGACCGGGCCGACATCGACTTCACGGTGATGACCGACGAGGAGCGGGCCAAGGTCCGCACGCTCGTCCACGGCGACCCGGCCTCGACCGCCGGCTCGCAGGCCGCCCACGGCCACGCCGAGGGGCGGGCCATCCGCTTCGCCGAGCCCGACTGCCCCACCCGGGTGCTGCTGATCGCCTCGGGCAAGGGCGGCGTCGGCAAGTCGTCGGTGACCACCAACCTGGCCGTCTCGCTGGCCCAGCGGGGCCGGTCGGTCGCCGTGGTCGACGCCGACGTCTGGGGCTTCTCGATCCCCCGGATGCTGGGCGTCCAGCACGCCCCGCAGGTGATCGACGGGATGCTCGTCCCGCCGGAGACCCACGGCGTGCGCTGCATCTCGATGGGCTTCTTCGCCGAGGAGGACACGCCGGTGATCTGGCGGGGTCCCATGCTCCACAAGGCGCTGGAGCAGTTCCTCACCGACGTCTACTGGGACGACCCCGACTACCTCCTCGTCGACCTGCCCCCCGGCACCGGTGACATCTCCATCTCGTTGGCCTCGTTCCTGCCCCGCGCCGAGGTCTACGTCGTCACCACGCCGCAGCCGGCGGCCCAGAAGGTCGCCCAGCGGGCCGGGTTCATGGCCCAGAAGGTCAACCTGGCGGTCAAGGGCGTCATCGAGAACATGAGCTGGTTCACCGGCGACGACGGCACCCGGTACGAGCTGTTCGGCGCCGGTGGCGGCCAGGACCTGTCCGAGCTGCTCGAGGTCCCGCTGGTCGGCCAGGTCCCGCTCGTGCCCCTGCTGCGGGAGGGCGCCGACAACGGCCGCCCGATCGTCGTCCACGAGCCCGACGGCGAGGCCGCCGGCGCCTTCGCCGCCATCGCCGAGCAGATCGACGTGAAGCTCGCCCCCACCCGCCGCTACCACAGGGAGCTCAAGCTCATCTAGGTCTCGTCGCCGGGTCGAGCGGGCCCGACCTAGGTTCCTCGGGTGAGATCGGGACGAGGGTCGATCGTGGTGTTCTGCGGGCTGGGGGCGTTGATGTCCGCCGGCTACGGAACGCTGTTCACGCTGCTCGACGAGTATCGGGACACCCACGGGATCGGCGAGACGGCGCTGGGGCTGGTGATCGGGCTGGGGTTCATCTCGGCCTTCGTCGCCCAGGTCGCCATCGCACCGCTGGCCGATCGGGGCCACGCCCGGAAGGTCGTCGTGGCCGGGGTGCTGCTCGACGTGGCCGGGCTGGTGGTGATCGCCTTCGCCACGGCGATCGGGCCGCTGCTGGCCGGGCGCTTCGTCATGGGGATCGGCATCGGCATGGCCACGCCAGCGCTCCGCCGCATCGTGATCCTCGCCGACCCCGACCACCTCGGGCGCAACGTCGGCCGTCTGCTCTCCGCCGACGTGGCCGGGTTCGCGGCCGGGCCGGCGATCTCCGCCCTGCTGGTCGGCCCGCTCGGCATCCCGGCGCCGTTCCTCGTGATCGGTGCGGCGACGCTGCTCGCCCTCCCGGTCGTCGCCGGCACCGAGATCACCGAGTCGGTCGAGGCGGTGGCGCCCCGCTTCGCCTTCGACCTGCTGCGGATCCGGCCCTTCGCCGCCGCGGTGGTCGTGGGCTCGGCGGTGTGGTTGATGATCGGGTCGTTCGACGCCCTGTGGTCCCTCGCCCTCGACGACCTCGACACCGCCGACTGGCTGGCCAACCTCGGCATCAGCCTCTTCGCCCTGCCGCTGGTGGTGCTGGGCTCGAAGGGCGGTCAGCTGGCCCAGCGCGTCGGGCCCTTCCGGGTCGGCACCGGCGGGCTGCTGCTGGCGTCGGCCTTCATGCTCGCCTACGGGCTGGTGCCGAGCGGCGTGGCCATGTTCGCGGTGGCGATGGTCCACGCCGTGTCCGACGGGCTGACGGTGTCGGCCACCGGGGTGGCGGTCGGGCTGGTCGTGCCGGCCGATCGCCAGGCCGGGGCCCAGGGTGTGCTGGGTGGGATCCAGGTCCTGGTCGCCGGGGTCACCGCGCCGGTGATCGGCGCCCTCTACGAGACCCAGGGCCGGACGGTGGCCTATGCCGCGGCGGCGGCGGGGATGGTGGTCCTCATCGTCCTCGGCCTGGTGCTGGCCGGCCCGGCGTGGCGCCTGCGCGACGAGGGCGACGGCGACGACGCCGATCTCGCCCCGGCCGACCCCGGCGACCCGACCGTCGTGCCCGGGATCGACCTCGATCCGACGGCGGGGTGACGGCTCCGCCTCCGTTCGGTGAACGTCCGACCGCGTCCTGCGACCCGGTTGAGCAGGGGGTGCGCACGTGGCAGGATCGGCGGGCGGACGACCGGCGACCGGGGGGAAGACGATGGACGCACTCATGATCTGTGCCGCGCTGGCCGCGGTGGTGGCCACTGCAGCCCTGCTGTGGTTCTGGCGACGGTCCCGTTCGGACCAGCGCCTCCAGTGGCTCGGCACCCGCGAGCGGGACTGGAGCACCGAGGAGCTCGACGCCCTCCGCGCCACCGACGCCGCCGCCTGAGGGCGCGCTTCGCCCACCTGCCGGGCGGGTCGTACCCTGACCGCACCCGATCGCGCCCCGGAGGCACCGCCATGGCCAACGACCACCCCTACGCCGAGCGCTACGGCGTCAACCGCCGGATCCCCGAGCAGGGCATGCCGCGGGCGGAGGTCCTCCAGCAGCTGAAGGAGATGTCCACCGAGGAGGACAAGGCCTGGGAGACCGGCCAGGTCTCGGGGACGATGTACTGCGGCGACCACGAGCACTACGACTTCCTGAACGAGGCGTTCGGGATGTACGCCCACGTC
>JBQGCF010000225.1:0-15576 GCA_052038315.1 Iamia sp.
CGGCCGCAGCAGCACCCCGCCGCTGGTGTGGAAGGCGTTGTACCCGCAGATGTTGGGGCGCGCCGTGATGGCCCGGACGAGGGCGAGGATCTCGGGCTCCGACAGGGGGTGGTCGCCGCTGCCGGTGACCTTGGTGCCCCAGCCGGCCGGGACGTTGCGGTTGAGGTCGAGGCCCTCGGGCGGGCGGGGTGTCGGCACCGTGAAGCCGTCGTGGTCGACGACCCGGCACTCGGCGAGCAGCCGGTACCGGGGCCCGTCGCCCAGCCGGTCCCCCGGCACGGCGTCGAAGGGCACGGGGACGAGCAGGCGGGCGTCCTCGGGGTGGGGCATCCACGCCCCGTCCGGGTCGGGGATGCGCATCTGGAGGATCCGGCCGTCGCCGTCGACGTCCTCGACGTGGGCGCCCGGCCACTCGTGGGCGTCGGACCACGGCCAGGGCCGGGTGCTCGACCGCCGGTGGCGGGGCGCGTCGGCCAGCACCCACTCGGCACCGTCGGGGTTGACCCGGGGCACGACGTAGAAGGGGGGGGTCCGGAGGGCCGTGGACACCGTCTCGTCGCCGGCGGCGTGACCGTCGACCAGGTGCCGCAGGACGCGGCACGCGGCCACCGTGCCGGTGAGCTCGACGGCGTGGATGCTGGCGTCGATCCAGTGGGCGGGCTTGTGCTCGGCCGGCCCGGTCTCGGCGTCGGTGGCGGTCACGAGCCAGAGGTCGCGGCCTTCGTGGCTGCGGCCGTAGGACTCGATGGCGAGCAGGTCGGGGTGGGCTGCGACCAGATCGTGCAGCCAGGTGGTCAGCTCGTCGTAGCGGAGGAAGCGATCGAAGTCGTAGGCCACCGCCAGGACCCTACGACCGTCGGCTGGCGGCGTCCTCGAAGCGCTTGCGGCTGAAGGCGTACTCGCCCCGCAGCTCGGGGAAGTCCTCCGGGCGGCCCTTGCTCTCGTCCCGGGTCCGCACCCGGATGACCTTGGCCGGCACGCCCCCGACGACCGAGTAGTCGGCGACCTCGCCCCGCACCACCGAACCGGCGGCGACGATGACCTGGCGCCCGATCTGGGTGCCGGGGAGGATCACCGCCCCGTGCCCGATCCACGACCCGGTCCCGATCCGCACCGGCTGGTGCGGGCCGAGCTGCTGGCCGATCGGGATGTCGAGGTCGTTGAAGCCGTGGTTGGCGTCGGTGATGAAGACGTCCTGGCCGAACCAGACGTCGTCGGCGATCTCGATCGACTCGTGGGCGACGATCCCGCACCGGAGGCCGATCACGCAGCGGTCGCCGATGACGAGGGCGCGGGGCGGCACGGTCGTCTGGTCGGGCGAGTAGCCGGCGGCGAGCGTGGCCCAGCAGCCGATCAGGGTCTCCTCGCCGATGTGCATCTGCCGCTGGCCGTAGAGCGTGGCGGTGGGGAAGCCCACGATGCTGCCGTCGCCGAAGGAGCCGAAGCGCTCGGCCGCGATCGTGCCGGGGGCGATGGCACCGGCCTGGCGGAGCCGACGCCACCCCTGCTGGACCACCTCGTTGGCGAGGCGCCGACGGAGCAGCTGGAACCGCGTCTCGGCCACGGAGCGGAGGTTACGGCGCGCCTCCTCCACGGACGCGATCCGCCGGGGACGGCTCAGCCGGGCGTCACCAGGTCGAGCACCCGGTCCTCGCCCTGGCGCCGGAAGCCGACGTCGGCCAGGTAGGCGTCGGCGTGGCGCATGGCTCGGGGGGCGACGACCGAGCGGAAGCCCCGATCGGTGAACAGGCCGCTGCGACGGAAGACGAACTCGCCCGGTGTGAAGTCCCGGAACCGGGGCGACACGTAGTCGAGGACGATCTCGGCCACCCCGTCGCCGGCGTCGTGGGCCAGGACGACCCCGACCGTCTCGTCGTCCCGCAGGACCAGGAAGGCGAGCGCACCGGGGCGGGCGCCGTCCCAGGCAAAGCCCGGATTGAAGCGGACGATGTCGTCACGCCGGTGGGCCAGCACGTGGGCGAGGTAGCCGTCCTCGGGGAGGACCTCGACCACGTCGTAGCGCTCGGGATCGTGGCGGGTGCGCAACAGCCGGGCCAGGTGCCAGACGTTGATGCCGACGATGGCGACGTTCATGGCCACCATGGGCCAGACGCCGACGATGAGGTTGTAGGCCACCAGCAGGAGGCTGGCGACGAGGTTGAGCTGGCGCAGCCGCAGCAGGCGCGACTGGAGCAGGGAGGTGATGAGGATGGCCGAGCCGGCCCACCCCACGACCTCCAGGGCGACCGTGGACATGACCGAAGTCTGTCGTGACCGGCCGGGCGGCGCGCATCCGATCAGGCCCCGGTGCCGGGACGGCCGTGGTCGAGATCGTCGAACAGGGTGTCCATGCGGGCCAGGGCGTCGGCCAGCTGGGGCGACGGGTCCTCGGGCCGGCGGCTCCGGGCCGAGCGCCGGGCGGGTTCCCTGGCCCCGGCGGGGTGACGGGCCCGGGCCACGTCCTCCCGGGACGGCCCGAGGTGGCGGGGGATCACGGCGTCGTACCGCCAGCCCGGGGTCAGCCGGCCCCCGACCTCCCAGCGGGCCGACCAGCCGTGGCCCTCGAGGCTCTCGACCGGGGGCGGGTAGCCGTACTCGCCCTCGAGCCAGTGCGCGATGCGCTCCCACGCCACCTCGTCGGCAGGCGGGTCGTCGGGTCCGGTGGGGATGGTGACGGTGAGCCGGTTGGCGGCGATGAGAGCCATGCCCCGCATCATGCGGAGGGGGTGTGACAGCGAAGCGAGGGGGCGGCGGAGGCCCTGGCCAGAGGGCTACGAGGTGCGCGCGATCAGGTCGATCAGCACCTGGGCCAGCTCGGGCCCCCGGTCCTCCTGGAGGAAGTGGCCCCCGCCCGCGATCGTGACGTGGGGCTGGTCCGCGGCCCCGGGCACCCGCTCCCGGAAGATCCGGTCGCCGCCGCCCGTGATCGGGTCGGAGTCGCTGAACGCCAGGAGGAAGGGCTTCTCGAACCGCTCGAGGACCTCCCAGGCGGCGCGGTTGTCGGGGGCCGCCGGATCGTCGGATTTGGTCGGCACGAGGAGTGGGAACACACGTGCGCCTGCCGTGGACGCTTCGTCGGGGAACGGAGCGTCGTAGGCGGCGATCACCTCCGGAGCCAGGTCGGTGGTGCAGCCGCCGTTCACGATGAACCCGACCGGAAGGGACTCGACCTCTTGTGAGAACCGTTGCCATGCCAGGAAGGCATCGCTGGGCTTCCCGTCGCCCGTGGGCAGCCCGGTGTTGCCGATGCACACCCGGGCGAAGCGGTCGGGGTCCGCCGCCACCAGCCGCAGCCCGACCAGCCCACCCCAGTCCTGCCCGAAGAACGTGACGTCGTGCAGGTCCAGCTGGCCGAAGAGGGCCTCCTGCATCCACGCCACGTGGCGGGCGTAGGTGTAGTCGGCCTGCGCCGTCGGCTTGTCGCTGCGCCCGAACCCCACCAGGTCGGGGGCGATGACCCGGTGGCCGGCGGCGACCAGCGGCGGGACCATGTGCCGGTAGAGGTACGACCACGACGGCTCGCCGTGCATCAGGAGCACGGGTGCGGCGCCCGCCGGGCCCTCGTCCAGGTGGTGGACCCGGAGCCGCCCCCCGTCGCCGTCGTCGATCTCCACGTAGTGGGGCTCGAACGGGTAGCCCGGGAGGTCGGCGAAGGCCTCGTCCGGTGTGCGCACGACGTCCATCACGACTCCTCCATCGCGTCCAGCGAGACCCGATCGATCCGCTGGTAGGTGTTCTCGAGCTCGTCCTGCACCACCGTCGCCACGCCGTCGGTGCTCAGCAGGTCGAGCGGGCGATCGAGGGTGCACGTGGCGAACGTCCAGCCGGCCGGCAGCTCCAGCCGATCGGCCAGGCCGCTCAGGCCCACGAGCGTCTGGGTCGGGTCGACGGCGAGCGAGTACGCCTGCATGACGTAGTGCTGGCCGGCCGGGTCCGTCAGCCGGTGGACGGTCGTGCCGGCCCAGAACCGGAAGACGGTCTCGCGCTCCACGTGGCGCTCGACGTAGCGGGCGCCGGGCTCGGGCAGATCGGTGCCGAGGTCGACCGTGGCGGCGCGGAACATGTCGAGGTCGCCGAAGCGGGTGAAGGCCCGCTCCCCCGCCGGCTCGGTGACGATCTCGTCGAGGGTCCAGCAGCGCGGTCCGTTGAGCAGGGCCAGCAGGGCGCCGCGCTCGGCGGCGATCACCGAGGCGTCGAGGGCGTCCCACGCGTCCTGGGGGCAGTCGTTGAGGCCGAGCGTGTTCCACACCTCGGCCCGGTGGGTGCCGTCCGCCTCGGCGAGCAGCAGGACCTCGCCGTAGCGCACGTCGCGCAGTCCGTCCGGGAACAGGTCGTTCGTGCTGGCCATGGTCTCCTCCGGCAGCCGATCTTCTGTCGTTCAGTCTGCCACAAGTTGGTCAGGCCAGTCGCTTCTCGAACCAGTGGTGGGCGTAGGGCTCGTCGTTGAAGGCGGGCACCTCGACGAAGCCGGCCGAGCGGTACAACCGGATGGCCTCGACCAGGGTGCGGTTCGTGTCCAGACGCAGCGCCGGGGCGCCGGCCGCTCGCGCCTGTGCCTCGACGGCATCGAGCAGGCGGCGGGCCACGCCCATCCCCCGAGCGGCGGGGTCGACCCACATGCGCTTGACCTCGGCCTCCGGGCCGGGCCGGAACCGGAGGGCGACGCAGCCCACCGCGTCGCCGTGCACGCGCGCCAGCAGGAAGGTGCCGTCGGGCGGTCGCATGCCGGCGGGGTCGACGGGGCGGCTGCGACCGACGTCGAAGCCGGTGTCGAACCGCGAGGCCAGCTCGGCGGCGTAGCGCTGGAGGCAGCGCTGCGCGTCGGGCTCCTCGGGATCGACCACGTCCACGGCGACGAGGGCGGCGGTCACCAGCCGCTCGACCTCGCCCATGGCCGCCACCAGCCGCTCCCGCTGGGCCGGGCCGAGCGGCTCGACGAGCGAGCGGGCCAGGGCATCGCTGCGCTCGTCGAGCACGGCCCGCTCGGTGCGGCCCCGCTCGGTGAGCCGGGCCACCCGGACCCGCCGATCGACCGGACCGGGGACCACCTCGACCAGGCCGTCGGCCTCGAGGGCACGGAGCAGCCGGCTCAGGTAGCCCGAGTCGAGGTCGAGGCGGGCCCGCAGGTCGCGCACGTCCATGCCGTCGCTCCCGCCACCCCCGCCGCCGGCGCCCCCGTCGACGTCGGCTTCGTCGCTCCCGCCGCCGCCGGCCCCGCCGGCGCCGACCTCCCACAGGACCCGGGCCTGGCCGAGGGGGCGGTCGCGGGCCAGGTAGCGGTCGTCGAGGGCGCCGACCCGCTGGGTCACGACCCGGTGGAACCGTCGGACCTGCTCGACGTCGCCCGGATCGACCGGACCCGGATCGACGGCGGGGATGGCGACCGGGGGCAGGGTGGGACGATCGGGCACGAGCAGCAGGCTAGCGATGCCTGACCGAGGTCAGACATCACTGGGCGTGGGCGCGCTCCAGGGTGTTGAGCACGGTGAAGACCGCCCGGCGGACGCGCAGCCCGGCCGGGGTGGAGCCGGCGCACACGCCGCCGCCGGTCGGGCACCAGTGGTGGATGGCGTCGCCGCTGCGGAGGCGGGCCTGCCCGGCGGGCCAGTCGGCGGCCCGGTCCTTCGGGTAGCAGGTCACCTTGGGCGTGGCCGAGTAGCCCCTGTCGTAGGGCTTGCACGGCCCGAAGACGGTGTAGGCGGACCCGCCGTTGAGGTCCTGTCGGATCGGGACGAAGGTGATGGTGTCGGGCAGGCGGGCGGCCATCGTGCGGGCGGCCTGGTCCATGATCCCCATGGGCTCGAGCCAGTCGGGCTTGGAGGTGGGGGCGCCGGGCGTCTCGATCACGAGGATGCGGGTGTGGCCGCCGGCGGCGATGGCGGCCTCGGCGAACATCTGGAGGTACACCCGCCAGCCCCGGCCCGGGTCGGACTCGGAGTACGGGAACTGCTCGGGCCGCCCTCCGCACCGGAGCTGGTAGTTGGCCCAGGCCTGGTACTGCAGGATCAGGTAGTCGGGCCTGACCTCCGACAGCGTCTCCATGATCCGCGGCCACCAGCGCGTCGCATCGCTCTGCGGGATCTCGTAGCCGCCGCACATCCACGACCCGCCGGTGGCCTCCGACACCAGCTGGTAGCCGGATGCGACGGCCTGCTGGCGGTAGTCGGCCACGGGCGTGAGGGAGTCCCCGTAGACGTAGACGACCGGGATGCGGCCCGAGCCGTGGGGCCCCGGGAGCGCCTCGTCCGCCGGCTCGCAGCCCACGAGGGCGAGGACGATCACGAGGGCCAGCCCCGCCGAGACGATCCGCCTGCGCATGTCCGACCTCCGGTCTTGCCTCCGGGGACGGTAGCGGTCCGGCCCGCCCACCTCCCAGGGACGGGGTCAGTCGGAGGGGTCGCCGGCGGTGGGGGTGAAGGAGGCGATGGCGTCGGCGACGTCGATGCGGCCGCCGAGGGGGGCGGCGTACGGGCCGTCGGGACCGCCGAAGGCGGTGGGGTCGTCGAGGGCGGTGGCGTCGCAGCCGGCGGCGGCGAAGGGCTCGAGCACCCGGCGGGCGTGGGGGCCGGCGGCATCGACGCCGTGTCCGGCGTGCTCCACGACGGTCGCCAGGGCGATCACCGACTCCCGGCCGGGCCCGGGCGTCGGGGCCACCGCGGCGAACAGCGACGTGTCGTCCTTGCCGGTGACCCGGGCCGTCCCGGTCTTGGCCATCACCGGGCACGGGGTCTGGTCGAAGCCCTGGAACAGCCGGGTGGCGGTGCCGTCCGGCGCCTTGGTGACGCCGTCGAGGCCCTCGACGATCGGGTCCCGCCAGTCGGGCGGCAGGTCGACCTCGCCGGTGGCATCGGGCTCGATCACGGCCACGTCGTCGGCGGAGGCGTAGGCGGTCGTCTGGAGCACGAGCTGCGGTCGCCAGATCGTCCCGCCGTTGGCCAGGGTGGCGTAGCCCTGGGCCAGCTGGATCGGCGTGACGAGGAGGTCGCCCTGGCCGGCCGCCAGGTTCCCGTTCGTCCCCGGCGTCCACGTCCCCGCCTCGCGCGCCTGCTCCGTGTCGCCGTTGAGCTCGCGGGAGAAGTCCATCAGCCACCGCGGCGTGGGCACCCGCCCGCCCACGTCGCCGAGGAGGTCGAGTCCGGTCGGGGCGCCGAAGCCCCAGGCCTCCACGCCCTCCTGCAGGACCTCCTCGCCGAGCGCGTCGCGCTGCCGCCAGGCCCGGTCGCCCAACGCGTAGAAGTAGGTGTCGGACGAGACGCGCAGCGAGTCGGCCAGGTCGATCGGACCGTGCGGCGTCCGGCCCACGTTCGTCGCCGCGCAGCTGCTGTCGACCTCCACGGGGCAGTCGGGGGTGAAGCGGTGGACCCCTGTGTCCTCGTAGACGTCGGTCGGCGTGAGCAGCCCGGCGGCCAGGCCGGCGTGGGCGACGAAGGGCTTGATCGTGGCGCCCGGCGCGTACTGCCCGCCGATGCCCCGGTCGAGCAGTGGGGAGCCGTGCTCGTCGCGCCGGTCCTCGTCGGCCAGGGCGTCGTAGTCGACCGTCGAGATGCCGTCGACGAACAGCGAGGGGTCGTAGGTCGGGTACGAGGCGAGGGCCAGGACCTCGCCGTTGCGGGGGTCGAGGGCGACCGACGCCGCCCCCG
Organism: Iamia sp.; assembly: GCA_052038315.1. Classification (GTDB taxonomy): domain Bacteria; phylum Actinomycetota; class Acidimicrobiia; order Acidimicrobiales; family Iamiaceae; genus Iamia. Next base: position 7,641 of record JBQGCF010000225.1, read on the forward strand.
TCGGCTCGCAGCCGGGCTCGATGGCGCACCCGCTCCCGTCGAGGACGCCCCGGCGCCGCTCGACCTCGGCCGCCAGCCCCTGCTCGACCAGGTACTGCAGGTCGATGTCGATGGTGAGGTAGACGTCGCGCCCCCGGGTCGGCTCCTCGCGCTGGTCGACCAGCTCCCGGACCCGGCGCCCGGCGGCGTCGACCTCGTAGACGATCCGGCCCGGCTCGCCGCGCAGCTCGGCGTCCCGCGCCGCCTCGATGCCGGCACGTCCGACCACGGCGTCGACGGGCAGGTCCTCGTCGGACCGCTCCTCCCGCTCCGCCTCGGTGACGCGGCCGAGGTACCCGAGGACGTGGGCGGCCAGGGCACCGTAGTGGTACACCCGACCGCCGACCGGGGCGACCGTGATGCCCGGGAACTGCTCCGGCGAGGCCTCGACGGCGTCCCGGACCGATGGGCCCACGCCGGCGGCCAGCACGACGTCGGCGGTGTCGCCGTCGAGGGCGTCGCCCAGCCGCTCGGCGGTGATCGGCGCCCCGGTGGCCACGCCGGAGCCGGCGGGGAACCGGTCCTCCCGATCGGCGACCAGCACGAGGGCCAGGGCGTCGAGCAGGGCGGACCGCTCGTCCTCGGCCAGCCCGGCGGCCACCTGCCGTTCGGCCCTGACCTGCAGCACGCTGCCGTCCTCGACCAGGACGGTGCCGCTGCGATCCAGGATCCGGCCCCGCGGCGCCTCGACCGGCACCGTCTCGGTCCGGCGCCCGTCGGCCGCGCCCCCACCGCGCCGGACGACGGCCACGGCGGCGACCGCGAGCCCGACCACCACGACCAGGGCGACGGCGGCGACGGCCACCCCGCGGCGGGGAGGCCGACGGTCGCTCATGACGGCCAGGCCGCGGCGTGGAGGTCGACGGCGAGGTCGGCCAGGTCCCCGACGGCGCGCTCGGCGTCCTCGACCGACCCGGCGAAGCTGAGGGCGAGCGACCGGCCGCCCGGGCCGACGACGTGGGCGACGGCGTCGCCGTCGATCGCCCCGGCGAACACCTCGACCCCGTCGGGCCGGACCTCGGCGTCGCGGGCGAAGGTGGCCTGGTCGACCGGCAGCGTGACCGGCCCGGCGACCCGGGAGATCGTCACCGAGAAGCGCCTGCCCCGGACCGTGAAGCCCAGCACGTAGGAGCCGTCGGGCAGGGCGAGGGACAGGCCCGGGTCGAGCACGGCCGGGGCGAGCCGGTCGACTATGGCGTCGCCGCTCGGGATCGCCTCGGCATCGACGGTGCGGGCCGGCCCGCCCGGGTCACCCGTCGTGCCCTCGGAGCCGCCGCCCGATGGGCCGTCGGCGACCAGCCAGTAGGGGCCGATCTCGGGTCGGCCCAGCGCGGCGCGGGAGCCGCCGCTGGGGGCGGGGTGGGGGGGGCGCCGCGCCTCGCCGGCGCCGGCCTGGGCGGCGGCGGCCAGGTCCCGCAGCGCGGTGCGCTCGGCGGCCGGCGCCTCGGCGTGACCGGGCCAGGACGGCATGGCGGCGATGGCGTCCCGCTCGGCGGGGGCCAGGTCCGGCCGGTCGTAGGCCGTGCGGAGCCAGAGGCACGAGGCGGCGTCGGCCAGCTCGGCGCGGAAGGCGGCGAAGGTGGTGGGCCCGTCGGCCGAGCGGTCGACGACGTGGTCCAGCGAGGCGCCGGTCGGCAGCGGCCACGACCCGTCGAGGGCGGCGAGGGCGGACCGCCGGTCCTCGGGGCGGACGACCTCGCCGTCGGCCCAGCCGCCCCGGATGGTGGTGGTGCCGCCGGGGGTCGACGGGCGGGTGGCGGCCCAGCCGGCCCCGGCGGCGACGGCCAGGACGACGACGGCGGCCGCGGCCCGGAGGATCGGGGCCCGGCGCCGGGACGGCGCCGGCGGCGGGTCGGTGACCACCACGAGCTGCGGGCGGCCCGACGGGGCGGGGGCGGAACGGTCGAGGTCCCGGCGGGGCGACGAGGTGGGGGCGGGGGTGGCGGCGGCCGCCTCCAGGGCGGCGCCGTAGCGAGCCAGGCGCGATCGGAGGCGGGCCTCGGCGGCGGCCGGCAGAGGGGTCGGGTCAGTCGGCATCGGCGATCACCTCCCGGAGGTCCCTCAGGGCGCGGTGGAGGAGGGACGAGACGGTGCCGGGGCGGCAGCCCATCAGCTCGGCGATGGCGTCGACCTTCATGTCCTCGTAGAAGCGGAGGACCACGACGGTTCGCCGCTTGGGGCTGAGCCGGGCCAGGGCCTCCCGCACCTCCAGGTCGGACGTGTCGAGGTGGACGCCCTCGGCGACGGGGTCATCGGTCAGGTGCCGGCGCCGCCGCATGACCGACCGGCACTCGTTGACCACCACGGTGCGCAGGTACGCCTCCGGGGTCCGCACCGCGGTGGTGTCCCGGGCGGCGAGGCGGGCGAAGGCCTCCTGGACCACGTCCTCGGCGGCGTGGCGGCTGCCGAGGAGCATCCAGGCCAGGGCGAGCATGCGGTCGGCCGAGGACGCGTAGAGGTCGTCGACGTCCACGCCCGTCACCCCTTCCACCGCGCTCACGGGGATGAAGAGTCGCGGACCCCCCGGAACCTTGCAGTCAGGGCGAGGAAGGTGTGGACAGCAACGAGGGCCCGAGGTCGGCGACGGTGGTGCAGCCGAGGAGGGCGAAGGTGCGGCGGAGGTCGGCGGCGAACCAGTCGAGCACCCGGTCGACGCCCCGCTCCCCCGCCGCGCCCAGGCCGTACAGGTACGCCCGGCCGGCCATGGCCGAGGTCGCCCCGGCGGCGACCGCTTTGGCGATGTCGCTGCCCCGGCGCACGCCGCCGTCGCAGATCACCTCGAGCCGGTCGCCCACGGCGTCGGCCACCGGGGCGACCAGGTCGAAGATCGCCGGGGCGCCGTCGAGCTGCCGGCCGCCGTGGTTCGACAGGGCGACGGCCTCGACGCCGGCATCGGCGGCCAGCACCGCGTCCTCGACGGTCTGGATGCCCTTGACCACCAGCGGCCCGTCCCAGATCGAGCGGAACCACTCGACGTCGGCCCACGAGAGCCCGGGGTCGAACTGGGTGCCGATGTAGTCGGACAGGGTCACCGGCGAGGCGCCGTCGCCCACGTCACGGCCGACCACGTTGGCGAAGCGGATCGGCTCGCTGCGCACGAAGGACCACGTCCACGCCGGGTGGAGGGCGCCGTCGACGAAGGTCCCGGGACCGATGGTGGGCGGGAGCGAGAAGCCCCGCCGGACGTCGCGCTCGCGCCGGCCGAGCACGGCGGTGTCGACGGTGAGGACCAGCGCCTCGTAGCCGGCGTCGGCGGCCCGGTCGACCATCTCCCTCACCAGGCCGCGGTCCCGCCAGGCGTAGACCTGGAACCACAGCCGGCCGGTCGGGGCGGCCGCCCGGACCTCCTCGATCGAGCGGGTGCTGAGCGTCGACAGCGTGTACGGCACACCGGCCCGCTCTGCCGCCCGGGCCACGGCCAGCTCGCCGTCGGGGTCGGCGATGCGGGTGAAGCCGGTCGGCGCCAGCACGAGCGGGAAGGCCGCCGGCCGGCCGAGGATCGTCGTGCCGATCTCGACCGTGCCCACGTTGCGCAGCACCCGGGGCCGGAAGGTCGTGCCGGCGAAGGCGGCCTGGTTGGCGGCGAGGGTGCGCTCGTCCTCGGCGCCGCCGTCGATGTAGTCGAACACCCCGCCGGGCAGCCGCCGCTTGGCCAGCAGCCGGAGGTCGGCCACCGACGCGGCCCGGGCCAGCCGCCGCTCGATCGGGTCCCGCTCGGGCCGCTGGAGCCGCACGACCGACCGCAGCGTCGCCGGCATCTGCCGCAGGGAGGGCTTCGCGCTCATGCCACGTCCGATCGGGGGGTGAAGGTGCGGAGGGGCGTCGAGGCGGCGACGACGGCCCGGAGGTCCTCCAGCGTGCCGGACAGGGCGCCGTGGGCGCGGGCCTGGACGAGGACGTTGCCGAGGGCGGTGGCCTCGACCGGGCCGGCGACCACCGGGCGGCCGCACGCGTCGGCGGTGAGCTGGGCGAGCAGGGCGTTCTGCGACCCGCCCCCGACCATGTGGACGATGTCGACCGGGCGGCCGGTGAGGGCCACGGCCCGGTCGATCGTGCGGGCGTGGGCGACGGCGAGGGAGTCGAGGATGCAGCGGACGATCCCGCCCCGGTCGCGCCCCGACGGACCGCCGGCGGCGGCGATGCGGGCGGCCATGGCGCCCGGCGGGATGAAGGCGGGGTCGTCGACGTCGACCACGGGGCCCCCGGCCGGGCGGGCGGAGGCGGCGTCGAGCAGCGGCTCCAGGGCGGGCGAGCCCCACTCCCGCAGGCACTCCTGCAGCAGCCACAGCCCGCCGACGTTGCGGAGGAAGCGGGTCCGGCCGTCGACCCCGCCCTCGTTGGTGAACCGGGCCCGGCGGGCGTCCTCGGTCAGCACCGGGGCGGCGGTCTCCACGCCCACCAGCGACCACGTCCCGCTGATCACGTAGGCGGAGCGATCGGTCGTCGCCGGCACGCCGACCACGGCCGAGGCGGTGTCGTGGGAGCCGACGGTCGTGACGACGCAGCCCGGCGGGAGGCCGAGGTCGGGGCGCACCGGTCCCCGCACCGCGCCGGGCTGCTCGAGCGGCGGCAGGCGGTCCGGGGCCATCCCGGCCAGCACGAGCAGGTCGGGGTCCCAGGTGCCGGTCCGGACCGACAGCAGGCCGGTGGTCGAGGCGTTGGTCGCCTCGGTCCGCTCGACGCCGGTCAGCCACGCCGCCAGCAGGTCGGGCAGCAGGAGCATCCGATCGCCGGCACGCCCGGCGGACACGTCGGCGGCCAGCTGGTAGAGCGTCGTGAACGGCAGGTGCTGGAGGCCGTTGCGGCCGTAGAGGTCGGCGGGCGGCATGACCGCGTCGACGAGGGCGAGGGCCGATCCGGTGCGGTCGTCGCGGTAGGCGATCGGGTCGTCGACCAGATCCCCGCCGGCGTCGAGCCAGGCGTAGTCGACGGCCCACGTGTCGATGCCGATCGACTCGACCTCCGGGAACGCCTCGCCCAGCGCCCGCAGCCCGACCAGCACCTCGTCGAAGAGGCGGCGGACGTCCCAGCGCAGGTGGCCGTCCCGCTCGACCACGCCGTTGGGGAAGCGGTGGACGGGGTGCAGGGCGACGGTGCCGGCGGGCGAGACCACCCCGGCCATCACCCGGCCGCCCGAGGCGCCGACGTCGACGGCGCCGAAGACCCGTGCGGTCACCGCGCTACCGCAGGAAGGCGGCGGCCACGCCGGCGTCGACCGGGACGTGGAGGCCGGTGGTGTGGCTGAACTGGTCGGACGTGAGGGCGACGACGGCGTTGGCCACGTGCACCGGCAGCACCTCCCGCTTGAGCAGGGTGCGCTGGGCGTAGAAGGCGCCGAGCTCGTCCTCGGGAACGCCGTACACCGCAGCCCGCTGGGCCCCCCAGCCGCCGGCGAAGATCCCGCTCCCCCGCACGACGCCGTCGGGGTTGACCCCGTTGACCTTGATGCCGAACTCGCCCAGCTCGGCGGCGAGCAGCCGGACCTGGTGGGCCTGGTCGGCCTTGACCGCGCCGTAGGCCACGTTGGCCGGCCCGGCCACCACGCCGTTCTTCGAGCAGATGTAGACGATGTCGCCGCCGAGTCCCTGGGCCACCATCGCCCGGGCCGCGGCCTGCGACACCAGGAAGCTGCCCTTGGCCATGACGTCGTGCTGGAGGTCCCAGTCGGCCTCGGTGGTGTCGAGCAGGGGCTTGGAGATCGACAGCCCGGCGTTGTTGACGACGAGGTCGAGGCCCCCGAAGGCGAGGCAGGCGGCGTCGACCGCGGCCTGGACGGCGGCGGCGTCGGTGACGTCGGCGGCGACGCCGATGGCCACGTCGGGTCCGCCGATCTCGACGGCGACGGCGGCGGCCGCGTCGAGCGACAGGTCGGCGATCACCACGCACGCGCCCTGCTCGGCCAGCCGCTCGGCCACGGCCCGGCCGATGCCCGACGCCGCACCGGTCACCAGGGCGACCCGCCCGGCGTGGCTCCTGGGTGCGGGGCGGCGCCGGAGCTTCGCCTCCTCGAGGGCCCAGTACTCGATGCGGAACTTCTCGGCCTCGGAGATGGGGGCGTAGGTCGACAGCGCCTCGGCGCCCCGCATCACGTTGATGGCGTTGACGTAGAACTCGCCGGCGACCCGAGCGGTCTGCTTGTCGGCGCCGTAGGAGAACATCCCGACCCCGGGGACCAGCACGATCGCCGGGTCGGCGCCCCGCATCGGCGGCGAGTCGGGCTCGGCGTGGCGCTCGTAGTAGGCGGCGTAGTCGGCCCGGTAGGCCCGGTGGAGGGCGGCCAGCTCCTCGTCGGTGGCGTCGGCCGGCACCACCAGCGGCCGCACCTTGGTGCGGAGGAAGTGGTCCGGGCACGACGTCCCCAGGGCGACGAGGCGCTCCATCTCCGAGCGGCTCAGGAAGTCGAGCACGACGTCGGAGTCGGTGAGGTGCCCGACCATCGGGCTGTCGTGCGAGGCGATCGCCCGCAGCCGGGGGGCGATGGCGGCGGCCCGGGCCCGGCGCTCGACGGTCTCCAGGGCGACGCGCCCGGGGACGACGGCACCGAACGGCTCGGGCGAGCCGTGGGCGTCGATGTGGGCCTGGGCCCGCTCGATGATCGAGCGCGAGCGAGCCTCGGCCTCGTCGCTGGTGGCGCCCCAGGCGGTGATGCCGTGGCCACCGAGGATCACGCCGATCGCCTGGGGGTTGGCGTCGCGGATGGCGGCGATGTCGAGGCCGAGCTGGAAGCCGGGCCGGCGCCACGGCACCCACAGGACCGTGTCGCCGAAGATCGCCTTGGTCAGCTGCTCGCCGTCGGCCGCGGCGGCCAGGGCGATGCCGGCGTCGGGGTGCAGGTGGTCGACGTGGGGGGCGTCGACCAGGCCGTGCATGGCGGTGTCGATCGACGGTGCCGCGCCGCCCGACCCGAAGGCGCAGTGGTCGAAGGCGGCGACCATCTCGTCCTCCCGCTCGACGCCGGGGTAGACGTCGGCCAGGGCCCGCAGCCGGTCGAGGCGGAGGACGGCCAGGCCGGCCTCGGTCAGCGTGCCCAGGTCGCCGCCGGAGCCCTTGACCCACAGCAGGTCGACCGGCCGGCCGGTGACCGGGTCGATGTCGGTGCCCTTGGCCGAGGTGTTGCCCCCGGCGTAGTTGGTGGTGGTCGGGTCGGCACCCAACCGGTTCGAGCGGGCCAGGAGCTCGGCGACGACGGGGTTCACGCGCCCCACCCCGCCTGCTCGCCACCGACCCGGTCGGCCACGATGCGCTCGGCGTACCCGCTCGCCGCGTAGGCGGCCATGGGATCGGCGGGCAGCCCCCGATCGGCCCGCCACGCGGCCAGGTCCGGCCGCACGTCGGTGTGGAAGGCGTCCATCAGGATCCCGTTGGCGGCCAGCACGTCACCGGCCTCCTCGGCCTCGCGCAGCCCGGCCCGGTCGACCAGCAGGGCCCGGGCCGTCATCTCCTGGACGTTGAGCACCGAGCGGATCTGGCCGGGGATCTTGGCCTCGATGTTGTGGCACTGGTCGAGCATGAAGCTCACCCCGGCCGCCGGGTCGAGGCCGCCGCCCCGCACGACCTCGTAGAGGATGCGGAAGAGCTGGAAGGGGTCGGCGGCGCCGACGATCAGGTCGTCGTCGGCGTAGAAGCGGGAGTTGAAGTCGAACGCCCCCAGCCGGCCCAGCCGCAGCAGCTGCATGACGATGAACTCGATGTTGGTGCCCGGGGCGTGGTGGCCGGTGTCGAGGCAGACGACGGCCCGCTCGCCGAGGGCGACGCACTGGACGTACGAGGTGCCCCAGTCGGGGACGTCGGTGGCGTAGAAGGCGGGCTCGAACAGCTTGTACTCCAGCAGGAACCGCTGGCCGTCGCCGAGCCGGTCGTACACCTCCGCGAGCGCCTCGGCCAGGCGGTCCTGGCG
>JBQGCF010000226.1:0-8146 GCA_052038315.1 Iamia sp.
CCGAGTCACAGCGGGTCGCGGCGCCGTCGGCCATGCTCCCGGTCGGGAGCCCCGCTCGTAGTGACCTGCTGGCCGTCGCCGCCGGGGCCAACCGCCTGGCCTCCGGCGCCGCCTTCCTGCTCGACCCGGAGCGCGCCAACGTGCTGTGGGCGAACGAGGAGACGACCGACCCGACGGCGTCGCTCCTCCTCCGCTCGATGGGCTACCGGGACGCCCTGGTCGGCGGGATGCTGCTGCGCTCGGGCTGGCGGGGCGACGCCACCGTGCCGGGCTGGTTCCTGGCCTCGGCCGGCGCCGACCTGGCCGACCTGGTCGGCGGGCTGGCCAACCACGACCGCCTGTCGGAGCGGTCCCGGACCGTCGGCATCTACGGCGCCGTCGCCGGGGTCACCATCGGCGCCCTGGGCGCTGCTCGCGCTGCGAGGCGGCATCACCCCAACGGGTAGCGTGCCGGCGGGCGGTGCAGGTGCGCCGATCCCGTGCACCTCGGGGGTCACGAAGCCATGCTCAGGTCTCGTCGTCGGGTCGTCGCGGTCGTGGCCGCCGCCACCCTCATCGCCCTCGCCGGCGCTCCGGCCCAGGCGCAACCGGCGCCGCCGGGCACCGACCCGGTCGCCCCCTCGCCCGACGAGCTGGAGCCGGGACCCGACCAGCCGACCGCCGACGGCGACGTGATCACCGCCGCCAAGGGCACCAGCAGCACGCTGGCCGAGACCGATCCCGAGCTGCTGGCGCGGAGCGACGGCCAGGTCGTCGACGTCATGATCAAGCTCGACTACGACGCCATCGCCGTCTACGCCGGCGGGCGCGACGGGTTGGCCCCGACCAGCCCGTCCGTCACCGGCGACCCCCTGACCCGCGCCGATGTCACCACCGGCGCCTACGCCCGCCAGGTGGCCCGCGACGAGGCCGACATCGTCGCCGACATCGAGGCCGCCGTGCCCGGCGCCGAGATCGGCCAGAGCCTGCGGATCGTCTACGGCGGCGTGGCCGCCCGCATCCCGGCCCGGGCCGTCGAGGCCGTGCTGGCCGTCGACGGTGTGGTCGCCGTCCAGGAGGACGGCCTCAACCAGCTGCTGACCGACTCGACCCCGTCGTTCATCGGTGCCGAGGCCCTGTGGTCGCAGGTCGGTGGGCAGGCCGACGCCGGGGCCGGCGTGATCTTCGGCAGCCTCGACAGCGGCGTGTGGCCCGAGCACCCCTCGCTGGCCGACACCGGCACCCTGGCCGCACCCCCGGCCAAGGCCGACGCCACGCCCCGCGCCTGCGAGTTCGGCGACAACCCGGTGACCCCGGCCACCGACGTGTTCGCCTGCAACGACAAGCTCATCGGTGGCCAGGCGTTCATGGACACCTACGACGACCTGGTCGGCGACGACATCTACGTCGGCTCGGCCCGGGACAGCAACGGCCACGGCACCCACACCGCCACCACCGCCGCCGGCAACCCCGTGGCCAGCGCCCCGGTCTTCGGCATCGAGCGGGGCCCGATCAGCGGCATCGCGCCCGGCGCATGGGTGTCGGCCTACAAGGTGTGCGGGCCGAACGGCTGCTACGAGTCCGACTCGTCGGCGGCGGTGGCCCAGGCGATCCTCGACGGCGTCGACGTCATCAACTACTCGATCAGCGGCGGCGCCAACCCGGCCACCGACCCGGTCGAGCTGGCCTTCCTCGACGCCTACGCGGCCGGCGTGTTCGTGTCCGCCTCGGCCGGCAACAACGGCCCCGGCGCCAGCACCGTCGACCACCGCGGACCGTGGACCACCACCGTGGCCGCCACCAGCCCGAACCGCGACTTCAAGGCCCAGCTGAGCCTCCTCAACACCGGCGCCACCAGCTTCCCCGGCCTGTCGCTCACCGGCGGAGTCGACGCCAAGGCGCTCGTCCTGGCCTCGGCCCCGCCCTACGCCAACGCCCAGTGCACGACCCCGGCGCCCCCGGGCCTGTTCACCAACAAGATCGTGGCCTGCGAGCGCGGCCCGGGCCGGGTGACCAAGGGCTTCAACGTGAAGCAGGGCGGCGCCGCCGGGATGATCCTGTACAACTCGACGCCCCTGGCGGTGAGCGCCGAGAACCACTGGCTGCCCACCATCCACATCGCCGACGGCCCGGGCTTCCTCGCCTGGGTGGCGGTCAACCCCGGCTCGGCGGCCACCTGGGCCGCGGGCGCGGCCACCCCGGCCACGGGCGACGTGATGGCGCCCTTCTCCTCCCGCGGCCCGGGCGGCCTGGTGATCAAGCCCGACGTGGGCGCCCCCGGCCAGCAGGTCCTGGCCGGGACCACGCCCACCCCGGAGAGCCCCAACGAGGGCCCGCCCGGCGAGTACTACCGCGGCCTCGACGGCACCTCGATGGCCGCCCCCCACGTGGCCGGCGCGGCCATCCTGCTGCGCGACGCCCACCCCGACTGGTCACCCGGCGAGATCCGCTCGGCCCTGGCCGGCACCGCCGTCCCGGTGACCGACGGGGGCAGCCCGGCCGACGTCTTCGACACCGGCTCGGGCCGCATCCAGGTCGACGCCGCCGCCGCGCCCGGCCTGGTGCTCGACGAGACGGCCGAGCGCTACGCCGCCCTCGGCACCGACCCGGCCAACGCCGTCCACCTCAACCTGGCCCAGGTCAACGCCGCCTCGGTCCCCGGCCGGCTGCGGACCACCCGCACCGTGACCAACCCGGGGGCCGGCGCCACCTACACGGTCGCCACCACCATCGGCGCCGGCAGCACCATCACGGTGACGCCGTCGAGCTTCACCCTCGGCACCGGCGAGTCGCAGGTGCTCGACGTCGTCATCGACACCACCGCCCCGGTCGACAGCCAGCAGCAGGGCTCGATCACCCTCTCGGCCGGCGGCCGCAACGCCACCCACCTGCCCGTCGCCTTCGTCCCGAAGCCGAGCGAGGTCGCCCTCACCGGGCTGGGCTGCACGCCCGACCCCGTCGCCGTGCCCCAGACCTCGACCTGCTCCTACGAGGTGGCCAACGAGGGAGCCATCGACGGCCAGGTCGACCTCCGGGCGCGCGGTGACGCCTCGGCCACCGTGACCGGGGCCAACCTGGGCGCCACCACCAGCGGCGGCGTGGCCGCGGCGGACGACGTGGCCCTGGACGGCTCCTCGGCCGGTGTCCCGAACACCGCCCCCGGCGCGCTGTTCGGCTACATCCCCCTCGACACCGTCGGCATCATGCCGACACCCATCGGCGACGAGCAGTCCCTCAACTACACCGTCCCGGCCTTCCTCTACGGCGGACGCACCTACACCCGCATCGGGGTGGTCTCCGACGGCTACCTCGTCGTGGGCGGCACCGACGGCAGCGCCGACGTCACCTTCACCCCCGCCCTCGGCAACCCGGCCCGGCCCAACAACGTCCTGGCGCCGTACTGGACCGACCTCGACGGCACCGGCACCCCCGGGATCTACGTCAGCACGCTCACCGACGGCATCGAGAGCTGGATCGTGGTCGAGTGGCGGGTGGACCTGTACGGCACCAGCAGCCGGAAGGTGTTCCAGACCTGGATCGGGCTCAACGGCAGCGAGGACATCTCCTTCGCCTACGACGGCGCGCCCGTGTACCCGGGTGACGCCTACGGCGTCGGCGTGGGGGCCGAGAACCCCGATGGCGCCGGCACCACCACCGTGACCGCCGGGACCGCTCCCGCCGGCGACATGCGGGTGACCTCCGCGGCGGTCACGCCCGGCGCCACCGTGCAGTGGGACGTCACCGTCCAGGGCACGGCCGAGGGCACCGCCACCATCGAGGCCGAGGCCACCTCCGACGCCCACCCGGGCACCGTCGTGGCCACCAACACCCTCGAGGTCGACCCCGAGCCCCTGCCGGTCGTCTCCGACGACCCCGACGACCTCACCGTCGATGCCCTGGAGACGGCCACCTTCACCGCGGCTGCCTCCTCCGGCACCCCAGCCCGCTGGGAGACGCTCCCCGACGGCGGCTCCACGTGGGCCACCGTCCCCGGCGCCACCTCCACCACCCTCTCGTTCACGGCCCATGGCGACGACGACGGCTCGCAGTACCGGGCCGTCTTCGCCAACACCAGCGGTGCCGAGGACACGTCCGAGCCGGCCACGTTGACCGTCGAACAGCTGGAGTCGACCACCGACGTCTCGGTCTCGCCGGCCACCCCGGTCCGGGGCCAGGACGTGACCTTCACCGCCGACGTGGGCCCCTCGACGGCCACCGGCACCGTCCAGTTCGAGCTCGACGGCAACCCCGTCGGCGGCCCGGTCGCCGTCACCGGCGGCCAGGCGGTGAGCAGCGCGGTGCCCGACATCGCCGCCGGCTCGCACACCGTCGAGGCCGTCTACTCGGGCGACGGCGACCACCTCGGCTCCGACGACGACGACACCTTCTCGGTGACCCGCAACGCCTCGACCACCGTCGTCGTGGACGTCGACCCCGACACGATCGTCGTCGGCGACGACGTGGTGGTCGACGTCGACGTCACCCCGGCCCCGCAGGGCGGCACCGTCCAGCTCTCGGTCGACGGCACCGACACCGGCGCGCCGATCACCGTCGACGCCACCACCGGCGAAGGCTCCACCACGCTGTCCGGCATCGGCGTGGGCGACCACACGATCGTCGCCACCTTCTCCGGCGACGACGACCTGGACGACTCGGTGTCGACCGCCTTCCCGATCACCGTGGCCAAGCGGACCAGCACCACGACGATCGCCGCCGACCCGGCCAACCCGGTGCGAGGCCAGGACATCACCCTCACCGCCGAGGTGGGGCCGAGCGGGGCCACCGGCACCGTCCAGTTCTCGATCGACGGCAGCGACGTCGGCGCCCCGGCGACGGTGAGCGCGGGCGAGGCCAGCCTCGTCGTGCCCGACCTGGCCGCCGGCGACCACACCGTCGAAGCGGTCTACTCCGGTGACGGCGAGCACCTCGGCTCGGACGACGAGATCGACCTCACCGTCCTCAGGAACGCGTCGACCACCGTCGTCGTGGACGTCGACCCCGACACGATCGTCGTCGGTGACGACGTGGTGGTCGACGTCGATGTCACCCCGGCCCCGCAGGGCGGCACCGTCCAGCTCTCGGTCGACGGCACCGACACCGGTGCGCCCATCACCGTCTCGTCGAGCACCGGCGAGGGCACGGCGACGCTGCCGGGCATCGGCGTGGGCGACCACACGATCGTCGCCACCTTCTCCGGCGACGACGACCTCGACGACTCGGTGTCGACCGCCTTCCCGATCACCGTGACCAAGCGGACCAGCACCACGACGATCGCCGCCGACCCGGCCGATCCCGTCCGGGGCCAGGACGTGACCCTGACGGCCACGGTGACGCCGGCCTCGGCCACCGGCACCGTGCAATTCGTCCTCGACGGGTCGGCCTACGGCGCCCCGGCCGCCGTCAGCGGCGGCGAGGCCAGCATCGTCGTCGCCGACCTGGCCGCCGGCGACCACGCCATCGGCGCCGCCTACTCCGGCGACGGCGAGCACCAGGGCTCCGACGTGGGCGGCACCGTCACCGTCACCCGCAACGCCTCGACCACGACGATCGTCGAGATCACGGCCGGCATCGTCGGCGAGGACACCCCCGTCGACGCCACCATCACCGTCGTGCCCGCCCCCACCGGCGGCACGGTCCAGCTGAGCGTCGACGGCACGCCGTACGGCGCCCCGCTCGCCCTCGACGCCGGCGGCTCGGTCGAGACGACGATCACCGGCCTGGCCCCGGGCAGCCGCACGATCGTCGCCCGGTTCAGCGGGGACGACGACCTCGACCCGTCCGAGGACGAGGTCGCCCTCACCGTCTACGAGGCCGACGAGGCCTTCGTCCGCCGGGCCTACCAGGTCGTGCTGGGCCGCAACGGCGACGAGGGCGGCATCGCCTACTGGGTCGACCGGATCGGCGGCGGGATGGAGCGGACGGCGCTGATCGACCGCTTCACGTCCTCGCTCGAGGGCCGGGGCCGGACCGTCAACCGGCTGTACGGGACGGCGCTCGACCGATCGGCCTCGGCCGCCGACCGCTCCTACTGGGCGGGCCGCCTGGCCGCCGGGCTGACCCCCGAGGACCTGCTCGCCACCCTGTTGGCCAGCGACGAGGGCGTCGACAACGCCGGGGGCACGGCCGAGGGCTTCGCCGAGAAGCTGTACGACGCCTACCTCGTGCGGACGCCCGGCCAGGGCGAGCTCGACTACTGGACCGCCCGGGCCTGGGCCACGACGACGCAGCTCGACGTGATGAAGCTGGCCAAGCAGTTCGGCCGGATGCCCGAGGTCACGACGGTGGCCCTGGGCGAGGCCGCCCGCCTCGTGTGCGGCACCACCACCATCCCGCCGGGCGTGGCCGAGCAGCTCCGCAGCCGCTGGATCGCCTCCGGTCGCAACCCCCTCGTCCTCGCCGGCGACACCCTCGCCCTCCTCTGCCCCAGCAGCAGCGCCCCGCCCGTCTGAGGAACCTCGACCGGATCTCGACGAGGATGTCGAGATCCGGTCGGCGGCTCCGTCCAGGGGGTGGATCCGGCCGGACGGGCCGGACGGACGGACACGAGGAGGCCACCATGGCCAAGTACCTGCTGCTCAAGCACTACCGGGGTGCCCCGGCGTCGGTGAACGACGTGCCCATGGCCCGCTGGACGCCGGAGGAGGTCGACGCCCACATCCGGTACATGGGCGACTTCGCCGACCGGCTCCGGGCCACCGGCGAGTTCGTCGACGAGCTGGCCCTGGCCGAGGCCGGGGTGTGGGTCCGCTCCGACGGCGAGGGCCGGGCGCCGGTGACCGACGGCCCCTTCGCCGAGACCAAGGACCTGATCGCCGGCTGGATGATCATCGATGTCGACAGCCAGGAGCGGGCCCTCGAGCTGGCCGCCGAGCTGTCGGCCGCGCCGGGCGCCGGCGGCGAGCCGATCCACGAGTGGCTCGAGCTCCGGCCCTGCTACGGCCAGCCCCTGACGATCACCGAGTGATCGAGCGACCCGCCGTGGACGACGTCGAGCTCCGGGAGCTCGTCCCCCACGTCCTGAGCGTCCTCGTCCGTCGCGGCGCCGACTTCGCCACCGCCGAGGACGCGGTCCAGGAGGCGCTCGTCCGGTCGCTCTCGGCGTGGGCCGACCAGCGGCCGGCCGACCCCACCGCCTGGCTCGTCACCGTGGCGTGGCGGGTGTTCCTCGACCTGACCCGGTCGGAGAGCGCCCGCCGCGACCGCGAGGTCCGCTACGACGCCCAGCCGGCCACCGGCACCGTCCCGGGCGC
This sequence comes from Iamia sp., assembly GCA_052038315.1. Classification (GTDB taxonomy): domain Bacteria; phylum Actinomycetota; class Acidimicrobiia; order Acidimicrobiales; family Iamiaceae; genus Iamia. The sequence goes on from JBQGCF010000226.1 coordinate 7,230, forward strand.
CGACGACACGCTGAACCTCTACTTCCTCTGCGCCCACCCGGACCTGTCGCCCTCGTCGGCGGTGGCCCTCACCCTCCGCGCCGTCGGCGGGCTGACCACCCGCCAGATCGCCCAGGCCCACCTGGTCCCCGAGGCGACCATGGCGCAGCGCATCAGCCGGGCCAAGCGGGTGGTGGCCCGGGCCGGCGTCGATCGCCCGGGGGACGTGGGCACGGTGATGCGGGTGCTGTACCTCGTGTTCAACGAGGGCTACTCGGGCGACGTCGACCTGGCCGCCGAGGCCCTCCGGCTCACCCGGCAGCTGGCCCCGCTGGTCGACGATCCCGAGGTCCTGGGCCTGCTCGCCCTGATGCTGCTCCACCACGCCCGGCGCGCCAGCCGGACCGGGCCCGACGGGAGCATCGTGCCGCTGGCGGAGCAGGACCGCGGCCGGTGGGACCGTGACCTGATCGCCGAGGGCATCACGATCCTGCAGGCGGCCCTGGCCCGCGACCGCCTCGGTCCGTACCAGGCCCAGGCCGCCATCGCCGCCCTCCACGCCGACGCCCTGCGGGTCGAGGAGACCGACTGGGTGCAGATCGTCGAGTGGTACGACGAGCTGCTGCGGTTCGCCGACACCCCGATCGTCCGGCTCAACCGGGCCGTCGCGGTGGGCGAGGCCGACGGTGCCCCGGCCGGGCTGGCGGCGCTGGCGGCGGTGCCCGACGACGTGCCCCGCCGGGCGGCCGTCGCCGCCCACCTCCACGAGCGCGACGGCGACCTCGAGCGGGCCGCCGCGCTGAACCCCGCGGCTCCCCGCACCCCCCCGCCCGTCGCCGAGCGGGCCCACCAGCCCCGCCAGGCCGCCCGGGTCAACCAGTTCCTGGCCCGGCATTCCACGGGGGTCGATGGCTCTTAGGGGCATGGGCGCACGTCGT
>JBQGCF010000227.1:0-8877 GCA_052038315.1 Iamia sp.
TGACCGCTCCGGTCGCCCCGGTCCTCGCCCCGCTGGCCCCGGCCGCCGCCCCCGTGGCCCCGATCCTCGGCGTCGCCCCGGTCCCGGCACCGGAGCCCCCCGTCCTCATCCCGCCGGCCACCGCCACCCGCTCCGACGCCCCCGTCGGCATCGCCGTGACCCCGCCGGTCCCGGACCCCGCTCGCCCCGCCGCCGCCCCGGCCCCCCTCGGGCCGCCGGCCCCGGGCCCCCTCCCCGCCCCCACGGGCCCGCGCCCCGTGGACGTGCCGCTCCTGCCGGCTGGCACCTCGGCCTCGACCCCCACGGGGTTCGGCCCGGTCGCCATCCTCACCTCGTCGGAGCGGCCCTCCGTGGCCCGCGCCGGTGTCGTCGTCGCCCGCTCGGCGACCGTCATCGGCGCCCAGCGCGACGAGCCCTCGGTCTCTCCGGACTGACCCCCGCGTGAACCGGCGCCCACCCGGGCGCACCGTCCACGCACCCCGGCGCCCACGGGCGCCCCACACCCTCTGGAGAGAAGCTCGATGAGATCCGTGATCCGCGTCGCCCTGCGCGTCGCACTCCTCGCTCTGGGACTCTGGTTCCTGAGCACCCAGGCGGCCGGAGCCGCCGACGACGCCACGGTCGACGTCCCCGTCGACGTCTGCGGCGTCACCGTCACCATCGGTTCCGAGGGCGGCGACGCCTGTCGGGCCGCCGACCCGTCGGTCACCACCGGCGACGTCGTCGACGAGGTCCTCGCCGACGCCGACGCTCCCGTCTCGGTCTGCGGCGTCGAGGTCGCCGTGGTCGCCGAGGGCGGGGCCGACTGCGCCGGCTCGACCGGCACCGACGGCACCGGGGCGGCCGACGACGCCGTCCTCGACGCCGCTGCCGACGCCCCCGTCCAGGTTTGCGGTGTGACCGTCGCCGGCGAGGCGTCGGGCAGCCACGACTGCGGTGGCTCGACCACCACCGGCTCGGGCAGCGACGGCCAGGCCGACGTCGACGCCGATGCGCCCGTGCAGGTCTGCGGCGTCACCGTCGCCCTCGAGTCGAGCGGCTCGACCGACTGCGGTGGCACGGCCACGACCGGCGCCTCGCCGGCCGCCGAGGACGGTGTCGGCGGTGTCGACGCCGACGCCCCGGTGGACGTGTGCGGTGTGACCGTCGCGGTCGCCGCCGACGGCGACACCACCTGCGCCACCACCACCGAGACCGGTGCCGACCCGTCGGCCACCACCGACGACGGCGCCCTCGGCGGCCTCGATGCCGACGCCCCCGTGACCGCCTGTGGCGTGACCGTGGCCGTCGACGCCATGGGCGGCGCCGACTGCGGCGCCTCCACCGGCACCGGCTCCGAGCCGGCCGCCGGCGGGACCGTGGGCGATGCCGACGTCGATGCCCCGATCGCCGTCTGCGGCGTGACTGTCGCCGTCGACGCCAGCGCCGACACCGACTGCGCCACCACCACCGAGACCGGTGCCGACCCGTCGGCCACCACCGACGACGGCGCCCTCGGCGACGTCGATGCCGACGCCCCCATCTCCGTGTGCGGGGTCGGCGTGGCCGTGGCCGGCGGTGCGGCCACCGAGTGCGGCACCACCACCGGCACCGGGACCGCCCCGGCCGGATCGCGCGACGAGCTCGGCCAGGCCGACGTCGATGCCCCCATCTCCGTCTGCGGCGTGGCCGTGGCGGTGGACTCCGGCTCGTCGACCGACTGCGGGACGACGACCGGGACCGGGTCGACGCCCGGTGGCACGACCGAGGGCGTCGGCGGTGCCGACGTCGATGCGCCGGTGAACGTCTGCGGTGTCGGGGTCGGCGTGGTCGGCACCACGACGACCGACTGCGGCTCGACGGTCGCGGCCGGCGAGCCGGGCTCGTCGAGCACGGCCGACGTCGATGCGCCGATCTCGGTGTGCGGCGTGACCGCCACCGTGGCCGGTGACGCGGCGACCGACTGCGGGACGACGACGGTGACCGGTGGCACCCCCGCCGGTCCCGTCGACGAGGGCACCGAGCCCGGCGCCGACGTGGACGCCCCGATCGACGTGTGCGGTGTCGGCGCCGGCGTGCTCGGCTCGACGGCGACGGACTGCTCGGTCGAGGGCGACGAGCCCACCGAGCCCACCGGTCCGGGCGGGCCGGGCTCGGGTGACGAGCCGACGGTCGGGGTCGAGGTGCCGATCGAGGTGTGCGGTGTCGGTGCTGGTGTCCTCGGCGATGCCACCACCGACTGCTCGACGACCACGGGCGGGCCGACCGATCCCACCGACCCGGTGGACCCGGTCGACCCCACGGACCCGACCGATCCGGTCGACCCCGCCGACCCGGTCGACCCGACCGAGCCGGCCGAGGAGCCGCTGCTCCCCGTCGTCCAGGACCTCGACCTGACCCAGGCCGGGACCCCCACCGCCCCGACGGCCCCGGCCGAGCTGGCCGGCGCCGCCCCCGGTGGCCTGGCCGACCTGGCCCGCACCGGGCAGAACCTGGAGGCGCTGCTCGCCGCGGCGTTCCTCCTGCTCGTCGCCGGCCTGGCCCTGCATCGCAGCACGGGCTCGCTCCGGTGACCGCCCGGCTCGACCCCGGCCCCGCCCTGCTCCGGTCGGGCCGGGGTCGAGCTCCGGGTCCTGCTGACGAGGACCCAGGAGCAAGTACTTGCACACGCAAGTACAATGTCTCCATGCCGATCCAGCGCCTCAACCACGCCGTCCTCTACGTGCGCGACATCGAGCGCACCGCCCGCCTCTACCGGGAGGTGCTCGGGTTCCGCACCGTCGTGGAGATCCCGGGTCGAGCCCTGTTCCTCCAGGCGCCGGGTTCGACCAACGACCACGACCTCGGGCTGTTCCAGATCGGGGCCGGCGCCGGTCCGTCGGGGGCCGGGCGCTCGACGGTCGGGCTCTACCACCTGGCCTGGGAGGTCGACACCCTGGCCGAGCTGGAGCGGATCGAGGGCCTGCTGCGGGCTGAAGGCGCCCTGGTCGGCGCCTCCGACCACGGGACGACCAAGGCGCTCTACGCCCAGGACCCCGACGGCATCGAGTTCGAGGTCTCGTGGCTGGTGCCGGCGGATCGGCTGGCCGAGGTGGGCGAGGTCGACATCCGGCCCCGGCCGCTCGACCTGGCCCGGGAGAAGGCCCGCTTCGGCGCCGACACGCTCGGCGGGATCGGCGTGTCGGTCCCGGGGCCGACCTGACGGCCACCGCCATTCGCACACTCTCCGTGGTGAAACTCTAGACACGCTCACTCTGGGTGATGTACGGTCACCCCCGTGACCACCCGCCGCACCCGGGCCTCCGGCCTGCTGATCCTCCTGGCCGGACTGGCCCTGGGCCTCGTGCTCGCCGGTCCCGCCGGGGCCAGCGATCCCGGCCCGGCCTACCCGCCCGGTGCGGGGGCGGACGATGTGGTGACCGCCGGTGGGGGGACCGGCGAGGGGGGAACCCAGGGGGGAACCGGGGGGACCACGGCGCCCGCCGGCGCCACCGACGACGGGGGGACCGCCGGGCACGACCCGGCGGCCGGGTCGGACGGCGCCGGCGGAGCCGGGGACGAGGAGGCCGAGGTCGGGGACCCGGCCACCGCCGACAACCCGGACCCGGCCGAGGACGACACCGCCGGCACCGACGACGACACGGCCGGCACCGACGAGGACGGCGGCGCGGTGGCCGCCGACGTCGGGGGGACGGGTGGCGGGGGCCGGGGAGCCGGCCCGATCCTGGTCGTGGCCGGTGCCGCCGTCCTGCTGGCCGGCGCCGTCATCGCCGTCGCCCGCACCCTCTGACCCGCCCGCGCTGCCGGGCGACCGGGGGCTGCGTGCCACCATGACGCCCATGCCGGCCCACGACCAGAGCCCGCTGGGCGGGCTGCCCGCCCGCGTCCGCCGGGCGCGCCGGATGAAGGTCGCCGCCCGCCGGGCCGGCCTGGCCCCGGCCACGCCCCGCCAGCCCAGCGAGGAGCCGGCCGAACCGGTCCTGACCACGCTCGACGCCACGATCCGGCCCCTCGCCGGCCCGTCGCGCTACCGCCGCCTCGACTGGGCGCCGGGCGAGCCCCACCTCCTGCGCGACGACCTCGGCGCCCGGCCCGCCGCCGACCGGGCCGGCACCCGCACCTCGCTGCTCTACGTCGCCCACCACACCGACGTCCACGTGTGCGACGCCCAGTCGCCCTCCCGGCTCGAGGGCGGCGACGCCTTCGGCTGGGCCAACGCCGGATCCGACGGTGGCCACCGGCCCCACGAGACCCTCACGACCCACGTCCTCGACCGGCTCGTCGCCGCCACCAACGCCGTCCGCACCAGCCCGCTGAGCGGTGCGCCCATGGCCTGGTGCATCCAGACCGGCGACAACGTCGACAACCGGGGCGCGGCCGAGCTGCGCTGGTGGATCGACGTCCTCGACGGGCGCCGGGTCGCGGCCAACACCGGGGCCGACGGCGTCTACGAGGGCATCCAGCGGTCCGGGTGGAAGGGCGCCTGGCACCCGGACCGGGCCGGGTGGGACCGGCGCGCCAGGGCCGGCTTCCCGCACCTCCCCGGCATGCTCGACGCCGCCGTCGCCCCCTTCGACCCCGTCGGCCTGAACGTGCCGTGGCTCGCCGTCTTCGGCAACCACGACCTCATCTTCCAGGGCTCCTTCGGTCCCAACCGGGGTGCCCGCCTCGACTGGCTGGGCCAGATGCTCGTGGCCACCGACCGCAAGCCGATCGGCGCCGCCGGGCTGACCCGGGCCCTCGCCGTGGCCACCGCGACCCAGGGCGATCCGGACCGCTGGGCCCGCCGCGCCGATGGCCCGTGGGTCCACCGGGTCACCCCCGACCCCGAGGGGCGCCGGCCGGTCGCCGCCGCCGACTCCGTCGCCACCCTCCTGGACCCCGGGCCCGAGGGTGGGCGGGGCCCGGGCCCCGTCGGCCACGGCTTCACCGAGGCCAACGTGCTCGACGGGACGACGTGGTGGTCCCGCTGGGAGGGGCCGCACGTCCAGGTGATCGGGCTCGACACCTGCAACCACACCCACGGCGACGGCGGGGGCATGGGCCCGGCCCAGACGGCGTGGCTGGTCGACCAGCTCCAGCGCTGCCACAGCCGGTACCGGGACGAGCGGGGCCGGTGGGTCGACGGTCCCGGCACCGACCGCCTGGTCATCCTGCTCAGCCACCACGCCTCGTGGACGATGGCCAACACGGTCGACGACGAGGCCGACCCCGGCCCCCGCACCCTCGGGCCGGACCTGGTCGCCCTGCTCGACCGCTTCCCCAACGTGGTGCTGTGGGTGAACGGCCACACCCACCGCCACACGGTCCAGCCGCACCGGCGCTCCGAGGGCGGCGGCTGGTGGGAGCTCAACACCGCCAGCGGGATCGACTTCGGCCAGCAGGGCCGCACGATCGAGCTGTTCGCCAACGGCGACGGCACCCTCTCGATCGTCGCCACCGTGCTCGACCACCTCGGCCCGCCCCGCATCGCCTACCGGCGGGACGGGCGCTGGGACCCGGTGGCGCTGGCGTCGCTCAGCCGGGAGCTGGCCGCCAACGACGACCAGTGGGTCGACCCGATCTACGGCCTGGGCGAGGCCGGGGACCGCAACGTCGAGCTGGCCCTGCCCCTGCCGTTCGCGCTCAGGCCCTGAGGTCGACCGGGTCGTGGGCCCGGGGGCAGCTGGCCACGAGGGCCCGGAGCATCGAGCGGGCCAGGTCGGTGCTGCCGGGGGCGAGCCCCTCGCCCTCGGCCGTGGCGGTGAGGTGCTGGCAGCCGAGGTGGCCGGCGATCAGCAGCTGCGTGAAGGTCTCGGTGTCGATGCCGTCGGGCGGCCGTCGCCCCTCGGCCGCCATCAGGGCCTCGACGCCCCGCTGCAGCTCCCGGCGGAAGGAGGCCCGGCGCCGCTCGACCCGCTCGTCCAGCCCCGGCGTGCGCAGCGAGTGGAGCATGAACTCGGTGCTGATCACGAACCAGGCCCGGTCCGGGGCCCGGAGGGCGACCAGGGCGGCCAGCGCCGCCTCGAACGGCTCGTCCACCGACCCGATGGCCGCGACCTGGGCCCGGATGGCGACCGCGGTGGTGGTCACCGTGCGCTCCCACAGGGCGAGGAGGAGCTCGTCGAGGCTGGTGAAGTTGCTGTAGAAGGCGCCCCGGGTGAAGCCGGCCCGGGTGCACACGGCCTCGATGGTGGCGGCCTGGAAGCCGACCTCGGCGAAGACCGCGTAGGCGCCGTCGAGGAGGCGCTTGCGCGTGTCCTCCCGGGTGGGCCGGGCGGTCGTCTCGGTGATCGGGGACGACATGGCCAGCGACCGTACCCCTCAGAGGCGTGACGTCAACCCTGTTCCTTCACCCTCTGTCGCATCCCTGACGGCGGGTAGGTCGGGCATCTCGGGAGCGTGCGCCCGCACGGGGCAGGGCAGGCCCGTGCTCCACCTCGCCTGGGAGGAGACGGCCACCCTGGACGCCACCATCGAGGGCCCCTGGGACGACGCCGTCCTCCTCCGCCCCGGCCTCCTGCTCCTCGCCACCGACGCCACCCGCTCGGAGGTGTACCACGCCCTCAAGCACCACCTCCCGCCCGGCACCGCCCTCCTGGTCGCCCCGCTCGCCGACGCCCCCAAGATGAAGGGCATGGCCGACGGCACCACCGCGTGGGTGCGCCGTCGGGGCACCGGCTGACCGAGCATCCCGGACCACCCGGTACGTTGTCCGCCTCGTGGACGGGTTCGGACTCTGGCTCGTGCGCCAGGTGGGATCGAGCGCGACCCGGGGCCTCGGGAAGGTGTGGCGGGACGAGAAGGCGGCCCGCACCCTCCAGCGGCTCGCCCTGGCCGCCATGCAGGACGCCCTCCACGAGCTGCTCGGCGGCGAGCGCGACGACACCGAGGCGCTGGCCTCCGGGTTGCTCGCCCTGTTCGACGACGACGGGGTCGTGCCGCTGCGCGGTGACGTGGCGGTGCCGCTGGTGGAGCGGATGGCCCTCGGCCTGACCGAGGCCTTCGCCCGGCTCGGGTCCGTCCCGGTCCCGGGTGGCGACGAGTCGCAGGCCAGCGCCCTCGGCCTCGATCCGACCGACCTGGCCCGGGCGTTCCTCGGGGCCCTCTACCGCCGGCTCGAGGCGGCCGCCCCGACGACCGAGCTGGCCCGCGACCTCCTCCACGTCATGGGCGGGTCGCGAGCGGAGCTGGCCGACCGCGTCACCCATGCCGCCCTGGCCACGCTGCTGGAGCGCAGCGAGCGGGTCCTCGCCCAGCTCGAGGGCCGTGGGGCCGGGGCGCCGGCCGCGATCGGTGACGGCGGGACCGTGGACGCCGACCAGGAGGCCGAACCGTCCGCCGTCGCCTCGCTGGGGCTGCTGGTGGTCGTGGCCGAGCAGCTGCCCACCGGCGGGTGGACCCGGTCGCTGGCCACGTGGATGGAGCGCTACGCGGCGGCGTCGGGATCGCCGGCCCCGCCCCGGCCGGCCATGCGGGTGCACGGCGGCATCGACATCACCTGCGTCGCCCTCCGCCGAGCGCTCGGGCTGGCCGGCCCGGCGTCGCCGCTCCGCCCGGTGCTGCAGGAGGTGATCGGCCACGGGCTCGACTTCCTGCGGGTCCGGACCAGCACGAGGGGAGCGGTCGGAGCGACCTTCACCACCCGGTCCGAACCGACCGAGGTCCGCATCCGGCACACCGCCGCCGCCATGAGCACGCGCCTGCTCGTCCTCGACGAGCTGGGCGGCGGCCGGGACGACGCCGTCGCCATCCGATCGGCCCGCTACCTGCAGGACGCCCTGCCGTCGTGGCGCCTCGACACGTCGGGGACCTTCGGCATGCTGGCCGCCTCCTGCGACCTCTACCAGACCGTGCGGCGCGCCTCGGGCGGCCTGCTGCGGGCCGGCACCGCGGACCCGCTGCTGGAGGCGCTGGCCTCGGCGATCGACGAGATGGCGGTCGAGATCCTCGGGGGCCGGCCCGCCGCCGGCTCCCCCGCCCCGCACGACCTCGACCTCTTCGGCGCCTACGGGGGCCTCACCGCCATGCGGACCACGAGCTTCCTGCTGAGCGCCGGGCTGCTCCTCGCCCAGCGGGCACCGGGCTCCCCGCACTCGGACGCCCTGGACGAGCTGCTGTTCCACGTCGACGGGGCCATCGACGGCCAGGCCGGCGAGGTGGTGGCCCGGGACGGGGACCGGGGCGTGCTGCTCACGGTCCCCGTGGCCGGGGGCGAGCACGAGGACCTGGGCACCACCGCCCAGCTCCTCGGGGTCCTGGCCCAACAGCGGGCGGCCCGGGCCGCCGCCGCCGGCCCCGACCTCGCCGCCGGCGCCGCCCTCCGCCGGGGGATCGAGCACGTGCTCGCCGCCCCGCCCGCCGAGCTCGGCGCCGCCCTCCGGTTCACCAACGGCGTGCAGCTCAGCGCCCTGCTGGAGGACGACCCGTACCGCCGGGCCGTCCTCGCCGACGCGGCCCTGCCCGCCCTCCTCGCACCGCTGGTCCGGGCCACCCCGAGCGAGCGGGACCTGGCCCGGGTGCTCGACGCCCTGGCCGACGGCGGGCCGGGCCCGCGGCCGGCCCCGCACCTCGCGGCCGCCCTGGCGGCCACGCTCGAGGCCGGCCACTACATCGGCGAGGCGGCGCCCGTCGACGAGCAGGGGGGATCGCGGCCGTGGGCGCCCTCGGAGGCGCTGCAGGGCGCCGTCGCCGGCGAGGTCGCCGCCACCCCCGACGTCGTCGTCCTGTCGACCGCGGCGACCTCCGGCTCGGTCGAGCGGCTCCGGTCCGAGGTCGACGCCGCCGCGTCCGCCCTGGGCCCGACGGGCACCGTCCTGGTGCCGGTGCGGTTCGGCGACCACCGCCTCGTCACCGTGGCGGGCGAGGGCGTGCTCTTCGTCGAGGACGCCGGTGCCCTGGAGGCCCTCGTCCAGCCGG
>JBQGCF010000228.1:0-4802 GCA_052038315.1 Iamia sp.
TGGGTTCGTGGATCGAGCCTACCGCCCGCCTCCACCTTACCGGCCCCTGGGAAGGTGGAGGCGGGGGTTGGCCTCCCCCCTCGGCCCCCCACGCTGATCCATCGGACGCGGAGCGCGGTCGAACATGGGTCGAACGGCCTAGTTCTCGGGCGTTCCCCGCTGCGGAGGGTGGCGCTCAGGTCTCGTCGACGCCGATCGGGCCGTCGACCTCGGTCCACTTGCCGAGCTCGGGCCGCTCCCACGTGGCGAAGGCATCGAGGGCGGCGGGCGTGGTCGGGGCCACGACGATGCTGGCCCGCACGTCGGCGCCGAGGAACTCCTCCTCGACCGCCCGGTCGAGGAGCGCGGCGGCGGGGGCGTAGAAGCCGTCGACGTCGACCAGGGCGATCGGCTTGTCGTGGACGCCGAGCTGGGTCCAGGTCCTCGTCTCGAAGGCCTCCGCGAAGGTGCCGATCCCCCCGGGCAGGGCGAGGAAGGCGTCCGACAGCTCGGCCATGCGGGCCTTGCGCTCGTGCATCGACGAGGTGACCTCGAGGCGGGTGACGTCGCGCTTGGCCACCTCGGCGGCGTCGAGGACCTCGGGGATGACGCCGGTGACGTCGCCACCGGCGGCCATGCACGCCGTGGCCACCCGGCCCATCAGCCCGACCGACCCGCCGCCGTAGACGAGCCCGATCCCCCGCTCGGCCAGCACCCGACCGGTCTCCTCGGCGGCGGCCCCGTAGGCGTCGCCCCGACCCGGGTTCGACCCGCAGAACACGCACACCCTCGTCAGATCCATCGGCCGATCGTGCCACCCCCGCCCGACCGTCGACCGAGTGGGCATCGCGCCCGCCGGGCGCCGGCGCGGTGCCCACCCGGTCCGTCGGATGGGCAGCGCGCCGGGCCGATCCGGGCGCGACGCCCATCCACGCCCGGCTGATCGGCGATGCTGAGGGCGTGGAGCGACGGGTCACGCCCCTGGACCGGGGGGTGCTGGGCGGCCAGGCCGTCTTCCGGATCGTGGCGTGGGCGTGGATGGCCGTGGTGCTCTACGTGTCGCGGACCGAGCTGTCGCGGACGGGCGTGGCCGTCGCCCTGTGCGTGCTCACCGCCGTGGTGTCGCTCGCCCTCGGCGTGGCGTCACGGCTGCGGCCCGGCCTGCTCCTGCACCCGGTGACCGTCGTGGTCGAGGTCGGGCTGGGCGCCGGCCTGCTCGTGGCCGACGGGTGGGTCTACGGCGGGCCGCACCGCGTCTCGCTCGGGTCGGCCTGGCCGATCTCCGGGGCGCTGGCCGCCGGGATCGTGGGCGGGCCGGTCGGGGGCGTCGCCGCCGGCGTGGTGATCGGCGTCGGCCGCTACGGCGGAACGCTGCTCGACCAGCAGGGCTCGCCGGGGCTCCTGTCGCTCGTGTCGACGACGTTCCTCTACGCCCTCGCCGGCGGGGCGGGCGGACTGGTGATGCGGCGGCTCCGCGAGGCCACCGACGAGATCGCCGCCGCCCGGGCGCGCGAGGAGGTCGCCCGCACGCTGCACGACGGTGTGCTCCAGACCCTGGCCGTCGTCCAGCGCCGATCGACCGACGCCGACCTGGCCGCCCTCGCCGCCACCCAGGAGCGCGAGCTGCGGGAGTTCCTGTTCGGCATCGACCGGCCGTCGGGCGACCTTCTCACCGAGCTCCGCCACGTCGCCGCCACCGCCACCGCCCGTCACGGGCTCGCCGTCGAGGTCACCGCCGTCGACGACCCGGGCGCGTTGGCCCCCGAGGTCGTGCGGGCCGTGGTCGGCGCCGTGGGCGAGGCCCTCACCAACGCAGCCAAGCACGGTGCGGCCGAGCGGGCCGTGGTGTTCGTCGACCCCGACGAGGACCACGTCTCGGTGTCGGTCGACGACGACGGCGCCGGCTTCGACGCCGACGAGGTGCCCGAGGGCGTCGGCCTCGCCCGCTCCATCCGGGGCCGGATCCTCGAGGTCGGCGGTCACGTCCGGGTCCACAGCACCCCCACCCGCGGCACCGAGGTCACCCTCACGCTCCCAAGGGCCTAGTCGGGCTCGGACTCCTGCTGGACGCCGAGGCCTAGCGGGACGTGGCCTAGGCGCGGCCGAGCGGGACGGTGAGGCGGACCTCGGTGCCGCGGCCGGGGGTGGAGCGGACCTGGACGCGGCCGCCGACCTCGGTGACCCGGCCCCGGATCGAGCGGCCCAGGCCCACGCCCTCGGCGACCGCGTCGACGTCGAAGCCCGAGCCGTCGTCGTCGATCGAGATGTGCACGTGGTCGTCGTCCTCGTCGGGGTCGACGAACACGACGGCGCGGGTGGCGGCGCCGTGCTTGGCCGCGTTGGTCAGGGCCTCGCCCACCGCCCCGGCGACGGCCCGGACGACGTCGTCGGCGAGCACCCCGGGGTCGTCGACCGCCGTCACCTCGACGTCGAGCCCGTGGCGCCCGGTGGCGGTGGCGGCGACGTGGCGGAGCTCGGCCAGCAGGCTGCCCGGCGGCCGATCCATCCCGAACAGGAACTCGCGCAGCTCGCGCTCCTGGGTGCGGGCGAGGGTGGCCAGCTCGGCGTCGGTCGAGCGGCGCTGGACGACGGCGAGGGTCTGGAGGACCCCGTCGTGCAGCGTGCGGGCCACCTCCTCCCGGGCCCGGGCGGCGGCGATCTCGTCGGTGGCCTGCTGCAGCCGGCGCATCACCAACCCGGCGGCCCCGCCGGCGAGGGCGTAGAGGAAGGACGTCGACAGCAGCGACAGCAGGCCGGGGGAGGGCAGGTCGTCGAGGTGCGTCCCGCCCCAGCGGCCGAGGCCGATGATCGTCCCCGCCGCGACCCCGCCCCACGGCCCGCCCGTGATCCCGGCGGCGAGGGCGCCCGAGATGGGCCAGGCCGAGCCGAGCGACACCCGGTGCGGTCCGCCGTAGACCCATCCGTCGGCCACGAGCAGCCCGCCGCCGAGGCCGACCTCGCCGGCGACCACCGCCGGCCGGAACAGCAGCGCCGGGCGCCAGCGGGACGCGGCGCCGAGGGCCAGCGAGGCGACGGCCGTGACGGCGCAGAGGGCGATCGCCGTCCCCGGCCGGGTCAGCTCCTCCCGCGACACCCAGAGGACGACCGCCATCCACGCCCACGCCAGGTACCGGAACACGGCCTGGCCGCCCAGGACCCCTCGCTCCAGAGGCGTGACGCGCCGCTCCACCGCACCAGCATCGTCGACCGCGGCACCCGGGTGGCACCATCGGCGGGTGGAGCTGACCAGGGTGTGCGTCTTCTGCGGGTCCAACCCCGGGCTCGACCCGGCCTACGCGGCCGAGGCCGACGCCACCGGCCGGGCCCTCGCCGAGCGGGGGATCGGGCTCGTCTACGGCGGCGGATCGGTCGGGCTGATGGGCCGGGTGGCGGCGGCGTGCATGGAGGCCGGCGGCGACGTCACCGGCGTCATCCCCGAGTTCCTCGACGCCGCCGAGGTGGCCAAGCGGGACATCACCCGGCTCGAGGTCACCGGTTCGATGCACGAGCGCAAGGCCCGGATGGCCGAGCTGTCCGACGCCTTCCTCGCCCTACCGGGCGGCATCGGGACCTTCGAGGAGGCCTTCGAGACGATGACGTGGACCCAGCTCGGGGTGCACGACAAGCCGATCGCCCTGGTCGACGTGAACGGCTTCTACGCCCCCGCCGCGGCGCTGCTCGACCGGGCCGTGACCGACGGCTTCCTGGCCGCCGACGTGCGCGCCAGCATCGTCGTCGCCCCCACCGGGGCCGAGGCCCTCGACGCCTTCGCCACCTGGCGGCGTCCCGCCCTCGGCAAGTGGACCGAGAAGGACGTCACGCTCTGAGACGTCGGTGCCCCGGTGCGGGCGGGCTGAGCAGGGCTTCGTCCGTCAGAAGTAGGCCGTTCGACCCATGTCCGACCACGCCCCGCGTCCGATGGATCGGCGTGGGAGGGACCACGGGGGGCCAGCTCGCCGCCCCCTCCACCGACCCAGGGGCCGGGAAGGTGGAGGCGGGCGGTAGGCTCGGACCACTACACCCACACGGGAACCACCCCGGTCCCGTCGAGGGAGGCAAAGGTGTTCGAACGCTTCACGGATAGGGCCCGCCGGGTGGTGGTGCTCGCCCAGGAGGAGGCCCGCCTCCTCAACCACAACTACATCGGGACGGAGCACATCCTCCTCGGCCTCATCCACGAGGGCGAGGGCGTGGCCGCCAAGGCCCTGGAATCGCTCGGGATCTCGCTCGAGGCCGTGCGCAAGCAGGTCGAGGAGATCATCGGCCAGGGCACGCAGTCGCCCTCCGGTCACATCCCCTTCACCCCGCGGGCCAAGAAGGTCCTCGAGCTGAGCCTCCGCGAGGCCCTCCAGCTCGGCCACAACTACATCGGCACCGAGCACATCCTCCTCGGGCTGATCCGCGAGGGCGAGGGTGTGGCCGCCCAGGTGCTGGTGAAGCTGGGCGCCGACCTGTCCCGGGTCCGCCAGCAGGTCATCCAGCTCCTGTCGGGCGACTCCGGTCCCGGCTCGGGCCAGACCGGCGGCTCCGGCGAGAAGGCCGGCGCCACCTCGGGCGGCAGCGGCGAGGCGAGCCCCAGCGGCTCGCTGGTGCTCGACCAGTTCGGTCGCAACCTCACCCAGCTGGCCCGTGAGAAGAAGCTCGACCCGGTGATCGGGCGCAGCCGCGAGGCCGAGCGGGTGATGCAGGTCCTCAGCCGCCGCACCAAGAACAACCCGGTGCTGATCGGCGAGCCCGGCGTCGGCAAGACCGCCATCGTCGAGGGCCTGGCCCAGTCGATCGCCGGCGGCGACGTCCCCGAGACCATCGAGGACAAGCAGCTC
>JBQGCF010000229.1:0-15930 GCA_052038315.1 Iamia sp.
CCACCGGCATCCTCTGCGGCATCGGCGAGACCGAGGCCGACCGGGTCGAGGCCCTCGGGGCCATCGCCGCCTCCCACCGCCGCCACGGCCACGTGCAGGAGGTGATCGTCCAGACCTTCCTGCCCAAGCCGGGCACGGCGATGCGCGACCACCCGCCCTGCCCGCCCGAGGACCACCAGCGGGCCATCGCCTTGGCCCGGCTGATCCTCCCGCCCGAGGTCCACGTCCAGGCCCCGCCCAACCTGGCCGACGAGGTCGCCCCGCTGCTCGCCGCCGGCGTGTCCGACTTCGGCGGCGTCTCGCCGGTCACCATCGACCACGTCAACCCCGAGCGCCCCTGGCCCCACCTCGACGCCCTGCGGGAGGCCACCGAGGCCACCGGTCGCCAGCTCGCTCCCCGCCTCACCGTCCACGCCCGCTACGTCACCGGCGGTGCCGCCGACACGTGGCTCGACGAGGGCCTGCGCTTCGCGGTGATGGACCGCTCCGACGCCGAGGGCCTGGCCCGCGACGACGCCGGCAGCGTCTACCCCAACAAGGTCGGCGAGGTCCGCAACGTGGGCGACGGGGCCGAGGTCGTCCTCGTCGGCCGGCGCTCGACCCAGTGGTACTCCGGTGCCGACGTGGCCCCGCCGATGATCATCCCTGGCCCGTCCGCTCCCATCGGCGGTGCCGTGAAGGCCGTGCTGGACGGCGTGGCGGCCGGCGAGCAGGTCGGCTTCGACGAGATCGTGACCCTCTTCGGCGCCCGCGGCCGCGAGGTGGCCGCGGTGGCCGAGGTGGCCGACGAGATCCGCCGGCGGACGGTGGGCGACGAGGTCTCCTTCGTCCGCAACCGCAACATCAACTACACGAACGTCTGCACCTTCAAGTGCCGGTTCTGCGGGTTCTCCAAGGGCCCGCGCTCGCTCAACCTGCGGGGCACGCCCTACCTCCTCACCCTCGACGACATCGCCGGCCGGGTCACCGAGGCGTGGGACCTGGGCGCCACCGAGGTCTGCCTGCAGGGCGGCATCCACCCCAGCTTCGACGGCGACTACTACGTCGACGTCACCCGGGCGGTGAAGGATGCGGCGCCGGAGATCCACGTCCACGGCTTCACCGCCCTGGAGGTCACCGAGGGGGCCAAGCGGCTCGGCGAGCCCCTCGCCGACTACCTCCGCCGGCTGATGGACGCCGGGCTGCGCACGCTGCCGGGCACCGCGGCCGAGATCCTCGACGACCCGGTCCGCGAGATCCTCTGCCCCGACAAGATCGACACCGACGAGTGGCTGGAGGCGCACCGCACGGCCCACTCGGTCGGGCTGCGCTCGAACATCACGATCATGTTCGGCTCGGTCGAGGAGCCGGCGTCGTGGGCCCGCCACATCCTCCGCACCCGTGACCTGCAGGCCGAGACCGGCGGCTTCACCGAGTTCGTGCCCCTGCCCTTCGTCCACATGGCCGCGCCGCTGTACCTCCAGAAGAAGAGCCGCCGCGGGCCGACCTTCCGCGAGAGCGTCCTGGTGCACGCCGTCGCCCGGATCGCCTACACCGGCCTGGTCGACAACATCCAGGCGTCGTGGGTGAAGCTCGGGGCCGACGGGGTCCGCCAGCTCCTCCAGGCCGGCGTCAACGACCTCGGCGGGACCCTGATGGACGAGACGATCTCCCGCTCCGCCGGGGCCTCCCACGGCCAGGGCATGGAGGAGGACGGCTTCCGCCAGATCGTCGAGCCGATCGGCCGCACGCTCGTCCAGCGGACCACGCTCTACGAGCCGGTGAGCCCCACCCCCGTCTGACGTCCGTCGCCAGGACGTCCGGCACGGGTACGGTCGTCGGGCGATGGAGGCGACCGGTGGCTGACGACAGGGACAAGGACCGACGACGGGCCAGCGAGGGCGAGGCGACGGTCCAGATCCCTGCCGAGCTGCTGTCGATCCTGCCCCCGCCGGCCGAGCCCGCCGCCCCGCCCCCACCCCCACCGGGTCCCCGGCCGGCCGCCGCGCCCGCCGCGGACCAGACCGCCGCGCTGCCCCCCGCCCCGCCCCCACCGCCTCCGGCCGCGGACCCGGCGCCGCCACCCCCGCCCCGGGGCTCGTACGACGACGACCGGCGCGGCGGCGGTGCCGTCTGGCTGATCGCCGCCCTCGTGGTCGTCGTCCTGTTCGTGGCCGTCTGCTACCTCGTGGTGGCCCAGGCCGAGGGCGACCGGCCCCGCTCGGCGACGCCGGCCGAGACCACCGCCCCGCCGACGAGCGAGGCGACCACCACCACGGCCCCGACGCCGAGCACCCAGGACCCGGCCTCGCTCGCCGTCGTCGTCCTCAACGGCACCAGCCAGAGGGGCTGGGCCGGCGAGAACGTGGCCCGGCTGGCCGAGGCCGGCTACACCGGCGAGGCCTCGGACGCGGCCCAGGAGACCGACATCACCACCGTCTACGTGGCCGAGGAGGCGCTGCGGGCCGACGGCACCGCCATCGCCACCGCCGTCGGCCTCCCCGACGCGCCGGTCGAGATCCGCCCCGACACCCCGCTGGGCGTGACCGACGCCGCCGACGGCGCCGACGTGGTCGTCGTGCTGGGCGCCGACAGCACCGGCTGAGGCGCGGCCCCGTGCCCCCCGAGGTCCCCGGCTACGCCCTCCACGAGGTGGTGGGCCGGGGCCCGGCGGCGATCGTGTACCGGGCGACCCAGACCTCGGTCGACCGGCCCGTCGCGGTCAAGCTCATGGCCCCCGACGCCGCCCGGGTCGGCCGGGCCGGGCGCGTCCTCGCCGGCCACCCCCACGTGGTCGAGGTGATCGACACCGGCACCACGGCCGCGGGCGAGCCCTTCGTGGCCATGGAGCTGGTGGCCGCCGGCTCGCTGGGCGACCGGCTGCGGGCCTTCGGGCCGCTGGGCGCCGGCGAGGTGGCCCGCCTCGGGGCCGAGGTGGCCGACGCCCTGGAGGCGGCCCACGACGCCGGGCTGGGCCACGGCGCGATCAGCCCCGACAACGTCCTGGTCGGCCGGCGGGGCCAGGCCCTGCTCACCGACTTCGGGGGCGGTCGGGCGACGCCGGCCGACGACGTGCGGGCCCTCGGCGCGACGCTGTTCGCCCTGCTCACGGGGGATCCGCCGCCCGCCGGCGAGGCCCCGCCGCTGCCCCCCGACGTGCCCTTCGCCCTGGTCGACGTGATCGCCTCCAGCACCGCCCACGACCCGGCGGCGCGGCCCTCGCTGGCCGCGATGGCCACCGCCCTGGAGGCCATCGCCGCCGACCGGGCCCGGCCCCCGGCCTCGGTCGCCGTCCCCGACCCGGCCGACGAGCCCGGGCCGCCGGGTTCGCCCGAACCGGGCGGGGACGACACGATGGCGGCGGTGAACGCCCCCGCCCCGCACCCGAACCGGTCCCCCTCCCCCCTCCCCATGGGCCGGATGATCGTCGTGTCGGTGCTGATCGCCCTGTCGATCATCGCCGCGGTGGTCGTCGCGCTGGTCTTCGGTTGACGTAGGGTGCCACCACCGGCCCCGGGTGGGGCCGGGTTGGGAGGGGTCCCGTGAGCCAGCTGGGTTCGTCCGCCATCCTCGAGACGGCCATCGGGCTCGTCCTCGTCTTCTTCCTCGGCGCTGGTGTCTGCACCGCCGTGGTCGAGGCCGTGGCCGGGCTGGGCCAGTTCCGGGCCAAGCTCCTGTGGCGCACGGTCGCCCGCTGGTTCAGCACCGTCGACGACGCCGACGCCCGGGGCGCGGTCAGCCGGGCCCTCTCGCTGGTCGCCAGCCCCGTGGGCGCCACCGACGAGGTCACGGCCGAGGACAAGGCCGCGGGCAGACCCGAGGTCCCGGCCGAGGACGGCACCCCGAAGCCGACGGCGGCCCCCGACATCCGCACCTCGGCCGGCACCGCCCCCCGGGAGCAGTTCTTCAACGCCCTGCCCGGCATCGTCGACCAGGCCAAGGTCCTGCGCCGGACCAAGACGCTCAACCGGGAGGCGGCCATCGCCGCCCTGGGGAGCGTCTTCGCCGCCACCGACGAGCTCACCCCCGACCAGAAGAAGGCCCTGCTCGGCTCGCTGGTGGCCAAGCTGCCCGACGGCATGCGCAAGGACGCCGCCGCCCGGGCCGCCTGGATCGAGCGCTGGTTCGACGCCGAGATGGAGCGCCTGGGCGCCCTCTACCGCAGCCGCATCCGGTGGTTCGCCGGGCTGGCCGCCCTCATCCTCGTCGGTGCCCTGGGCCTCGACGCCATCGACATGGCCACCCAGCTCTACAAGGAGCCCGACCGCCGCCAGGTCCTCGTCGCCGCGGCCGAGGCCGAGGTGGCGGCGGCCGCCGCCGACGACGACCCCTGCACCCGCCCCGGCGCCACCACCACGACCACCGCCACCACGACCACCGCCCCCGAGCCGGTGCCCCAGGTGCGGGACCGGCTCGAGTGCGCCCGCAACCTGGTGGCGGGGATCGAGGGCTTCCAGGTCGGTCGCTGGACACCCAACGACTTCGACTGGGGCCGGGACATGCCACCCCGGCTGATCGACAAGCTGATCGCCCTCCTCGGCATGGCCATCTCGATCGCCGCCTTCACCGCCGGCGCCCCCTGGTGGTACTCGGTCCTCAAGAAGCTGATGGACGCCCGGAAGGCCCTGACCGACAAGACGTAGAGGTGCGAGGCTGGGGGCGCCATGAGAACCGACGTCCCCGAACCCACCCCGCTCGGCACCGCCGGCACCGCCCGGGCCCTCGGCGCCGACCTCGACGACGCCGTCGAGGCGGCCATCGCCGCCCTGGTGGAGGAGATCGACCCCCCGGTCGACGCCGACCTGATCCGCGACATCGTCCGCTCCGCCGCCCGCCTCGGCCGCGACGACACCGCCCGCCTCGACCTCAAGATCGTCAAGGCCGCCATCGCCGAGATGCGGGACGCCTTCGCCCTCTTCGCCCGCTACCGCGACGTCCCCAAGGTCACGATCTTCGGCTCGGCCCGCACCAAGGAGGGCAGCCCGCTCTACGAGCAGACCCGCCAGGTGGCCAAGCAGCTCGCCGACGCCGGCTGGATGGTGATCACCGGCGCCGGGCCCGGGATCATGCTGGCCGGGATGGAGGGGGCTGGCGTGGCCCGCTCGATCGGCGTCAACATCCGGCTGCCGTTCGAGCAGAGCGCCAACGAGGTCATCACCGGCGACCCGAAGCTCGTCACCATGAAGTACTTCTTCACCCGCAAGCTGATGCTGATGAAGGAGTCGGCCGGCTTCGTCGCCCTCCCCGGCGGCTTCGGCACCCTCGACGAGACCCTCGAGCTGCTCACCCTCCAGCAGACGGGCAAGGCCGTCCCCGCCCCGGTCGTCCTGCTCGACCAGCCCGGCGGCACGTACTGGGAGGCGTGGACCCGGTTCGTCGTCGACGAGCTGGCCGGGGGCGGCTACCTCGGCGCCCAGGACGTCGACCTGGCCGACCGCACCGACGACGTCACCGCCGCGGCCGAGCTGGTCACCGGCTTCTACCGGCGCTACCACTCGATCCGCTGGGTCGGCGACCGGCTGGTGATCCGCACCCTCACGGCGGTCACCGACGCCGAGCTGGACGACCTCAACCAGCGCTTCGCCCACCTGTGCGCGTCGGGCCGGATCGAGCGGGCCGAACCCTTCCCGCCCGAGCGCTCCGACGACGACGTGGTCGACCTCCCCCGCCTGGCCCTCCACTTCGACGTCTACAAGATGGCCGGCCTCCACCACCTCGTCCGAGCGGTCAACACGGGGCTCTAGTCGAACGCCTCGTCGTCGGGTTCTTGGAGGAGGTTGATCGCCTTCTCGACGGCCCGGCGGGCGCGGGTCCGGCGCGTCTCGTCGCGGGGGAGCTCGGGGCCGCCGGCGTCGATCGACTCCCGCAGCCGGACGATCGCCAGGTCGGCCAGCTCCTCGGCGATGGCTTCCAACCGCCCTCGGATCTCGTCGAACTCGCCGGCCACGGGGGGCAGCATGCCATGCTCGGGGCGTGCAGTCCGTCGCCCTCACCGCCCTCAAGGGAGGCGTCGGCAAGACCAGCACCACGGTCAACCTGGCCGCCCTCGCCGCCGCCGCCGGCCACCGCACCCTCGTGTGGGACATCGACCCCCAGGCCGGCGCCACCGCATGCCTCGGCGTCAAGCCCAAGCTGCGGGGCGGGGCCCAGCGCCTCCTCGGCGGCGACCGGGACCTGGCCCAGGCGATCCGCCACAGCGACGTCGAGCGGCTCGACGTGCTCCCCGGCGACGTGACCCTGCGCGAGGCCGACGTGATCGTCAGCGGCACCCGCAAGCCCCGGCGCACGCTCAAGCGGATCCTCGCCTCGGTGGCCAAGGACTACGACATCGTCGTCGTCGACTGCCCGCCCGGCGTCGGACCGGCCACCGAGGTCCTGGTGCGGTCGGTCGACCTCCTCCTGATCCCGGTCGTGCCCGCCCCCCTCGACCTGCGGGCCCTCGACCGCTTCACCGACGTGGTCGACGACCTCGGCGCCCCGTCGGAGCTGATCGCCCCCTTCCTCTCGCTGGTCGACCGGCGCAAGCCGCTGCACCGCAAGCTGGTCGACGAGGTCCGCACCGAACGCCGCTTCCTCGCCTCGGCCATCCCGGTGTCCTCCGCCGTCGAGCGCATGCCGATGGAGCAGGTGCCCACGGTCGTGGCCGCCCCCCGGAGCCTGGCCTCGCTGGCCCTGCGGGACCTGTGGGGCGAGGTCTCCGACCGCCTCGACCTGCACTAGCGCGGCCGCTCGCTAGGTTGCACCGGTGGCGCGCCGTCAACCCGAGGACCTGCACGAGTACGTCTCCTTCGACGATCCGGAGGAGGACCGCACCTGGGTCTTCGACGTCTCCTTCCTGACCAGCCCCTGGCACTGCATCTTCGGTGCCGGCTGCCCCGGCATCCTCGACGCCCCCGCCCCCGAGATGGTCCAGGGGTGCTGCTCCTACGGCGCCCACTTCACCGGTCCCGAGGACCGCGCCCACGTCGAGCGCATGGCCGAGCGGATGACGCCCGAGCAGTGGCAGTTCAAGAAGGTCGCCCAGAAGCGGGGCGGGCCGATCAAGGTCAACAAGGAGGGCGAGACCGTCTCCCGCCTCGTCGACGACGCCTGCATCTTCCTCAACCGGCCCGGCTTCCCGAACGGGCCCGGCTGCGCCCTCCACCAGGCTGCCGTCGAGTCGGGCGAGCGGTTCATGGACTGGAAGCCCGAGGTGTGCTGGCAGGTGCCCCTGCGCCGGGTCGACGAGACCGACTCCTACGGCCACGTCACCTCCACCCTGCGGGAGTGGAAGCGCCGTGACTGGGGCGAGGGCGGCTTCGAGTTCCACTGGTGGTGCACGGCCGACGACGGCGCCTTCGACGGGCAGAAGCCGGTCTACGTCGAGATGCGCGACGAGATCATCGAGATGACCAGCCGCCGCGCGTTCCGCATGTTCGTCGAGTACGTCGAGGCCCGTGGCGGGACGGCCACGTTCCTCCCCCACCCGGTCGTCCGGGCGAGGCGCTGACTCGGATGGTGCCTGGCACCATCCGAGCCGATCAGCCTCCGTAGGCGTTGAGGAAGCTGGCGGCGATGGGGCCGGCGACGCTGCCACCGCCCGAACCGCCCTCGACGAAGACGCAGAAGGCGACGTCGTCGCGCCAGCCGATGATCCAGGCGTTGGTGGCCAGGGTCTCGCCCCCGCCGAACTCGGCCGTGCCCGTCTTGGCGAAGATCTCGCCGGGCAGCCCGCCCAGGGCGTCGGCGGCGGTGCCGCCGGTGACGACGGCTCGCATCATGTCCCGCAGGTAGCCGGCGGCGGTGGGGTCGAGCGGCACGTCGGCGGGCTGGCCTTCGGGCGCCGGCTCGGCGACGATCCGGGGCGCCTTCCAGCGCCCGGCGGCGACGGTGGCGGCCACCATGGCCATGGCCAACGGGCTGGCCTGGACCCGGCCCTGGCCGATCGAGGCGGCCGCGGTGTCGGCGGCGCTGTCGTTGGCCGGGACCGAGCCGTTGAACGAGCCCAGCCCGGCGTCCCACTCGACGCCGATGCCGAAGGCGGTGGCCGCGTCGTGGAGCTCGTTGGGCTCGAGCCGCTCGGCCAGGTTGACGAAGGCGGTGTTGCACGAGCGGGCGAAGTCCTGGCGGAAGGGCACGTCGCCCAGGACGAAGCCGCCGGCGTTGCGGAACTCCTGGCCGCCGGCGGTGGCGGTGGCCGGGCAGCCGACGACCTCGTCCGGCGTCAGGCCCTTGCGGATGTGGGCCAGCGACGAGACCACCTTGAACGTCGAGCCCGGGGCGACCTGGCCGGTGAAGGCGATGTTCTGGGCGCTGCCGGTCGGGCCGGTGGCGGCGGCCAGCACCTCGCTGGTGCTGATCCGCACCGCCACCAGGGCGGTCAGCCGCTCGTCGCCGGCCAGGGCGGCCTCGGCGGCCTCCTGGGCGGCCCGGTCGAGGGTCAGCTTCACCGGCGTGCCGGCGCCGGCCGGGACCGTCTGGAGCGTCTCCACGGCCGGCGGCACCGGGGGGGCGTTCGGGTCGGTGGTGGTCGTCTGGCCCTCGGGCGGGGTCGAGGCGGCCCGGGTGACCCGGATCTCCAGCCCCGGCGTGCCGGTCAGCTCGTCGTCGTAGCGGGCCTGGACGCCGGACTGGCCGATCAGGTCGCCCAGCTCGACCTGGCCCTCGCCCTCGGCCACGTCCTCCTCGTCGGCCGGACCGACCGAGCCGAGGATGGGCCGGGCGAAGCTCCGGCTCGGGGCCAGGTTGAGGGTGTCCTCCTGGAACCGGGTGCCGGGGAGGGCCTGGAGCTGGTCCCGGATCGGGTCGTAGTCGGTGCGCCGCAGGGTGATGACCTCGACGAACTGGTCGTCGGGGGCGGCGTCGATGCGGGCGGCCAGGGCGGCGCCGTCGATGTCGAGGAGGCGGGCCAGCTCGCCGGCCACGGCCTGGGTGTCGGGCACGGCGCCGGGCTCGACGCCGACGATCACGACCGGCGTCGGGGCGACCAGCGGCTCGCCGGCCCCGTCGAGGATGGCGGCCCGCTCGGAGTCGGTGGCCACCGCGGAGAGGGCGTCGCCGGCCCGCAGCCGGTTGTCGAGGGCGGCGATGTCCCACAGCACGCTCCACTCGCCGGGCTGGCCCTCGGCCCCGGCGAAGACGGCGGTGACGGTGCCGCTCGTGGACCACGTCGCCCCGGAGACGCTCCACTCGACGGCGAGCGGTGCGGTGGCGGTCCCCTCCTGCTCGGCCATGGTCACGTCGCCCTTGGTGGCGGTGAGGCTCAGGTTGCCCAGGCCCTCGGTGACCGCGGTGTACTGGGCGGCCACGTCGGCCGAGGGCTGGGCCGTGCCCCCCTCGCCCGGCGCGCCCCGGTTGACGGCCTCGACGAAGCGGTCGATGGCGGCCTCGGCCGCCCCCTTGTCCCCGGCCCCGCCGTCGCCGCCGTCGTCGGTGGTGAGCACGACGATGGCCACCACGGCGAGCACGGCCACGACCGCCACCCCGGCGACGCCGACCACCCAGGCCCTCGCCGCTCCCCTGTCACGTCGCTGGCTCGCGGCCACGCTTCCTCCAAGCTCCGGTCACCGTCCTCGATGACGGCGACCCCCAAGCCCACCACACCGGGCGGGCGCGCTGGGCGATCGTTCCTCGGTGGGGGCTCCCCCACCGAAGGTGCTCAGTCGACCGGCTCGCCGATCGTCTTCAGCGCCGTGGCCAGGGCGGCCCGGAGGCGCCGGGCGGTGTCGGGGGCGAGGTGGGCGGCGACCCGCTCCTTGCCCCCCGCCACCTCGAGCACCACCTGGACCCGCAGGTCGTCGATCCCCTCGACATCGTCGACCAGGTTCACGATCCACCACGCGGGTGGCGTGTCCTCCTGGTCGTCGGGGTCGACGGGGTGGTCGTCCCACGCCGAGTCGATCGACTGCTTCACGGCGGTGAGGCTAGGCCGAGGCCTTGGTGCTCTTGCCGGCGCGGCGGCGGTCGGGCTCGGCCAGGATCCGCTTGCGGATGCGGATGGCGTCCGGCGTGACCTCGACCAGCTCGTCGTCGGCGATCCACTCGATCGCCGTCTCGAGGGTGTGGACCCGCGGCGGGGCCAGCTTGGCGGCGTCGTCGTGGCTGTGGGTGCGGATGTTGGTCTTCTGCTTCTCGCGCACCGCGTTGACGACCATGTCGCCGCCCCGGGCGGCCTCACCGATGACCATGCCCTCGTAGACCGTGGTGCCGGGGCCGACGAACAGCTCGCCCCGCAGCTGCAGGTTGTCGAGGGCGTGCGAGGTGGTCGGGCCCGAGCGGTCGGCCAGCATGGCCCCGCCGAGGCGGTGGGGCAGCTCGCCGACCCACTCCATCCAGCCCGCGTGGTGGGTGTGGAGCAGGGCCGTGCCGCGGGTGGCGGTCAGCATCTGGCCGCGGAAGCCGACGAGGCCCCGGGCCGGCGCCTCGAAGGTGATGATCGTGCGACCGCTGTCGCCGGGGCGCAGGTCGGTGACCCGACCCTTCCGGGGGGCGAGGGCCTGGGTGATCGTGCCCACGTGGTCGTCGGGGACGTCGACGACGCCCCGCTCGAGCGGCTCGTGGCGCTTGCCGTTGATCTCCTTGACGATCACCTCGGGCCGGCTGACCTGGAGCTCGTAGCCCTCGCGGCGCATCGACTCGATCAGCACCGCCAGCTGGAGCTCGCCCCGGCCGGCCACCTCGATGACGTCGGGCGAGTCGGTGTCGGACACCCGGATCGAGACGTTGCCCAGCACCTCGCGGGCCAGCCGCTCGCGCAGCTGGCGGGAGGTCACGAACTTGCCGACCTGGCCGGACAGCGGCGAGGTGTTGACCCCGAAGGTCATGCGCAGCACCGGGTCGTCGACGCTGAGGCGGGGCAGGGCCTCGGGGGTCTTCGGGTCCGAGAAGGTGTCGCCGATCTCGACCTCGGGGAAGCCGGCGATCACGAACAGGTCGCCGGCCACCAGCTCCTCGACGTCGTCCCGGCCGATGCCGGTGTAGCCCTGGAGGGCGGCCGGGCGGCGGGTGACGGCGGGGGCGCCCTCGGCCACCTCCTCGTCGAGCAGGGCCAGCTGGTCCTCCTTGCGGAGGGTGCCCCGCACGACCCGGCCCACGGCCAGGCGGCCGAGGTAGTCCGAGGCGTCGAGGTTGGTGACGATGGCCTGCACCGGCTCGGTGGGGTCGCCGGCGTGGGCCGGGATGGTGTCGACGATGGCCTGGAAGAGCGGGGTGAGGTCGTCGTCGGCGCCGGGCATGCCGATGCCCTCGACCGCCTTGCCCTCGCGGGCGATGGCCGACAGCACGGGGAAGTCGATGTCGTCGGCGTCGGTGGCCAGGTCGAGGAACAGCTCCTCGACCTCGGAGAGGACCTCATCGGGCCGGGCGTCCTGGCGGTCGACCTTGTTGATGACCACGACGGTGGGCAGCCGCTGGGCCAGGGCCTTCGACAGCACGTAGCGGGTCTGGGGCAGCGGCCCCTCGGCCGCGTCGACCAGCAGCAGCACCCCGTCGACCAGGGCCAGGGCCCGCTCGACCTCACCGCCGAAGTCGGCGTGGCCGGGCGTGTCGACCAGGTTGATCTTGGTGTCGCCCCAGGTCACCGAGGCGGCCTTGGCCAGGATGGTGATGCCGCGCTCGCGCTCCTGGTCGTTGGAGTCCATGACCCGGTCGACCACGTCCTGGTGGGCCCGGAACACACCGGTGCCCCGGAGGAGGGCGTCGACCAGGGTGGTCTTGCCGTGGTCGACGTGCGCCACCAGGGCGACGTTGCGGAGGGATGCGGGCGCGGTCATCTTGGGTCTCTTCGTGGGGTGGTGCGGGCGCGCGTCCGTCGTCGGAGGTCGTGGGCGCGTCGGCAGGTGGCCCGACGACGAGCGCCGGGAGAACAGGGGGTTCAGGCGGTCAGGCCCAGGGCTCCTCGACCTCGGCCTCGGCCTCGGCGGCGAGACACCAGCTGGCGTGGTCGTGCCCGGGATCGGCGCCGCACTCCGGGCAGGACCGCTCGCTGGCCCGTTCGACCCTCTCCTCGTACGTGGGCTCCGTGGTGCGCTTCAGCGCTCGGGCCTCTTCGAAACGGCGATGCCGACCCTTCTTCACGGGCCACGCTCCAGCTTTGGTGTGCGATCAGTCCAGGGGCGCCACCCTACAGGCCCACGTCGTCCGATCCGCATCCGCGCCCCGTGGCCGGAATCCCACGGAAAGTGACCACTGACCCGACGGTCAAGCGGGCCGTCCCTGGCTAGCGTCGACGGCGTGCCCGACGACCTCGCTGCGCCCGTGAACGACGATCGACCCTGGTGGCAGGGGGCGGTGGTGTACCAGATCTACCCCCGGTCCTTCGCCGATGCGGACGGGGACGGGGTCGGCGACCTGGAGGGGATCCGGTCCCGGCTCGACCACCTGAGCTGGCTCGGCGTCGACGCCATCTGGCTGTCGCCGTTCTACCGCTCCCCCATGGCCGACTTCGGCTACGACGTGTCCGACCACTGCGACGTCGACCCCCTCTTCGGCACGCTCGAGGACTTCGACCGGCTGGTGGCGGACTGCCACGCCCGGGACATCAAGGTCGTCGTCGACTGGGTCCCGAACCACACCTCCAGCGAGCACCCCTGGTTCGTCGACGCCCGCTCCTCCCGGGACAGCGAGCACCGGTCCTGGTACGTCTGGCGGGACCGCACCCCCGACGGCGCCCCGCCCAACAACTGGCGCGCCGCCTTCGCCACCGACGAGCCGGCGTGGACCGTCGACGAGGCGACCGATCAGTGGTACCTCCACCTGTTCCTGCCCGAGCAGCCGGACCTCGACTGGGACGAGCCACAGGTCGAGGCGGCCATGCACGACGTGCTGCGCTTCTGGCTGGACCGGGGCGTCGACGGCTTCCGGGCCGACGTCCTCCACGCCATCGGCAAGGACCCGGCGCTGCCCGACGACCCCGAGGAGTACATCCCGATCCCCCACTCGGGCCTCAACCACGTGCCCGAGGTGACCTTCCCCCGGCTGCGGCGGATCCGGGAGCTGCTCGACTCCTACGACGGCGACCGGATGATGGTCGGCGAGGTCTACCTCCTCGACACCGCCCTGGTCGCCCAGTACTACGACGGCGGGCGGGGCATCCACCTCTCGTTCAACTTCCCCCCGCTCTACGCGCCGTGGGACGCCGGGGCGTGGCGCCGGCGGGTCGACGAGGTCGAGGAGCTGATCGCCCCCGCCGGCTGGCCCACCTGGGTGCTCTCCAACCACGACAACATCCGCCACCTGTCGCGGTACGGGAGCGAGGCCCGGGCCCGGGCCGCCGTCTTCCTCACCGTCGGGCTGCGGGGCACGCCGTTCCTCTACGCCGGCGAGGAGCTGGGCCTGGAGGACGCCGTCATCCCCGACGAGCGGGTCGTCGACCCCGGCGGCCGCGACGGCTGCCGGGCGCCGATCCCGTGGACGCCCGGCGCCGGCCACGGCTGGGGCGACGACCCGTGGCTGCCCTTCCCGCCCGGCGCCGGCGACGGTCGCGACGCCGAGACGCTGCGCGCCGACGAGACGTCGATCCTCCACCTCTACAAGAGGCTGCTGGACGCCCGCCGGGCCTCCCCCGCCCTCGTCGCCGGCGACCAGACGACCCTCGACGCCCCCGCCGGCGTCCTGGCCTGGTCGCGCTCCGACGGCGCCGGGGACGAGCGCATCGTCGCCGTATGCTTCGCCGCCGACCCGGTCGCGGTGGACTTCGACGGCGACTGGGTCGTCACCGTCAGCAGCACCGGCGACGGCGAGGGCGCGCCCTTCACCGGCACCCTCCCCGCCGACTCCGCCGTGCTCCTGGAGCCCGCCTAGCCGCGGGGTTCGAGGACGAGGTCCTCGCCGTCGAAGGCGAGGGCCGCCCTCCCGTCGACCAGGTCCCGGATGGGCTGGCCGACCAGCTCGTTGCGCCAGCCGTCGGCGAGACGGCCAGAGCCGTCGATCAGCAGGTCCTCGATGTCGGACCGGGTGGCCAGCAGCGACGTGTCGATGCGGTGGGTCCGGCCCAGCTGGGCCACCCACGCCGAGACGAGCGCCACCGCCGGGCGCAGCTTGCGGTCGAGCTCGTGGTCCGAGGTCCGCTCCGACCGCGGCGGCGGGCCGGCCTCCACCCCGGCGGCCACCGCCTCCAGGATCTGCTCGGCCAGCGAGCCCCGGCGCAGGCGGTCGTCGAGGCCACGCACGCCCTTGAGGTCGCCGACGGCGGTGGGCGCCCGGTTGGCCACGCTGACGACGGCGAGGTCGGCCATGACGTGGCGCACGGGGATGTCGAGCTCGGCGGCCCGTCGCTCCCGCCAGGCGGCCACGGCCCGGACGACGCCGAGGGCCCGCCCCCGCAGCTGCCGGGCCTCCTTGATGCGCTGGTAGGCGGCATCGGGGCTCCGCAGCGGGCGCCAGTTCCGCTGGGCCTCGTTCTCGAAGGCGACCCAGTCGGTGCGGCCCATCTCGGCCAGCTCGGCGGCGAGGCGGTCGTGCAGCTCGAGCAGGTGGGCCACATCGGCGGCGGCGTAGGTCTTCTGGCGCTCGTCGAGCGGGCGGCGCAGCCAGTCGGTGAGCCGGTCGCCCTTGGGCAGCCGGATCCCCAGCTCGCCCTCGGCCAGGGCGGTGAGCGACGGGGTGCCGTAGCCCAGGAAGCCGGCGGCGATCTGGGTGTCGAACAGGGCCGACGGGACGGCACCGATGCTGTGCTCGAAGACCTCGATGTCCTGGCTCGCGGCGTGCATCACGGCCAGGCCGGGGCCGGCGAAGAGGGCGGCGAAGGGAGTGAGGTCGACCGCCAGCGGGTCGACCAGGGCGATGTGGTGCGCGCCGGCCGCGTCGATCCACGCCACCTGGAGCAGCGCCACCTTGGGCCAGTACGTCTTCTCGCGGTGGAACTCGGTGTCGAGGGCGTAGCGATCGACCGTGATCAGATCGGCGACGAGGGCCGCCAACGCCTCGTCGGTGTCGACCCAGATCGCATCCACCTGCGGGGCCGACTGCTGCGATCGACCACCCTTGCCCCCCCGACCCACCGGCAGTGCTACTCCGGCTCGGTGCCGGCGACCGTCGGCTGGCCGGCGGCGATCCAGGCCTTGGTGCCGCCGGCGACGTTGACGACGTCCATGCCCTGGCCGGCGAGGAACTCGGCGGCCCGGCCGCTGCGGCCGCCGACGGCGCAGACGAGGTAGACGGTGCGATCGCCGGGGACCTCGTCGACCCGGTCGGGCACCTCGCCCAGCGGGATCAGCGTGGCCCCGGGGACGTGGCCCTCCTCGTACTCGTGGGGCTCGCGCACGTCGATGACGGTGACCCCCTCGGCGTGCAGGCCGGCGAAGGCCTCGATGTCCACCTCGGGCACGTCCATCCGTGCGCTCCTCTCGTCGGGGGACAACCCTACCGGTGGGAGGGGGTCAGAACGGGTGCCAGCGCCGGAGCAACCGGCCGGTCGGCCGGTCGACGGTCAGCAGGTGACCCGGATGAGGTTGGTCCCAGCGGCGGTCGACGGGCACCCCGGCGAGGTGGCAGGACCACAGCGTGCCGACCGCGCCGTGCCCCACGACGAGCACGTCGCCGGGCTCGTCGGGGTCGTCGCTCCCGATCAGGTCGGCCAGGGCGGCGACGATGCGGGCCTGGGCGTCGACCGCCCGCTCCCAGCCGGCCACGCTCTCGGCGGGTCGGGCGAAGAAGGCGTCGGCGTGGGCCTCGAAGACGTCCGGGGGCAGGAAGCCGGTGGCCGAGCGGTCGTTCTCGTGGGTCCCGGGCCGGACCTCGACGGCGAGCTCGTGGGCCGCGGCCACCACCCCGGCCGTCTCCACCGCCTTGGCCTCGGCGCTGCTGACGACCCGGGCCAGCCCGGGCAGCAAGGTCCGCGTGCGCCGGGCCAGGTCGTGGGCCCGCCGCCGGCCGACGTCGCTCAGCCCCCACTCCGGCACCGGCACCGCCGGGTCGATCGCCACCTCCGGGTGCGTGGCGTACCAGAGCACGCTCACGTCAGGTCCTCCGTCC
>JBQGCF010000230.1:0-3533 GCA_052038315.1 Iamia sp.
CAGTCGCCGCCCTTGTCGAACGTCTTGCCGTTCGGGTGGTCGGGTCCCTTGACCGTGAGGTGGAACCCGGTGACCAGGCCCGCTCGCTCGGTCACCGCCTGCGAGGCGCACGTGTCGATCGTGATCGTGCCGCCCCGCTGCTGGATCCAGGCCTTGTCGGCGGCCTTGTCGGTGATCCCGTCGGGGTTGTTGACGATGCCGTCCCCGTTGGCGTCCCGGCCGTACCGCTCGGCCAGGGACCAGTCCCAGTCGAGGGTGCCCGAGCCGGGCCCGGCGGTCACCGCGTAGGTGGCGAAGCCGCCCATGCAGGCGAGCACGAGCCCGAGGGCCCAGAGCGTGTAGCGGCGCCAACGACGCCGGTTCTGTGGTGCTGGTGTGGGGGCGGTCGTCTCCATGGCGCCCACCGTCGCCCCACCGACTTGTGCCGCCCTTGCAACCCCCTTGCTACGCCAGACCCCCTCTGACCAGGGCTTTCATCCGCTTGACGCCAGACTTGACGCCCCACTTGAAGCGGATCGGGCAGGATGGCGGGCGTGGCGACGGTGTGGCCGCTGGCCGGGCGGGACGAGGACATCACCAGCGCGCTGGCCGCCATCGAGGGGGAGGGGTCCGGGCTGCTGCTCGTCGGGGCCGCCGGGGTGGGCAAGTCCCGGGTCGCCGACGAGGTGGCCGAGCGCCTCGCCCTCGCCGGCCACCACGTGCCCCGCATGGCCGGCAGCGCCGCCACCGCCGCGCTCCCGCTGGCGGCGGCCGCCCCGCTGCTCCCCGCCGACCTGATCGACTCGGGCCTGCCCGCGCTGCTCTCGTTCCGCCGCTCGCTGGCCGAGGCCGCCGGCGGTCGCCCGATCGCCCTGGTGGTCGACGACGCCCACCTGCTCGACGAGGCCTCGGCCACCCTCGTCCACCAGCTGGTGGCGGCGGGCGAGGCCAAGATCGTCGCCACCCAGCGGTCCGGCACCGTCGCCCCCGACGTGATCGAGCGGCTGTGGTGGGACGGGCTGGTCCGCCGGGTCGAGATCGCCCCGCTGCCCCGGGCCGCGGCCGAGGAGCTGGCCGCCAGCATCGCCGGCCGCCCGCTCGACGCGGCCGCCGCCGAGCGGGTCTGGACCCTCACCGAGGGCAACCCGCTCTTCGTCCGGGAGCTGCTCCTGGCCGAGCGGGACGTGCCCGCCGCGGTCGAGGCGGAGGAGTCGCAGCCGGCCCGGGCGGACTCACGGGTGGCCGACGACGCCGTGCCCCGGCTCGCCGACCTCGTCCACCGCCGCCTCGCCGGGCTCGACGCCGAGGCCCGCGACCTGCTCCGGGCCATCGCCTTCGGCGAGCCGGTGGGGGCCGGCGAGCTCGACCACCTGGCCTCGTCGGCCACCCTCGTCGCCCACGAGCGGGCCGGGCTGATCGCCGCCGACGACGACGAGCGCCGTCTCGTCGTCCGGGTCGTCCACCCCTTCTACGGCGAGGTGCTGCGGGCCGAGACCCCGCCCGAGCAGCGTCGGGAGATCCTCTACCGCCTGGCCGAGGGGCTCCAGGCCACCGGCGCCCGGCGGCGGGGCGACGTGGTCCGGCTGGCGACCTGGTCGGTCGAGTCGGGCCTGCCGGTCGAGGGGGCGGTGCTGGCCCGGGCAGCCGAGGTGGCCCGCTTCTCCAACGACTTCGAGCTGGCCGAGCGGCTGGCCCGCGAGGCCCTCGCCCGCCAGCGCACCTTCCCCGTGGGCCAGGTCCTGGCCGACGTCCTCTACCAGTCCGGGCAGGGGCCCGAGACCCTCGCCCTGGCCGACGAGCTCGACGGCCTGGCCACCACCGACGACGAGCGGGCCATGGCCGGCATGGTCCGGGCCATCTCCGAGTTCTGGCACCACGGCGACGAGGCGGCGGCGATGCGGGCCCTCGACCCGGTCGACCTCCTGCCCCGCACCGAGTGGACCGACGAGGCGGTGTGCGTGCGGGGCACCCTCCTGGCCTTCGCCGGCAAGCCCCAACCGGCCCGGGACCTGTCCGAGCCGCTGATGGAACGGCCGCCCGGCCGGGTCCACATCCAGGCCGCCCTGGCCCTGAGCCAGGCCCTGCGGTCGCAGCTCCGGCCGGTCTCCGCCGGCGAGGTCGTCGACGGGGCCATCGAGGTCTACGCCAGCCTCGGCGAGCAGGGCCTGCTGATCGGCAACCGGGAGCTGGGCGCGGCCCGGGTCGCCAACCTGGTCGACGCCGGGCGCTTCACCGAGGCCGAGGACTTCGCCGAGGCCCTCGCCCGCCAGGCCGAGGCCACCGGCGAGGCCTCCCGCACCGCCCACACCCTCCTGTCCGAGGGGTGGCTGCGGCTCCAGCAGGGACGGACGGCCGCCGCGGTGGAGGCGCTGACCGCCTCGGCCCGGTCGTTCGAGCTGATGGGCCACTGGGGCATGCAGCGCTGGGCCCGCGCCGCCCTGGCCCTCGCCCACGCCCAGCGGGGCGAGGCCGGCCCGGCCCGCACCGAGCTGGCCGCGGTCGACGCCGCCGACGGCCACCCGGCCCGGGTCTTCGACTCGGCCATGCACCGGGCCCGGGCCTGGCTGGCCTGGCTGGAGGACGACCAGGCCGGGGCGCACCGCCTGCTCCTCGCCGGGGCCGACGCCCTGGCCGCGACCGGTGACCGCAACGGCGAGGTCGCCTGCCTCCACGACCTGGTCCGGCTGGGCCGGGCCGACGACGTCGGCGATCGGCTGGTCGCCGTGCTCGACGGGGCCGAGGGCACGCTCTACGCCCTGCTCCGGGCCCACACCGAGGCGGTGCGCGACCGTTCGGCCGACGCCCTGGGCGCGGCGGCCGAGGGCTTCGCCGAGGTCGGCGCCTGGCTGCTGGCCAGCGAGGCGGCCCACGCTGCCGACGAGGCGGCCCGGGCGGCCGGCGACCCCCGTTCGGCGGCGGCCTGGGCGGTCAAGGGCGAGCAGTGGCGGGCGCGCTGCGACGAGGTCCGCTCGCCCGGCCTGGTCGCGGCCAGCGCCCCGGTCCCGCTCACCCGGCGCGAGCGGGAGGTCGCCCAGCTGGCGGCCGAGGGGCTGCCCCGCAAGGAGATGGCCGAGCAGCTCTACGTCGGCGTCCGCACCGTCGACTCCCACCTCGTCCGCATCTACGCCAAGCTCGGCGTCCGCAACCGGGCCGAGCTGGCCCAGGCCCTCGCCTCCTAGCCCGGCGCCTCAGCCGAGGCGGTCGAGGATTGTCCGGGTGACGGTGTCGACGTGGGGGTCGGCCTCGGCCAGGGCGGCGGCCCACTCGGTGCAGCCGACGGTCACCACGGTGCCGCCTCGGGTGTAGGTGCCGAGGACCGCGTTCCCGTAGGCCAGGCGCTCGGTCGTCGGCCCGTCGTGGGACCCGAGGACGCGCCAGGCGTGGAACTCGGCCTCGGACAGCTCCCCGTCCTCGACGGGGCGGATCGCGGTGCGCCGGTCGAAGGGCGAGGCCGGGGCCACGGCGACGATCTCGAAGCCGGGCGGCGTACCGTCCTCGCCCGTCGGCACCGGGCGGCCGGCGACCCCCGTTCGGCGGCGGCCTGGGCGGTCAAG
>JBQGCF010000231.1:0-49689 GCA_052038315.1 Iamia sp.
TGGAAGGTCCTCATCCCGCTGGCCCTCGGCTGGTTCCTGCTGATCACCGCCTTCCGGGTCGGTGACGACGAGGGCTGGAACCCCTTCGTCGTCGCCGGTGTCGGCGTGGTGGTCATGGCCATCGGGTACGGCCTCCTCGCCGCCGCCCAGGCCGCGGCCCGGCGCAACCGCGAGCTCGAAGGAGAGGTGGGCATCTGATGGGCTACCTCGGAGGCTTCCTCGTCACCCTGCGGCAGATGGGGAAGAAGCAGCGCACCACCCGCGAGTACGCCAAGGACGAGGGCGGCAAGCGCGACAAGCCGGTGCGGCTCCACGGCCGCCACGTCCTCAACCGCTACGAGGACGGGATGGAGAAGTGCATCGGGTGCGAGCTGTGCGCGGGCGTGTGCCCGGCCCGCTGCATCTACGTGCGCGGCGCCGACAACCCGCCCGACGATCCCGTCAGCCCCGGCGAGCGCTACGGCTACGTCTACGAGATCAACTACCTCCGGTGCATCCACTGCGACCTGTGCGTCGAGGCCTGCCCGACCGAGGCGATCACCGAGTCGAAGCTGTTCGAGTTCTCCTTCACCAACCGGGCCGACGCCATCTACACCAAGGCCGAGCTGGTGGTCGACGACGACGGCCTGCCCCAGCAGATGCCGTGGGAGGACTGGACCGACATCGAGGTCGTCGCCCCGCTGACGTCGGCCTGGATGCGGGCCACGTCGCCCTCCGGTGACGCCCGCTACGAGAACAAGGTCGCCTGGTCCGGCGAGCTGGGCTTCGGCGTCCGCTCGCCCGAGCAGGGCCAGGACGCGGGTGGCCCGCCGATCCCCGCCGAGACCGCGCACCGCCCCGACGACCACGGCGGCCACCACTGATGGGCCGCACCGGGGTCCACCCCGCCACCGTCCTGGCCTCGGCCGTCGCCGTGCTCGCCATCGCCGTGGCCACCGCCGTGATCGGCGTCGAGCCCACCGTCTTCGCGGTGGCCGGCGTGATCGTCCTGGGCGGCGCCGCCGGCGTGGTGCTGGGCAGCAACCCCGTCCACGCCGCCCTGTCGCTGGTGGGCACGCTGTTCGGCATCGCCGTGCTGTTCGTCGCCATGGAGGCCAACTTCCTGGCCGCCGTCCAGGTGATCGTCTACGCCGGCGCCATCGTCGTCCTCTTCCTGTTCGTGATCATGCTGCTGGGTGTCGACCGGTCCGAGGACCTGACGACCGACCCGCTGGTCGGCCAACGACCGGTGGCGGTCCTGCTCGGCGTGCTGATGGCCGCCGGCCTGGTCACCGTCGTGGTGACGAGCACGATCACCGGTGCCCCCGAGGCCGGGGCCACGTGGGTGCGCGACGGCAACGACGTGGCCCAGATCGGCCGGCTGCTGTTCACCGACCACCTCTTCGCCTTCGAGATCACCTCGCTGCTGCTGGTGATCGCCGTGGTCGGCGCCGTCGTCCTGGCCCGCACGGTCAAGGGCCACCAGATCGACGAGGACGAGCCCGTCCCCGCCCTCGGCCGCACCGGCGCCGACGATCTCGACGACGAGGAGGTCGACGCCTGATGCTCCTCGCCGCCACCTCGGTGTCGCCCGGCTGGTACCTGTCGCTGGCCGCCGTCCTGTTCTCCGTCGGCGCCGTCGGCGTCATGGTCCGCCGCAACCCGCTGGTGATGTTCATGTGCGTCGAGCTGATGCTCAACGCCGTCAACCTCACCTTCGTGACCTTCGCCCGCAAGCTCGACGACGTGGGCGGCCAGGTGATCGTGTTCTTCGTCCTGGTCGTGGCGGCCGCCGAGGTCGTCATCGGCCTCGGGATCATCGTCTCCATCCTCCGGCGCCGGCCCTCGGCCACCGCCGACGACGCCTCGCTGCTCAGGGGCTGACGCCGCATGCTCGATCTCACCTGGCTCATCCCTGCCCTGCCCCTGGCCGGCTTCCTCGTGCTCGTCGTCCTCGGCAAGCGCCTGGGCGAGCCCCTGGCCGGCTGGCTGGCCACCGCGATGGTCGGCGGGTCCTTCGCCGCCAGCGTCGTCGTCTTCGCCGGCCTGGTCGCCGAGCCCCACGAGTCCCGCCACTTCTCGCAGGTGCTGTTCGAGTGGGTGCCGGCCGGTGGCTTCTCGGTCGACGTCGGCTTCCTGGCCGACCCGCTGTCGATGACGATGTGCCTGTTCATCACGGGCATCGCCACCCTGATCCACCTGTACGCCATCGGCTACATGCACGGCGACCCACGGTTCAGCAAGTTCTTCGTCTACCTGAACCTGTTCGTCTTCTCGATGCTGATGCTGGTGCTGGGCGACAACCTGCTCCTCACCTTCCTCGGCTGGGAGGGCGTGGGCGCCTGCTCGTACTTCCTGATCAGCTTCTGGCACGAGAGCGACGCCAACGCCTCCGCCGGCAAGAAGGCCTTCGTCACCAACCGCATCGGTGACTGGGGCTACATGGTCGCCATGTTCCTCACGTTCACCGCGCTGGGGTCCATCACCTACACCGACATCATCGAGGGCGCCGGCGGGCTGGCCACCACCACGGCCACCGCCATCACGCTGCTGCTCCTCGTCGGCGCCACCGGCAAGTCGGCCCAGATCCCGCTGTTCGTCTGGCTGCCCGACGCCATGGCCGGCCCCACCCCGGTCTCGGCCCTGATCCACGCCGCCACCATGGTGACCTCGGGCGTCTACCTGCTGACCCGGATGAGCCCGGTGATCGCCGCCAGCTCCGACTGGGTCACCATGGCCATCGCCGTCGTCGGCGCCCTGACCGCCCTGGTGGCCGCCACCATCGCCGTCGGCCAGAACGACATCAAGAAGGTGCTGGCCTACTCGACGGTCTCGCAGCTCGGGTACATGTTCCTGGCCATCGGGTCGGGGGCCTACGTGGCCGCCATCTTCCACATGGTCACCCACGCCTTCTTCAAGGCCCTGATGTTCCTCGGCTCGGGCTCGGTCATCCACGGGATGCACGACGAGCAGGACATGCGGCGGATGGGCGCCCTGCGCAAGCTGCTCCCGATCACGACGATCACCTACCTGATCGGCTGGCTGGCCATCGCCGGCGTGCCGCCCTTCTCGGGCTTCTGGTCGAAGGACGAGATCCTGCTGTTCGCCTGGGAGAAGAGCCCGGTCCTCTGGGCGATCGGCCTGCTCACCGCGCTGCTCACCGCCTTCTACATGAGCCGCCAGGTGTTCCTGACCTTCTTCGGCACGCCCCGCTGGGACCGCCCGCTGGAAGAGGCGGTGCCGGAGCTGGCCCGCGAGCGCGGTCTGGTCGGCGCGTCCTCGGAGGACGTCGACGATGCCGACAGCGACGAGGCCGATGCGCCGACGGTCGCCAACGTCTACGAGAGCGGCCACCTCCCGCACGGCATCGGGCCCAAGGAGGAGATCCACCCCCACGAGTCGCCGTGGACGATGACGCTGCCGCTGGTGGTGCTGTCGGTCCTGGCCCTCGTCGGCGGGGCGATCCAGCTGCCGTTCACCAGCTCGACCAAGCGGCTCGAGCACTGGCTCCTGCCGGTCGTCGAGGTCGGTGAGCACCACCTCACCTCGGGCACCAGCACCAAGTGGGCCCTCGCCGGCGTCGCCGTCGCCTCCGGGCTCATCGGCATCCTCGGCGCCGCCGCCCTGTTCCTGAAGCGCCGCTACGAGGACCAGCCGGCCTCGCCGGTCGTGCTGCTCAAGGGCTGGTACTACGACTCGTCGATCGCCGCCTTCATGGGCGGGCCGGGCCGCAAGGGCTTCGACGCCGTCGCCTGGTTCGACCGCACGATCGTCGACGGCGCCGTCAACGGCGTGGCCTTCCTCGTCCGCACCGGTGGCGGCGGGTTGCGCCGCTCGCAGACCGGCTTCGTCCGGGCCTACGCCGGCTTCCTCACCGCCGGCGCCATCGTCGTCGTGCTGGTCATGGTCCTCCGAGGGGCGGTCCTGTGAGCACCCTGATCCTCGCCGCCTCCGAGGGCGGCCACGGTGGCGGCATCGACTTCCCGCTGCTGACCACCACGGTGGCCCTGCCGGCCGTCGGCGCCCTCTGCGTCGGGCTGATGTCGAGGCGCCGGCCCGAGCTGGCCCGGGCCACGGCCCTGTTCTTCTCGGTCGTCACCGGCGCCCTCACCGTCGCCATCCTCATCGCCTTCAAGACCGAGGACGCCGGCTTCCAGATGGTCGAGAAGGCCACCTGGATCCGCGACCTCGACATCTCCTGGCACCTCGGGGTCGACGGCATCTCGCTGTTCCTGCTGGTGATGACCGGCGTCCTGTTCCCGATCGCCATCATCGGGGCACCCGCCCACCACGACGAGAAGCCGTTCCTCGCCTGGCTGCTCCTGCTGGAGGCCGGCTGCCTCGGCGTCTTCCTCGCCCTCGACCTCTTCGTCTTCTTCGTGATGTTCGAGATCGTGCTGGTGCCGATGTACTTCCTCATCAGCGGATGGGGCTACGCCGAGCGGCGCTACGCGGCGATGAAGTTCTTCCTGTACACGATGTTCGGCTCGGCCTTCATGCTCGTCGGGCTGGTGGCCACCGCCGTGCTCCACGCCCGGGCCTCGGGGGGCGGCATCACCTTCGACCTGGTCCAGATCGCCCAGGACCAGTCGATCGCCACCAACACCGCCCGCTGGCTGTTCCTGGCCTTCGCCATCGCCTTCGCCATCAAGGTGCCGGTCTGGCCGCTGCACACCTGGCTGCCCGACGCCCACACCCAGGCGCCCACCGCCGGCTCGGTGATCCTGGCCGGCGTCATGCTCAAGCTGGGCACCTACGGCTTCCTGCGCTTCGGGCTGTTCCTGTTCCCCGAGGCGGCCGCCTGGTTCGCCCCGGTGATGATCACCCTCGGCACGATCGGGATCCTCTACGGCGCCGTCGTGGCGACCATGCAGAAGGACCTCAAGCGGCTGGTCGCCTACTCCTCGGTGGCCCACCTCGGGTTCATCGTGCTCGGCACCTTCTCGCTCACCACCCAGGGCCTCGAGGGCTCGGTCCTGCAGATGGTGAACCACGGCATCTCGACCGGCGCCCTGTTCCTGCTCGTCGGGATGATCTCGGACCGGCGCCACACCCGGGAGATCGAGAAGCTCAAGGGCCTCCAGAAGGTGGCGCCGATCTTCGCCGCCGTGTTCACCGTCGTGATGCTCAGCTCGATCGGCCTGCCCGGGCTCAACGGCTTCGTCGGCGAGTTCCTGATCCTGCTCGGCTCGTTCACCTCGGCCCGGTGGTGGTCGGTGGTGGCCGCCTCCGGCGTGATCCTCGCCGCCCTGTACCTGCTGTGGGCCTACCAGCGGACCTTCCACGGCGAGCCCGACGAGGACAACAGGGGCTTCGCCGAGCTCACGCTGCGGGAGGGCCTGGTCCTGGCCCCGCTGCTCGGTCTGATCGTGTTCATGGGCGTGTACCCGAAGCCGTTCCTGGAGCGGGTCGAGCCGTCGGTCAAGGCGCTCGTCCACCACGTCGAGGAGCACAGCGACTTCGAGGAGCCCGAGGTCAACCAGACCGGTCGCGACGCCCGCGAGGAGACCTACCGCGAGGCCGAGCAGCACGAGTCCGAAGGTGGCCACGGCGAGTCGTCGGGTTCCGAGGGCGGCCACGCCGAGGAGGGTGAGGGATGAGCGCCCTGTTGCTGGCCGAGGTCCAGAAGCTCGACACGCCCGAGGTGGCGTGGAGCGCCCTGTCGCCGTTCCTCGTGATGGTCGGCGGCACCATCGGCATGCTGATCCTCGGCGGCCTGCTGCCCCGCAAGCAGCGCATCGCCTGGGGCGCCCTCACGACCGTGGCCATCGCCCTGGGCACGATCGTCGCCGCCGTCCTGCTGTGGCGGGACCTGCCCGAGAGCGGCACCCGCACCGCCCTGCGCGGCGCCTACGCCATCGACGGCTTCTCGCTGTTCCTGATCGTGGTCATCGCCGTCGGCGTGATCATCGCCGCCCTGCTGACCGACGGGTACATGCGCCGGGAGGACCTCGACGGCCCCGAGGCGTACATCCTCTACCTCGTGTCGGGGGCCGGCGGGATCGTCATGGCCTCGGCCGGCGACCTGATCGTCCTCTTCCTCGGCCTCGAGATCCTGTCGATCGCCGCCTACGTCCTGGCCGGGCTGCACCGCCGCCGGCTGCGCTCGGGCGAGGCCGCGCTCAAGTACTTCGTGCTGGGCGGCTTCTCGTCGGCCTTCTTCCTCTACGGCATCGCGCTCGTCTACGGCGCCACCGGCTCGACCGGCATGGCCCGCATCGCCGACTACCTGGCCGAGAACCGGCTGACCGACGAGGGCCTGCTGCTGGCCGGCATCGGCCTGATGCTGGTGGGCTTCGGGTTCAAGGTCGGCGCCGTCCCGTTCCACCTGTGGACGCCGGACGTCTACCAGGGCTCACCGTCGCCGGTCGTGTCCTTCATGGCCACCGCGGTGAAGGCGGCCGGCTTCGCCGGGATGCTCCGGGTCCTGATCGTCACCTTCGAGACGCACCGGGCCGACTGGCAGCCGATCGTCTACGCCCTGGCCGTGGCCAGCCTGCTGGTCGGTGCCGTCCTCGCCGTCGTCCAGACCGACGTCAAGCGGATGATGGCGTACTCGTCGATCAACCACGCCGGCTTCATGCTGATCGCCGTGGCCACCGGGACGCTCGAGGGCATCTCGGCCGTGCTCTTCTACCTCGCCGCCTACACGGTGATGGTCGGCGGGACCTTCGCCGTGATCACGGTGCTGGGCCGCCGGGGCGATGCCCGCCACTCGCTCGACGACTACGCCGGGCTGGCCCGGCGGGAGCCGCTCCTGGCCCTGGCCCTGACCGTCTTCCTGCTCGCCCAGGCGGGCACGCCGCTCACCTCGGGCTTCCTGGCCAAGTTCTACGCCGTCAACGCCGTGGTCGAGGCCGACCTCTTCTGGCTCGGCCTGGTGGCCATGCTGAGCGCCGTCGTCTCGGCCTTCCTGTACCTGCGCATCGTGCTCTCGATGTACGCCGGGGCCACCGACGACGACCTCGCCGAGGTCGCCACCGACGGCCCCGTCCGGCGCATCCAGGTCCCGTGGGCGGCCAAGCTCACGATCGTCCTGGCCCTGGCGGCCACGGTCGGCCTGGGCCTGGTGCCCGACCCCCTGACCCGGACCGCCCGGGACGCCACCCCCGACCTCATCGCCGAGGTCCCCTCCGGCGACACCGCCACCCCCACCGAAGGCCCCTAGCCCCAAGGCCCCTCGCCTGGCGGCTCGGACCGTCCTTCTGAGGCCTCGCTGGCGGTCGCCGAGGCCGGCAGGACCGGGCACGGCGGGGGAGCGGCGTCAGGACGGGAAGAGGGTGACCTCGGGGGGGATGGGGGTGTCGAGCCGCACGGCGACGGCGGCGCAGGGGAGCGTGGCGTCGTCGGCGGGCAGCGGCCGGGCCGGCATGTCGATCTCGTCCTTCCGGACGCAGCCCTCGGCCGTGCACCACTCCTGCGTCCGTCGTGACTCCAGGCGGGCCCGCCAGGTGGTGTCCTCCTGCTCGGTCCCCTCCACCTCCGGGCCGACCTCCCCCCGCAGCTCGTAGCAGGAACCCGAGCGGTACTGCTGGGCCCGGATCCACACGGTCCGGCGGTCGGGGGTGATCCCCATCTCGCCGATCACCTCCCGCTGCCACGGCTCGGGGTACGGCGAGCGCTCGTCCCACCACCGCCACAGCCCGATGCCGGCCACGATCACCAGCACCGCCATCCCTGCCACGACCACCCTTGTCCGCATGGGGTCGCATCGGCCGTGGCGCCCGGCCCGTGAGATGGTCAGGCGAAGGGGACGGCCCAGACACGGGTCAGGTCGCCGCCGTCGCCACGGGTGGCGAGGACCAGGCCGTCCGCCACCACCACCTCGTTGCGGTCCGGCGGGGCCTCGACGGTCGTCCGGGCGGCGCCGGCACCGGGCTGGACGACGATGCGCTCGCCGACGGAGGCGGCCCACGCCGAGCCGGCCGCCCCGAACCACAGGACCTCGGCCCCGGGGTCCCCCGAGCCGGGCAGCTCGATCGGGGCGGCGTCGGGGTGGTCCAGGTCGACGAGCGTGGTGCCCGAGAGGAGCCACGTCCCCGACGCCCAGCAGAAGAGGTTCGGGAGCGGGCTGACGGCCTCGGGGAGGGCCACGGGCGAGTCGGCGCCGGGGAGCAGGAAGGACGTCGGCCCGTCCGGGGTGGGGAAGAGGAGGTCCGGTTCGTCGCCCAGCGAGCACCGGGGCGCACCCGGGTCGTACGGCTCGATCGCCGAGGCGGTGCCGGCGGCCAGGTCGACGGCCACCTGGGGTCGGGCCACGGCGGCGTCCCGGGTCGGGAGCCGCAGCACGGCCCGGTCGCCCTCGACCGAGACGATCCAGGGCACGCCGTCCTCCGCGTCGAGCGGGACGCCGAGGTCGACCTCGGTCCAGGCGGGTGCGCCGTCCGCCGGCGAGGCCAGGACGACGGGACGGCCGCTCCCGTCGCACTCGGTGCCGGCGTCGCCCTCGACGACGCCGCCGGAGCACGCGGTCGTCGTCACGACGATCCAGCGCTCGGACATGGCCACCGACGCATCGCCGACCGGCGACTCGATGGGGGAGCCGTGGTCGGCGGCCGTCCCGGCGCCCACGTCGACGACCTGCACGGCGATCCGGTCCCCGTCCCGCCCGAGGAGCGGCACCCGGCCCGTCGCCGTCGAGCGACCCAGGTCGAAGCCGTCCTCACCACCCTCCACGCCGACCTCCCGCACCTCCAGGTCCGACGCCGTGACCTGGGCCCCGTCGTCGCCGCAGGCAGCCGCGGCCACGGACCCGACGAGGGCCAGCGCCACGATCAGGACCCGCCCGAACCGACCGCCCACGGTGCCCTCCTCGGCCGGCTCCCCCGTGGCTCCGGGCCGCGGGCCATCATGGCGCAACCGGGTCACGATGGGGGCGCGTGCCGCCTGACCTGGGCCGAACGGGGATCTCGCCCCCCTTTGGCCCCTGGTGAAACCGCTCACTAGATTCCCGGACGTGTCGGAACTCCTCCGCTCCTACCTCACCGTGTTCATCTTCGGATGCGTCGCGGTCGGGCTGGTCGGGGCCGTGCTGGGCCTCGGGTCGTTCCTGCGGCCGAAGCGGCCCCGCCCGGAGAAGCTGATCGCCTACGAGTCGGGTGTCGACCCGGTGGGCGAGGGCTGGACCCAGGCCGAGATCCGGTACTACATCTTCGCCCTCCTCTTCGTGATGTTCGACGTCGAAGCCGTCTTCATCTTCCCGTGGGCGACCCGTCTCGAGGCCTACGGCACGTTCGGCGTCGTCGAGATGTCCGTCTTCATCGGCGTGCTCGCCCTCGGGCTCCTCTACGCCTGGCGCAAGAAGGTCTTGAGATGGATCTGATCCACACCGCGATCCACACCCCGTCGGCTCGCTGATGGGGCTCATCGAGAGCGGCAAGTCGCCCAAGCCCCTGACGGCGCTCCTCAACATCTCCCGCAAGTACTCCCTCTGGGTGTACCAGTGGGGGCTGGCGTGCTGCGCCATCGAGATGGGGGCGGCCTTCGCCTCCCCCCGCTTCGACGTGATGCGCCTCGGCGTCATCCCCTTCCCGGCCTCGCCCCGGCAGGCCGACCTGGTGGTCATCTCCGGCACGGTCACCGACAAGATGGCCCCGGCCGTCCGGCGCCTCTACGAGCAGATGCCCGACCCCAAGTACGTGATCTCGATGGGCAGCTGCGCCAACTGCGGCGGCCCGTACTGGGACAGCTACTCGGTCACCAAGGGCGTCGACCAGATCATCCCGGTCGACGTCTACGTGCCCGGCTGCCCGCCCCGCCCCGAGGCCCTCCTCGAGGGCATCGTCCTCCTGCAGGAGCGCATCCGCACCGAGGACCCGGCCGAGCGCTGGAAGGGGGAACCGATCGTTGTCACCTGACACCGACGCCCCCACCACCGAGGACACCGCCGTCGACGAGCGCCTCGCCGCCATGCGCGACCGCCTCGCCGAGGAGCTGGGCGACGCCGTCGTCGCCTCCGAGATCGGCGCCGGCCGCAGCCTCTGGGTGCGGGTCACGGCCGAGTCCTGGCGCACCGCCGGCCAGGTCGCCCGCGACCACCTGGGCTGCCGCTGGTTCGACTTCCTGTCGGCCATCGACTGGCTGCCCTCGCCCTACGGCCGTTACGAGGACGACGGCATGGTCCTGCCCGAGCGGCCGACCGAGGACGACATCGAGACCGGCGTGACCGGCGGCGACACCCGCTTCCAGGTCTTCGCCCGGGTCGTCGACCTCTCCGACGGCAGCGGCATCATCCTCAAGGCCGACGTCGGCGAGGACATGACGGTGCCCAGCTGGGTCCCGGTCTACGACGGCGCCGACTGGCACGAGCGCGAGACGTGGGAGATGTTCGGCATCACCTTCGAGGGCCACCCCGGCCTCCGGCACATGTACCTGCCGGGCGACTTCGAGGGCTACCCGCTGCGCAAGGACTTCCCGCTGATCGCCCGGATCGTCAAGCCCTGGCCCGGGATCGTCGACGTCGAGCCCATGCCGGCCGAGGACGAGGCCGACGAGAACGCCGAGAGCACGGAGGGAGCAGACGCATGACCGCCGCCCTCGACCGCGAGCAGGCCCGCTACATCGCCGCCCAGGCCGCCGACGCCCGCATCAACTTCGAGATCGAGACCGAGGGCATGACCCTCAACCTCGGCCCGCAGCACCCGGCCACCCACGGCACGCTGCGGATCGTGGCCAAGCTCGACGCCGAGCAGGTCATCTCGGCCGAGCCGGTGGCCGGCTACATGCACCGCGGCTACGAGAAGCTCTCCGAGGTCCGGACCTACCCGCAGGTCACCACGCTGGTGAACCGGATCGACTGGCTGGGCAGCTTCGCCAACGAGGTGCCCTTCATCCTCGCCGCCGAGCGGCTGATGGACGTCGAGGCCCCGCCCC
Organism: Iamia sp.; assembly: GCA_052038315.1. GTDB lineage: Bacteria > Actinomycetota > Acidimicrobiia > Acidimicrobiales > Iamiaceae > Iamia. Next base: position 10,852 of record JBQGCF010000231.1, read on the forward strand.
GCGCCCAGTGGATCCGCACGGCCCTGTTCGAGATGAGCCGGATCGCCAACCTGGTGCTGTTCGCGGGTGACACCGCCCTCCAGATCGGCGGCCAGACGGCGGCCTTCTACGGCTTCCGCGACCGGGAGTACGTCCTCAACCAGATCGAGGCCGTCACCGGTGGCCGCTTCCACCCGAACTTCGACCGCATCGGCGGGCTGAAGGACGACCTGCCCAAGGGCTGGATCGCCGACACCAAGCTGGCCATGGAGAAGGTCCGGGCCTTCTGCGACGAGATCGACGACCTCGTCACCGGCAACGAGATCTTCCAGGCCCGCACCCGCGGGATCGGCGTGATCCCGGCCGACGTGGCCCAGAGCTACGGCCTGTCGGGCGCCAACCTCCGTGGGTCGGGCGTCGACTACGACCTCCGCCGCGACGCCCCGACGGGCATGGTCCACCCCGAGCTCGACTGGCAGGTCTACACGCACCCCGACGGCGACTGCTTCAGCCGCTGGTGGATCCGGATCCAGGAGATCCGCGAGGCGTCGAAGATCGTCGACCAGTGCCTCGACGGGCTGCCCAGCGGCCCGATCATGGCCAAGGTCCCCCGCATCATCAAGGTGCCGGCGGGCGAGGCCTACGTGCAGACCGAGAACCCGCTCGGCGCCATGGGCTACTACGTCGTCAGCAAGGGCGACCTCGGCCCGTTCCGCCTGAAGATCCGCTCCGCCAGCTTCAACAACGTGTCGATCCTGCCCTGGGTCCTCCGGGGCGTGTACGTGCCCGACATCGTGAGCATCCTGGCGAGCCTCTACTTCATCCTGGGAGACATCGACCGGTGAGCTCCTCGATCCTCGCCGTCGAGCTGTCGTACTGGCAGCAGTCGGTCATCAAGTCGGTGGCCGTGCTGGCCGCCGTCCTGCTGCCCGCCGGCACGTTCGTCTACATCTTCCTGTTCAAGATGATGAGCTTCATGCAGAGCCGGCTGGGCCCCAACGAGGCCGGCCCCTACGGCTCGCTCCAGCTCCTCGCCGAGGTGGGCAAGTTCCTCCAGAAGGAGGACATCGTCCCGGCCAAGGCCGACCGCCGGCTCTTCTTCATGGCCCCCTACATCGTGGTGGCCTCGGTGCTGCTGGTGTACGTGGCCATCCCGTTCGGCCCCGACGCCTTCTTCGCCGACCTCGACACGGGGATCTTCTACATCCTCGCCGTCTCGTCGATCTCGATCATCGGCGTGCTGGTCGCCGGTTGGGCCTCGGCCAACAAGTACTCGCTGATGGGCGGGCTCCGGGCCGCCGGCCAGCTGATCGCCTACGAGCTGCCGATGGTGCTGGCCGTCATCGGCGTCTGCGTCCAGGCCGGCAGCCTGAACATGTTCGACATCATCCGGGCCCAGGCCGACGGCGAGATCTTCGGCTTCGGCGGGCTCGGCAACCCGTACATCCTCACCCAGTTCATCGGCTTCGCGATCTTCATGATCGCCACCCAGGCCGAGCTGACCCAGCCGCCGTTCGACATGCCGGTGGCCGAGTCCGAGCTGGTCACCGGCTACATGACCGAGTACTCCGGCCTGCGCTTCCTGCTCTTCTTCATCGGCGAGTTCGCCTCGGCCGGCGCCTTCTCGATCATCGCCGCCACCCTGTTCCTCGGCGGGTACTACCTGCCGGGCCTGGACATGGACGCCAACTACATGAACATCGTCGGGCCCCTCGTGGTGCTCGGGAAGATGATGATCGTGGGCTTCCTGATCTTCTGGGCCCGCTTCACGTACCCCCGGTTCCGTGAGGACCAGCTCCAGACCTTCGCCTGGACGGTCCTGATCCCCATCGCGCTGCTGAACATCTTCGCCACGATGGTCCTGAAGGTGGTGTTCTGATGCCGAAGGCTCCCAAGCTGCCGGGCATGCTCATCGGGCTCAAGGTCACGATGACCGAGCTCATGCGCACGCTGTTCCCGCAGGGCATCAAGAAGCCGATCCCCACGCCCACCGCCGGTGCCGTCACCGTGCAGTACCCGCGTGAGAAGGAGGACCCGACGCCCCGGGCCCGTGGCGTCATCGCCCTCCACGAGGGCAACTGCACCGCCTGCATGCTCTGCGCCCGCTCCTGCCCGGACTGGTGCATCTACATCGAGGGCCACAAGGAGAAGGCGCCGCCGCGGCGCCCGGGCGGCAAGCCCCGCCAGGTCAACGCCCTCGACCGCTTCGACATCGACTACTCGCTCTGCATGTACTGCGGCATCTGCGTCGAGGTCTGCCCCTTCGAGGCCCTCTTCTGGACGCCCGAGTACGAGTACTCGGAGCCGCGCATCGCCGACCTCCTCCACGACAAGACCCGCCTCGGCGAGTGGATGGAGACCGTCCCGGCCTTCGAGGCCTACGAGTCGGGTTCGGAGATGAAGGTCAAGAAGGTGCCGCCGACGTGAGCGAGCGCAGCGAGCGAACCAATGAGCACGGCGCCGCTCTTCGTTGCCGGGTCCGGCGCGCCGTCGTGAGGTCGGCCACGAACCGGTCGGTGCAACGATGAGTGTTCTCCTCGCCGCGGCCGAGCCCGCGTTCCAGCTGAGCGGCACCGACGACCCGATCAACGTCGGCCAGACGGTCGCCTTCGGCATCATCGCCGCCCTGATGGTGTTCGGCGCCCTCCGGGTCGTCACCACCAAGAACGTGGTCCACGCGGCCATGTGGCTGGTGCTGGTGCTGGCCGGCGCCGCCGCCCAGTACATCGTGCTGGCCGCCGAGTTCGTGGCCGTCACCCAGGTGATGGTCTACATCGGCGCCGTCGTGGTCCTGTTCCTGTTCGGCGTGATGCTCACCCGGGCCCGCCTGGGCGAGGAGGCCGACCTCACCCGGCGCTCGTGGTTCGGCGGTGCCTTCGTCGCCGTGATCCTCTTCGCCGTGCTGTCGTTCAGCCTGATCGACACCTTCGAGGACGCCAAGGTCCCCGAGGAGCGGCAGGTCGGCCGGACCGAGCTGGTGCCCCAGGAGAACACCGCCGTCATCTCGGACACGATCTTCTCCGACTACCTGATCCAGTTCGAGATCATCTCGGTGATGCTCACCGCCGCCCTGGTGGGCGCCATCGTGATCGCACGGAAGGACTGACCGTGCTGCTCAACCAGTTCCTCCTGCTCGGCGCCATCCTCTTCGCCATCGGCGTCTACGGCGTGATCGCCCGTCGCAACGGCGTGGCCGTGCTGATGTCGATCGAGCTGATCCTCAACGCCGTGAACATCAACCTGATCGCCTTCTCGGCCTACGCCGGGAACGCCGCCGGGCAGGTGTTCGCCCTGTTCGTGATCGCCGTGGCCGCCGCCGAGGTCGGCGTCGGCCTGGCGATCGTCCTGGCCATCTACCGCAACCGTCGCAGCGTCGACCTCGACGAGCTCGACCTGATGCGAGGCTGATCGATGCTCACCCACGCCTTCGTCATCCCGCTGATCATGGCGGTGTCGTTCGTCCTGATCCTGGCGTTCGGCAAGAAGCTGCCCCGGGGCGGCGCCGAGATCGGCATCGCCGCCATCACGGTCTGCTTCGTGCTGGCGGTCGCCACCGGCGTCGGCTGGGTGCAGCGGGTGAACCACCCGCCGCACGCCGAGCACGCCACCGAGGAGGAGCACGCCACCGAGGAGGAGCACGCCACCGAGGAGCTCGGGGCCGAGGCCGGCCACGCCGAGGAGGAGGCCGCCCACGGTGAGGAGGCCGCTCCCGCCGAGGGCGAGGCCGCCCACGGTGAGGCGGCCGCTCCCGCCGAGGGCGAGGCCGCCCACGGCGAGGAGGCCGCCCACGGCGAGACGGCCCACCACGCCGATCCCGACGACGAGATCGCCTACGCCCTCGAGACCGCCGAGGAGCCCACCGCCGCCCACGGCGAGGAGGCCAGCCACGGCGAGGAGGGCGAGGCCGCCGCCGGCGAGGAGGCGGCCGCCGAGGAGGAGCACCACGAGTACCCGCCGGTGGTCCGCAAGATCGCCTGGCTCCAGACCGGTGGCTTCGAGATCAACGTCGGCACCCTCGTCGACGGGCTCAGCGTGCTGATGCTGCTGGTCGTCACGCTGATCTCCGGCCTGGTCCACGTCTACTCGAGCGACTACGTGGCCGGTGACCGCCGCTTCACGCACTACTACGCCTTCCTCAGCCTGTTCACCGCCTCGATGCTCTTCTTCGTGCTGAGCCAGAACACGCTCCAGATGATCGTGGGCTGGGAGCTGGTCGGCCTCTGCTCGTTCGCGCTGATCGGGCACTGGTGGGAGGAGAAGCCCAACTCCGACGCCGCCCTCAAGGCCTTCCTCACCAACCGCGTGGGCGACGTGGGCCTGCTGGTCGGGATGATCATCCTGTACTTCGCGGCCGGCGACGAGGCCAGGGGACTGGTCGGCAGCTTCGACATCCTCCGCATCAACACGATGGCCAACACCGGCCAGATCGACCACCTGCTCCTGCTGGTGGCGTCGCTCTGCCTGATCACCGCGGTCATGTCGAAGTCGGGTCAGTTCATCCTCCACACCTGGCTGCCCGACGCCATGGCCGGACCGACCCCCGTGTCGGCCCTGATCCACGCCGCGACCATGGTCGTGGCCGGCATCTACATGGTCGCCCGGATGTACCCGGTGTTCTGGCACGGCCTCTCGATCGGCGACGCCAACATCAACGCCCTGGCGGTCGTCGGCACCGTCACCCTCTTCTTCGGCGCCCTGCTCGCCTTCGTCCAGAGCGACATCAAGAAGGTGCTGGCCTACTCGACGGTCTCGCAGCTGGGCTTCATGGTGATGGCCCTGGGCGTGGGCGCCTGGACGGCGGCCATCTTCCACCTCTTCACCCACGCCCTCTTCAAGGCCTGCCTGTTCCTCGGCGCCGGCTCGATGAGCCACGCCTGCCACCACTCCTTCGACATGAAGAAGGACTACGGCAACCTGCGCAAGCACATGCCGTGGACCTACCGGACCTTCCTGATCGGCACCGCGGCACTGGCCGGCCTCTTCCCGCTGGCCGGCTTCTGGTCGAAGGACGAGATCCTGGCCGGCGCCAACCAGCTGGGCGGCGAGGGCGGCTACCAGCTGATGATGGTGGTCGGCATCCTCGGCGCCATGTGCACGGCGGCCTACATGACCCGGGCCGTGTACTACTGCTTCTTCGGCGAGGAGCGGGGTGCGGCCAAGGACCACACCCCGCACGAGTCGGGCCCCCGCATCGTGATCCCGCTGATCATCCTCGCCGTGGGCGCCATCTTCGCCGGCTTCACCAACATCCCCGACACCGGCCTGCTGTCGTTCGTGCCCGAGGGCCTCGCCCTCCGCTTCGAGCACTTCATCGAGCCCCGCGCCGCCTGGTTCCCCTACGCCGACCAGACGGTGGGCACGCCACTGGCGCACCCCGAGTTCTCGATCGTCATCGCCGTGGCCTCGACCCTGGCCGCCGCCCTGGCCGCCTTCATCGTCTACCTCTGGTACTGGCGGGGCCTGGGCCCGCACGGCCTCACCGAGCGCAACAAGGTCGCCCGGGCCGGCCACCGCCTGCTCGAGCAGAAGTACTACCTGGACGCCCTCTACACCGGTGTGATCGCCGGTGGCATGAAGGGCCCCATCGCCCGGGGCGCCAACTGGGTCAACCAGAACATCATCGACGGCGTCGTGAACCTGGTCGGCTCGTCGGCCACCGTCGCCGGGCGCTGGATCTACAAGAACATCGACCAGGGCATCGTCGACAACGTCGTCAAGGGTTCGGGCGCCGGCGCCGAGGGCACGGGGCAGCTGCTCCGCAAGGGTCAGACCGGCAAGGTCCAGACCTACGGCGCCTACCTGTTCGGCGCGGCCACCGTCCTGGCCGCCGTGTTCGTCGTGATCGCCAGCGCGAGCTGACAGAGGAGACATCGTGGAATCACTGCTCGACGGTTGGGGGCTCAGCCTCGCCGCCTTCATCCCCCTGGTGGGGGCGCTGGTGGTGATGGCCCTCCCCAAGGCCGAGGAGACGCTGATCAAGGTGGTCAGCCTGGTCACCAGCCTCCTGGTGCTGGCGGTCGGCATCGGCATCGCCGCCTTCTTCGACTACGACCACACCGACAAGCTGCAGTACGTCGTCGAGCACCCGTGGATCGACGTCATCAACAGCAAGTTCATCGTGGCCGTCGACGGCATGTCGCTGCCGCTGCTGCTGCTGACGGTCTTCATCGTCCCGCTGGTGATCGTCTACTCGTGGGACCACTTCCCGGAGCCCCACAACCCCAAGGCCTTCCTCGCCCTGATCCTCATCCTCGAGACGGGCATGGTCGGCAGCTTCATCGCCCAGGACCTGATCCTCTTCTTCGTCTTCTTCGAGGTCGTCCTGCTCCCGATGTACTTCATGATCGGCGTGTGGGGCGGCGAGCAGCGCCAGTACGCCTCGATCAAGTTCTTCCTCTACACGCTGTTCGGCTCGGCCCTGATGATCGTGGCCTTCCTGTCGCTGTACTTCCTGAGCCAGCAGCACGGCGTGGCCCCCGAGGACGCCTTCGACATGCGGGCCCTCACGGAGTGGGGCGGCGCCGGCCTGGCCCAGACCACGGCGGTGCTGATCTTCGGCGGCATGTTCATGGGCTTCGGGATCAAGGTGCCGATGTTCCCGTTCCACACCTGGCTGCCCGACGCCCACACCCAGGCCCCCACCCAGGGCTCGGTGATCCTGGCCGCCGTGCTGCTGAAGCTCGGCACCTACGGCTTCATCCGCATCGCCATCCCGATCCTCCCCGAGGCCGCCCAGGACTGGGCCCCGTGGATCGGCCTGCTGGCCGTGATCGGCATCATCTACGGCGCCCTCGGGTGTCTCGCCCAGACCGACATGAAGCGGCTGATCGCCTTCTCGTCGGTGGCCCACATGGGCTACGTGATGCTCGGCATCGCCACCCTGACCGACTTCGGCATCAACGCCGCCATCTTCGGCATGGTCGCCCACGGCCTGATCACCGGCATGCTCTTCTTCCTCGCCGGCTCGGTGAAGGACCGCTACCACACGCTGGAGATCAAGCGCCTCGGCGGCCTGCTGATCCAGGCGCCGCGGATGGGCTGGCTGCTCGGCTTCAGCTGCATGGCCAGCCTCGGCCTGCCCGGCCTGGCCGGCTTCTGGGGCGAGTTCCCGGCGATCCTGTCGGCCTACCAGCCGGCCGGCGGCTCCTCCGAGGAGCTGTTCCGGGTGTACATGGTCGTCGCCGCCATCGGCACGATCTTCGCCGCCGCCTACCTCCTCTGGCTGCTCCAGCGGGTCGCCTTCGGCACCCCCAAGGAGGAGTTCGCCGAGGAGCACATCCACGACATGCACCTCACGGACTACATCGCCTGGGCGCCGATGATCATCGGCATCGTGGTCCTGGGCGTCTACCCGAACCTGCTGTTCAAGATCACCGACGGGGCCGTCGTGCAGTCGCTGAGCGCGATCGGCGGATAGGAGCCCGGTGCTCGCCTCCCTCCTCGCCTCGACCCCGGCCGCATCCTTCGACGCGCCCGTCCTCGACTGGCACGCCCTCGCCCCCGAGGTCGTGCTGACCGCCACCTTCGTGGTGGTGCTGCTGATCGACCTGTTCACCGAGCAGCACAACAAGTGGCTGACGTCGTCGATCACCGGGCTGGGCTTCCTCGGCTCGGCGATCCCGCTGCTGACCCTCGCGGTCGACGGCACCGACCGGGCCATGTTCGGCGGCGCCTTCGTGGTCGACGACTTCGCCCTGGTGCTCAAGGCCGTGTTCATCGTCGCCGGCTACGTCACCGTGCTGCTGTCGACGAACTACATCGCCGAGGGCGACTACTGGGAGGGCGAGTACTACACGCTCCTCGCCAGCTCGGTCCTGGGCATGGTGATCATGGCCTCGGCCCGGGACCTGCTGACGATCTTCGTCGCCCTCGAGCTGCTCTCGATCCCGGCCTACCTGCTCGCCGGCTGGCGCAAGCGGGTCCTCACCGGCAACGAGGCCGGCATGAAGTACTACCTGATGGGCGTGTTCGCCTCGGCGGTGATGCTCTACGGCATGTCGCTGGTCTACGGCGGCACCGGCACCACGCTGCTGGCCGGCATCGGCGCCCAGATCGGCGGCGCCTTCGGCGACACGCCCGTCGCCGCCCTCGGCATCGTGTTCATCCTGGTCGGCTTTGGCTTCAAGGTCTCGGCCGTGCCGTTCCACAACTGGGCGCCGGACACCTACGAGGGCGCCCCGACGCCGATCACCGCCTTCCTGTCGGTGGCGTCCAAGGCGGCCGGCTTCGTCGCCCTGATGGAGCTGATCTTCGTGGCCTTCTACGGCCGCGACGACATCTACGGCCCGCTGATGTTCGTGCTCGCCACCGCGACCATGTTCGTCGGCAACCTGATCGCCCTCCGCCAGACCAACGTGGTGCGGCTCTTCGCCTACTCCTCGGTGGCCCAGGCCGGCTTCATCCTCGCCCCCCTCGCGGTGGCCGGTGAGAACCCCGCCGTCGGCGCCGACGCCATCCAGGCCATCGTCGGCTACCTCGTCATCTACACGGTGATGAACCTGGGCGCCTTCGCCGTCATCATCGCCGTGGCCCGCAAGACCCGCAGCGCCGAGCTCGACACCTGGGGCGGCCTGTTCGAGTACGCCCCCGGGCTGGCCGTGCTGATGAGCGTCTTCCTGTTCGCCCTGGCCGGCATCCCGCCGCTGGGCGGCTGGTTCGCCAAGTTCCAGGTGTTCCGGGCCGTGGTCGGCGCCGAGACGCCGGCCGGCTACGCCATGGGCGTCATCGTCGCCGTCAACTCGGTGATCGCCCTCTACTACTACGCCAACATCGCCCGGCAGATGTTCTTCGAGCCCAACCCCGACGGCGACACCACGCCGATCCGAGTGCCCAGCGCCCTCACCATCGCCCTGGGCGTCACCGTCATCGCCACCGTCCTGTTCGGTGTCTTCCCCGGCACCGTCGGGCACTTCGGCGACGCGGCCACGGACCTCCTCGCCACCGCTCCCCGCTAGGCGCGGTGGCCACCGAGCCCACCCCGGTCTCGGCCTTCCTGGAGCGGGCCCTCTACGCCGAGGGCGCCGGCTTCTACGAGACCGGCGGGCGGGCCGGGCGCCGTGGCGACTTCGTCACCAGCCCCGAGGTGGGGCCGCTGTTCGGCGCGGTGGTGGCCGCCGCCCTCGACCGCTGGTGGTCCGACGCCGGCCGGCCCGACCCCTTCGTCGTCCACGAGCACGGCGCCGGCCCGGGCACGCTGGCCCGGGGTGTCGTGCAGGCCCGGCCCGGGTGCGGCCCGGCCCTGCGGTGGGTGCTCGTCGAGCGCGCTGCCGCGCAACGGCTGCTCCACCCCGACCACCTGCCCCACGTCGGCGCACCCGGTGCCGACCCCCGCTGGGAGCAGCCGGGCGGCGGGCCGTTGGTGGCCAGTGCCGGGGCGCGGCCGGAGGGTCGGCCCCACGTCGTGCTGGCCAACGAGCTGCTCGACAACCTCCCGTTCGACCTGGCCGAGCGGGTCGACGGGGCCTGGTCGGAGATCCGCCTGGTCCCCGCCGGCGACGGGTCGTGGTCCGAGGTGGCGACGCCCCTCGACGCAGGGCGCCGCACGCTGCTCGACCGCCTCGCCCCCTCGGCGTCCGACGGGGCCCGGGCGCCGCTCCAGGGCGCGGCGGGGGAGTGGGTCGCCGCCTCGCTGGCGCACCTCGCCCCCGGCGGACGGCTCGTCGTCCTCGACTACGCCACCACGACCGGCGACCTCGCCGGTCGGCCCTGGGACCAGTGGGTCCGCACCTACCGGGGCCACGAGCGGGGCGCGGTGCCGTGGACCGCGCCAGGGAGCCAGGACGTCACCGTCGAGGTCGCCCTCGACCAGCTGGCCGTGGCCGCCCGGCCCGCCGACACGATCCGCACCCAGGCCGATGCCCTCCGTGCCTGGGGCATCGATGCGCTGGTGGAGGAGGGCCGGCGGGTCTGGCGCGAGCGCACGGGACCGGCCGACCTGACCGCGCTCCGCGCCCGCAGCCGGGTCGTCGAGGCCGACGCACTGCTGGCCCCGGAGGGCCTCGGTGGCTTCACCGTCGCCGAGTGGTACGACGCTCGCTGACACCTTCGAGAAAATCCCACCGATCCGGGAACCCCTTCGTCGCCCGCGGGCAAGTACCTAGAGGAAGCGGGATCGGCTCTGCGCACGGGTCGTCTGCTCTCCGCCCAGACATGCTCTCGTGCCTCGCCTCGCCGCCGCCCCCCCACCCCATCATCCGCGAGTCGCGCCGTCCCCGGAGCGCCGCATGAGGGTGCTGCTGCTCGAGGACGAGGCCCGCCTGTCGGGTGCCTTCGCCCGCCGCCTGCGTCACGACGGCTTCGCCGTCGACGAGGTGGCCACCCTCGCCGAGGTCCGCACCGCGGTGCTGGACGTGGCCTACGACTGCCTGGTCCTCGACCGGCACGTGCCCGACGGCGACTCGCTCGACCTGCTGCCGGAGCTGGCCCGGGCCGAGCACCGGGCCCCGGTCGTGAGGGTCTCCGCCAACGGCGATGCCGACGCCCGGATCCAGGGGCTGTCGGAGGGCGCCGACGACTACGTGGCCAAGCCGGTGCGGCTCGACGAGCTGGCCCTCCGGGTCGGCAAGGTCGTCACCCGCCGGGACCCGGCCGCCGAGGCCGTCCCCGTCGTCCAGCTCGGCTCGGTGCGGGTCGACCTCGGGCGTCGTGAGGTCACCCGCGACGGCCGAGCCGTCCACCTGTCGCCCATCCAGTACTCGGTGTTCGAGCAGCTGGTGCGCCACCGGCACCGCATGCTCACCACCGAGGAGCTGCTGGAGCACTGTTGGGACGGTCGCCGCGACCCGTTCTCCAACCCGCTCCACACCCAGATCACCCGGCTCCGCAAGATCTTCAAGGGAGCCCTGCGCATCGCCTCCGTCCGTGGGGCGGGCTACCGCGTCGAGCTCGACGCCGGCCCGCCCGACCACATCCCCTCACGCCCGCCCCTCGGGTGAGACGGTGGCCCCCCTCTGCCGCAGCTCGAGGGAGGGCCCGTCCGACCGCTCGCCGCCCCAACCGCAGCCGGGGCGGCGAGCGGTCGTCAGACGTCCACGCTGACGATCACCGCTCGCCGGGCTTGGGCCCGAGCAGTCGATCGACGTTCTCGGCCCAGCGCTCGCGGCTGATGGCCATGACCAACATGTCGTGGTACTCGCCCTCGAGGTACTCGTGGCCGGTGAGCCGACCCTCGACGACGAACACCCGCCCCACGCCCGACCCGAAGGCGCCGGCGTTGGGGGCCATCACCTCGGCGTAGACCTTCCGCAGGTCGAACTCGGCGAAGAGGTGCTCGATCAGGAGCGAGACGCCCTCCATCCCGGTTCCCGGGGGAGCGTCGGGCCGGGCCACGACGGCGATGTGGGCGTGGCCGTTGCGGAAGTCCGGCTGGAAGGCCGAGACCAGGCCGATGATCTTGCCGTCGCACACGACGACGAACTGGGCCAGGACCCGCTCCCACAGCGCCTGCCGGAAGCTCTCGGGGCTCGGGGTCGCCCCCCGGAGGCGGTAGCGGGTCAGGTGCGAGCCGGTCGTGTAGAGGGACAGGGCCTCGGCCTCGTGCTGGATGGTGAGCGGCACCAACCGGACCCGCGGTCCCACCAACGGGTGGCGGACGGGGGGCGGCGGTGCATCCGCCCCGAGCCGGCCACCGATGGTGACGACGTAGTGGTGCAGGTCGCCCAGGGTCCGCAGCTCGCCGACCAGCTCCTCGGGCAGCTCGATGCCCATCTCCCGCAGCCAGGCCAGCACCTCCAGCACCCGGAGCGAGTCCCACGCCAGCCGGTCGACCAGCAGGTCGTTGGGCTGCCAGCCCTCGACCGGCCGGACCAGCCGGCGGCCGAGGACGATGGCGAAGGCATCGAAGGCCTCGAGATCGGCGATCACCGCAGCCATCTCAGGCGAAGTCCGCTGACGAGCTGGTGTTGTTGAGCGTGGCGTTCATGTTCTGGACGCTGCTCCCCGTGAACAGCTGGTTGGAGCCGCTGTAGACGCCCGTGTAGTGCTTGGTGGCACCGCAGACCGGCTGGACCGAGCTGATCTTGTTGTCCCAGAACGTGCCGGTGAAGTTGTACATGGCGCCGTTGCAGGACGGGGCCCGGAGGTCGGTGAAGTCGCCGGTGCCGCCGGCTCCGTCGAAGACGTAGGACAAGAGGACCCCCGAGAAGCGGAACTCCGGGAACTCGTCGGCGGGCCAGCACTCGGTCTCGCTCACGGCGCCGGCCTCGAACTCCTCGGGCGTGATGGCCCACGTGACGCAGTGCAGGATCTCGTCGGTGTCCTCAGCGTCGTCGGCGAGGGCGGGGGGCGCAGGGGCGGCGCCCACCAAGGCGGTCGCCAGGGCGAGGGCGACCGCGGGATGGGAACGGTGGCTCATGGGTAGCTCCTGAGGTGGTGTGACGTTGAGGTGTCGTGGAGCCCGCCCCGGCCACCCGGCCGCGACGGTTCCCGGCTACCGGCTACCGGGTGTCCGCTCGCAGGTCGGCATCGCTGTACGTCCTCACGTCACTCCCACCTCGTGAGGTCGTGTGCGTCAGCGCGACGACCTCACCGCTTTGCAGGACGACGTCGACCTGCAGAGTCGAACCACCCGGGCCCGGTCCCTCCACGCGCATCACACTAGAGCCGAGATCGGGCGCCGTCACGGGATGGAAGCCTTGCTCGTGCAGATATCGCAGCAGCGCGGAGCGGGCGGGCGCCGGTATCCCGACGTAGGCGAGCGCCTCGGCCACCGCCTGTGTGGAGCCGCTGTTGTCCGTGATGGCGCCGCCTGCGGTCAGGGCGGCCTCGACGGCGCCGGGGCGGTCGAGCAGGTTCATCAGCGCGCTGGGCTGGAGGGCCCCGATCATCAGCTCCCCGGGGTTCGGTCGACGATCCACACCACCCACCAGGTCGAGGACGCGTCCGGCGCCCTCGGCGTTCACCCAGATCTCGTAGCGCAGGTTGGTGAAGCCTCCACCGTCGTCGTCCCCGATGCTCTGGTCCACCACGAGGTGGGTGTAGGCGACGTCGTCGCTCGAGCCGAAGGGCACGACGTTCTGGGTGGCCAGCCGGTCGGCCAGCTCGGCCAGGTCGCGGGGCCGGCCGGGCACGGTGGTGGAGGTCGTGGTGACCGTCGGGTCGGCCGTGACCGGGTCGCCACCGCCCCGGCCGTCGGAGCGGACGAGGGCGCCGGCGACGGCCAGCAGGACGAGGACGGCGGCGGCCACGGCGAGGACCCGGTGGCGGCGCGGTCCCGATCGGGGGCGCAGGCGTCGGACGGAGGTGTCGTGGTCGAGGTCGTCGAGGGCGCTCGGGGCGTCGGGCACGGTCTCGCAGATCCGGGCCCACATGCGGCTGCGGGTCGGATCGTCGAGGACGGCCTCGTCGGCGCGGAAGCTCCGCAAGAGGTCGTCGATGTCGTCGTCGAGGAGGGTCATCGTCGGCGGCCGATCTGATCGGTGGTGGACGGGTCGGGGTCGCCCTCGGTGGAGGGCGAGGCCTCGCCGAGGATCGCCGTGAGGCGACCGCGGGCGCGGCTGAGACGGGAGCGCACCGTGCCGACGGGGACGTCGAGCACGGCGGCGATGGCGCTGTAGGGCAGGTCGGCCCAGGCGTAGAGCAGCAGGACGTCGCGCTCGCCGGGCGACATGGCGAGGAGGGCCTCGGCGACCGCCGGCCAGCGCTCGTCGGCGACGACCCGGCTGGCGACCCGCTCCTCGTCGTCGTCGACCTCGGTGGGCACGCGGCCGGCGTAGGCGGCGATGGCCCGCAGGGCGCGCTCCTCCTGGCGGTAGTGGCGGCGCAGGAGGTTGGCGGCGATGCCGAACAGCCAGGGCCCGATCGGGCCCCGCTCGGGGTCGTAGCGGTCGTGGCGGGCGAGGGCCTCGACGAAGGTCTGGGCGGTCAGCTCCTCGGCCAGCTGGGCACCGACCCGCCGGGCGAGGAAGCCGTAGATGGCGTCGACGTGCTCGGTGTAGACCGCGCTGAAGCCGGCGTCGCTGCCGGTCTCGCGATGGTCGCCCTCGGGCATGTCGGCCTTCTCCCGCCCCCTGGGGGGCCCAGTCTTCCGAAGGGTTATTGCCCGGAGGGGCGGGACCAGTTCCCCCACTCGGGTGACGAGCTTCCCCGGGCCGCCCGGCCGGCTCGGCCGACGGCGGCTCGGGCCCTGGTCAGGCCGCATGGCCGAGCAACTGGGACCGCCAGCGGCTAGACAGCGAGTGTCGAACCAGCGCGCACCGGTCCGACACGGTGGACGATGACACACGAGGCAGCAGCACGATGAGGGCACGCCAGGGGGCTGAGCTCGGGTCCAACCCGGCACGACCGCGCCTGCTGACCCGGGCCCGCCGGGCCGCCTTCCTCGTCCTGTTCCTCTCGCTGGTGGTCTCGGGCATCACGAGCATCGTCGTCGCCGTGGTCGTCGGGCGCAGCGTGCTCGACGACGACAGCGCCCAGCGCCTCGATCGCGCCGTCGGCCGGGCGGGCGAGGCGCCCGAGACCGTCGACGTGGCCACCCTCGTGGCCTTCGGCCGGCTCCGGGTCGTCGACGGCGAGGTCGTCGGGCCGACCGGCCCCGCCGCCGACCGGGGCGAGCTGGCCGACACGGTGCGCGAGGCGGTCGCGAGCGGCGACACGGTCCAGCGGGACATCGACCTCGACGGGCGGGCCTCCACCCTGCGGGTCGTGCCCCAGGTCGGCGCCGACGGCGACGGCACCGTGCTCGTGGGGGTCATCCCGTCGCACGCCAGCACGGCGGCCAGCCTCCTGGCCCGGCTGCTCGCCATCCACGCCGTCGTGTTCCTGCTGATGGCCGTGCTGGCCGTCGTCGTGTCCCGCCGGAGCACCCGGATCATGGAGTCGCTGTTCCAGCAGGAGGACCACCTCATGCGGGCGGTGGTCCACGAGATCCGCAACCCGCTGAGCCGCGCCCTCGTCGCCGTCGACGAGGGCCTCGCCGGCGTCTCGGACCCCAAGGCCGCCCTCGACGAGGCGGCGACGCTGGTCGAGGACGTCGACGAGCTGATCGGCGACCTGCTCGAGACGGCGCGGGTGATGACGGGGGCGACGGCGCTGCCCCGTGACGTGGTCGCCCTCGACGACGTCGCCGCCGACGCCACCCGCACGGCCGCCACCGACGACTGCACGGTCGTCCTCGACCTGCGGCCGGTCACCGTCGTCGGCAGCGGACGGCTGCTGCGGCGGGCGGTCAGCAACCTGGTGCGCAACGCGGCCCGCCACGCGTACCACGGGGGCCCGGGCGTCATCCGGGTGCGGGTCGACGCCTCCGGCGTGTCGGTCCGCGACGACGGCCCCGGCGTCCCGGAGGCGCGCTTGGCCGAGCTCCACTACGACACGACCCTGAACGTGAACCAGAAGGGGGCGGGGCTGGGGCTCAACATCTGCGGATGGGTCGCCGAGATGCACGGCGGCCGGCTCGTGCTGGCCAACCGGCCGGAGGGCGGCTTCGTCGCCAGCCTCCGCCTGCCCGACGCCCGTGTCGTCGAGGCCGACCCGGCGGTGGAGGAGGCGGTCGACGCCGAGGACGAGGCGGTCGTCCACGCCACGAGGCGCGGCGCGGCGGTGCTCGACCGCTGAAGGCGGCGGTGTCGGGCGTCTGGCAGACGGCGCTCGCATCGCGCACGGATGGCAAGGTGGGATGCGCCATGGTGGCGCCCGAGGGTTCCCCTCACCCCGGCGCCGCACATGCTCCCTCCCACCGGGGAGCGCGGTTCTGCCCGGGACGAAGGGTCACTGCCGCCGCCACCCCCCGGCTCGGCGGCAGGACCCGTGCGCCGGCAGCCCGCACCTTCCCCAGAGGGTGCGGGCTGCTGCGTGTCACGGCCGTCCGAACGGCGGCGCGCCGACCGGCCGATCGGCCGTGGCGCTCACCGGGGACGGTCCGTGGCGGGGCGGTGGCGGAGGGGTGATCCTTCGGGTGACGTTCGACGAAGCGTGCGCCCGCCCGGTGTGACCGCGCACGGATGGCAAGGTTCGATGTGTTCCCTTCGGCGGCACCCCCAACGGTTGTCGACCCCATCGGAGGTCTCGCGTGACAACCTTCGCCGCTCCCGCCGCCGCACCACCACCAGTCACCGTGAGGCTGCAACCTGCCCTCGTGGCCCAACCCGATGCGATCCTCGCCGGTGCCCTGTTCGGCCGTCACCCGGTCCCGTCCACGGCACCGGCACCGACGGTCGTCGTCCTCTCGGGCCACGCCGCCGCCCGGGCGGCCCGCACCGCCTCGCTCGCCGCAGCCGGGTTGCGGGCCATCGCCGTCGGCACCATCCAGGCGGCCCGCGCTGCGGTGGCCGCCGGGGTGGGTTGCCTCGTGCTCGACCGACGAGCGCCCGACGGCGATGCCCTCACGCTCGTCGACGAGCTGTACTGCACCGAGGGCGCCCCTCGGATGCTCGTCGTGGCGAGCGACGGCTCGGACCGTGAACGGGTCGGCATCCTCGAGGCCGGCGCCGACGACGTGGTCCCGCCGCACGTGCCGCCGAGCGAGCTGGTCGCCCGGGTCCGTCGCCTGGCGACGCCGGTGGCTGCGCCGGAGCACCGCCGGGAGGTGAGGCGGGTCGAGGTCGGGCGCATCGCCATCGACCAGGACCGCCGGACCGTCCTGGTCGACGGGGACGAGGTCCCGTTGAGCCCGACCCAGTACCAGATCCTCGTACGGCTGGCCGTCGAGCCGGGTCGAGCCGTCCCGGTCCGAGCGCTCGTCGAGACGTGTTGGGACAGCCATCAGGAGCAGACGTCGTGTGCAGTGCGCACCCAGGTGACCCGGTTGCGGCGGGCCCTGCGTGGTGCGGTCGAGATCCGTTGCGTCAGGGGCGAGGGGTACCGCCTGACGGAGGCCGAGGGCTGACGGCGTGCGTGTCCTCGTCGTCGAGGACGAGCCCGCATCCCTCCGCGAGCACGTCCGTTGGCTGCGCCGGCTCGGGTTGGCGGTCGACGGTGTGCGCACCGTCCGCGCCGGGACCAAGGCCCTCTCCGAAGTGTCCTACGACGCCCTCGTCGTGCGCCGGCGCCTGGCCGACGGCGACGGCATGGTGCTGGCCCGGGAGATCGGTGACCACGTCGCGGTCGTCGCCCTCACCGCGGGCCCGGCGCCGGCCGAGCGGCTCGACCTCCTCCTGAGCGGCGTCGACGACTGCCTGACCTCACCGGTGAGCACCGAGGAGCTGGCGCTGCGGCTGTGCAAGGCGATGCTCCGCCGGACCGACGAGCCGTCGCGGGTGCGGCTCGGCCGGGTGCTGATCGATCGCATCCGCCGTGAGGTCAAGCTCGACGGCGCGCCGCTCGACCTGACGGCACGGCAGATGTGTGTGCTCGACCACCTCGTCGCCCACCGCCACCGCGTGGTCTCGCCCGAGGAGCTGCTCGAGCACTGCTGGGACGAGCGCACCGACATGTTCTCCAACCCGGTGCCGTCGCAGATCACGCGCCTGCGGGCCAAGCTGGCCGGCGCCGTCGACATCGTCTGGACGGGCGGGACGGGCTACCTGATCCAGGTCGTGGCGGCCGATCGGGACGCTGCGAGCGATGCGTGCGGAGGGTCCGGAGGGTCCCGTCGCTGGCTGTGACGTCGCGCACATTCGGCAAGGTTGCATGGTGTCTCATGCCTCGGTCGGCCACCCCTCGGGGGCGTCGACTTGCTACCGCTTCCCCGACACCACGAGGCACCCATGTCCCATGCGTCCACCCCGCGCCGCCGTTGGCGGCGCACGGCCCTCGCCCCGGCGGGGGTCTCCCGCAACGCCGCCGTCGCGCCGATGATCGGAGCCAACCCGGCGGCTGCCGTCAACGCCCCGCTCACCACCACCGACGGTCTCGGCGTCCGCATCGACGAGAACGCGATCCTCGGCCCGGCCCTCGAGCTGATCGAGGACGCCATGCAGCCGTACGTCAACCAGAAGATCTACGAGGGTGCCCTGGCCAACTCGGTCATGGACGATCCCGACTGGGTCCAGGGCAGCGCCAACCTGGAGCTGTCGTTCGACTTCGTCAACGCCGGTGTGTCGGGCTACCCGCAGGGTGGGCTCAAGGTCCACGCCGACCTGCAGAACATCATGATGCGCTTCTACCGCTATGGCGAGTGGTGGCAGCCGGAGTGCCAGTTCCGGGTCAACCCGGACAACGGCTACATCGACGCCAGCGCCAAGGTCAACGCCGCCCTGCTGCCGGCCGCCCCGCTCCAGATGAACCCGATCACCGCCTACTGGGACGAGGATCCGGCCATCACCCGTGAGAAGGGCAACTGGCTCTGCACCGGCTACCTCATCGACGAGTGGTGGGACGGCCTGTGGGGCAGCGGCACGACCGTCGCCCAGCAGCTCGAGGCCGAGCTCAACGGCGAGGCCCAGGACCTGATCAACGATCTGTGGAACGACCACGTGACGCCGATCGTGAACACCCTCAGCAGCTTCGGGGTGACCTTCAACCAGATCCGGACCGATGACCACGGCCTGATCGTCACGGCCAACATCAACGCCTCCAACGGCGTCGTGGTGCCCGGCGTGGCCTTCAACTTCCCGGTCGGCGACACGCCCGACTCGGGTGCCACCAGCAACGTCAACACGCTGCTGGCGAACCGCGGCGAGATCATCGCCTCGATCCACCCGAACGTGGTCGCCCAGTACCTGAACGCCATCGACCAGATGCTCGGTGGCCAGTACGGCGGCGGCAACATCAACGGCCCGCAGATCGAGGCCCTGCTCCTCAACCCGGCCGACCGGGCGCTGTACGCCGACAACGGCTGGTTCCTCGACCTCAACTCCTTCGCCAAGCCGGCCGTCACGCCGACGGGCACCGGCGGGGCTCCGCTGGTGGGGATGTCGTCGATCCAGCTGGTGATCAGCCACAACAGCGATCCGTTCGACCCGGTGGCCATCTTCGAGGGCTCGTTCAGCGGCATCAAGCTGGTGACCGAGGTGCGTCCCTCGTCGAGCCTGTGGGGTCCGGCCTACGACGCCAACACGGCCACGCTCGGCTCGTGGACCCGCACGTACGCCAACGTCCACGCCTCGGCGGTGGCGGCCCAGTCCGCCTCGGCCATGGCGCCGATCGCCCGCATCTCGGCGGAGCGGTTCAGCGACAACGTGTTCGTGCCCTCGCTCAGCCTGGCCCCGATCAGCATCGGTGGCCTCAACGTCAGCCTGTGCACGGCCTGCGGCCGCTACTCGGGCGACCAGCGCTACACCGAGACGTTCAACGTCGCCTAGCCGCTGAGCGCAGCTGAGCGGGAGGGTGCCCGAACCCCCTGGCACGCGCACCGCTCCGAACGAAGCCCCCGGCTCCGGCCGGGGGCTTCGTCGCGTCCGGCACGAGATCGTCACGAATGACGCGACTGCAAACACAAATGCCGCAATCGCGCACGAACCGCAATGTTGCGTCGGGTTGCATGACGCCCGTCACACTCAAGAGGCGTCCCTGGACCCCTCGCGACCCAACAACTGAGGCCACATGTCCCCAACCTCATCCCCACGTCGCCGCGGGCGGCGGGCGGCACTTGCCACCGCTGCGGTGTCCCTGGTGGTCGCCGTCGCCCCCATGGTCGGCGCCAACCCGGCGGCCGCGGCCAACGCGCCGCTCACCACCACCGACGGCGTGGGCATCCGCGTCGACGAGAACGCGATCCTCGGCCCGGCGCTGGAGCTGATCGAGAACGAGATCCAGCCCTTCGCCAACCAGATGATCTACAACGGCGCCATCGCCAACAGCCCGGCGGGCACCCCGAAGAGCACGCACGTCACGTCGAACGTCGAGCTCGGCTTCGACTTCGTCAACGCCGGCGTGGCGGGCTACCCGCAGGGCGGCCTCAAGGTCCACGCCGACCTCCAGGACATCGAGATCCGCTACATCAAGGATCCGGTCTGGCCCTTCGCCGACTGCAGCATCTGGGTCCGGCCCGACGATGCCACGATCGACGCCAGCGCCAAGATCAACACGTCCCTCCTCCCGGGCGCCCCGCTCCAGCTCAACCCGATCACGGCGTGGTGGGACGACGATCCCGCCGTCGACTACAGCGGTGTCTGCTGGTGGTGGCTGATCGACGACTTCTTCGACAGCATCTTCAGCAGCGGTGGCAGCAACTCGATCGCCGACAACATCGAGAACGAGCTCAACGCGCAGGCCCAGGACCTGATCAACGACCTGTGGAACCAGCACGTCCTGCCGGTCATCAACACGCTGTCCAGCTTCGGCATCACGTTCAACCAGATCCGGACGGACGATCACGGCCTGATCGTCACGGCCAACCTCAACGCCACCAACGGCGTCGTGGTGCCGGGCGTGGCCTTCAACTTCCCGGTCGGCGACACGCCCGACGCCGGCGTCACCAGCAACGTCAACACGCTCCTGGCCAACCGGGGCGAGATCATCGCCTCGATCCACCCGAACGTGGTGGCGCAGTACCTGAACGCCATCGACCAGATGCTCGGTGGCCAGTACGGCGGCGGCAACATCAACGGCCCGCAGATCGAGGCCCTGTTGCTCAACCCGGCCGACAGGGCGCTGTACGCCGACAACGGCTGGTTCCTGGACCTGAACACCTTCTCCAAGCCGACGGTCACGCCGACCGGCACGGGCGGCCGGCCCCTCGTCGGGCTCCCGTCGATCCAGCTGGTGATCAGCCACAACAGCGATCCGTTCGACCCGGTCGCCATCTTCCAGGGCTCGCTGAGCGGGACGAAGCTGGTGACGGAGGTCCGCACGGGCTCGTCGCTGTGGGGCCCGGCCTACGACGCCGGTGCGGCCACGCTCGGCTCCTTCAGCCGGATCTATGCGAACGTCCACGCCTCGGCGGTGGCGGCCCAGTCCGCCTCGGCCATGGCGCCGATCGCTCGCATCTCGATGGAGCGGTTCAGCGACAACGTGTTCGTGCCCTCGCTCAGCCTGGCCCCGATCAGCGTCGGTGGCCTCAACGTGAGCCTCTGCACGGCCTGCGCCCGCTACTCGGGCGACCAGCGCTACACGGAGATCTTCAACGTGGCGTAGAGGTCGAGGGTTGCGGCACCCGCCGCTGAGCCCCTGACACGCAGACGGAGAGCCCCCGGGTCCGCCCGGGGGCTCTTCGCATCTCCGACCAGGGATGCCGTGCGCACGCATGAGATCCGGCACGGCCGGACACCGCGCACGAACGGCAAGTGACGCTTCCGCATAGTGGCCCGGGTCACGCGCCGGTCGGCGCGATTGGCGGCTGTGTCTCGACCGACCCAGGGGGTTACTTCGACCATGATGAGACGACCTTTGGCGATCCTCGTCGCCGCACTCACCGGGCTCACCGGTGTCTTCGTCGTAGCGGGTGGGGTCGCGGTCGCGCCCCTGCCGGCGGGCGCGGCGCCCCAGCCTCTCGAGCTGGAGATGGAGGCCGGCTCCGGCATCCTCCAGATCCGCGATGCCGAGGAGGCCTACGAGCTGGAGACGCCGACGACGCTGACCGGAACCATCGACGACGGGACCGGCCTCATCACCGGTGCCGACCTCGACACCCCGGACATCTACTTCGAGCAGCCCATCGAAGGCCTGCCGTTCAACGCCCGGGTCACGGCCTCGTTCTCGCCGGTGACGCCGGGTTCGACCACCGGCCAGTTCAACGCCGAGGAGCTCAGCCTCCAGACGTCGCTCAAGGTCGACCTCCACATCGAGGTCCCCGAGGCCGCCCTCATCGCCGACTGCGTCGCCTCGCCGGTCAACCTGGACATGACGACCACGTCTGCCTACGACCGGGCGGGCACGAAGACGGTGTCGGTGGCCGATGCCAACTTCACCATCCCCGCCGTCCAGGAGACGGCCACCTGCTCGGAGCTGATCGTCGAGCGGCTGAACCCGATCCTGGCCGGTTCCGGCCACTCGCTGGCGCTGACCCTCGGTGGCGACCTGCCGGAGATCTTCGGCGGCGACACGGAGACCGTGACGACGCTGACGGCCGACCCCTCGACCCCGATCAGCCTGGGCGAGGAGGTCGAGCTGACCGCCACCGTCGCCTCGAACGACGCCGAGGTCACCGACGCCCGCACCGGCACGGTGAAGTTCTCCGATGGGGACACGGTCATCGGCACGGCCGCCGTGGCCGACGGCCAAGCCGTCCTGACGACGTCGAGCCTGACCCTCGGCGATCACCAGATCACCGCCCGCTACAGCGGTGACAGCGTCTACCTCCCATCGACGTCGGCGCCGGTCACGGTGACCGTCCAGGCCGACCCGGTCGTCGAGACCGAGATCCCGCCCTACTTCACCGTCGGGGGCGATCCCATCCCGTTCGACGTCGACGTCGACAACCCGTCGGTGGGCCGGGACATCAACAACGTCCGCGTCGATGTGACGATCAAGCGCTACAGCGTCACGGGCTCGTCGTTCGACCGCCTCGACCCCGCCGACGTCCTCCTCGAGGTCAAGGACGGGAACGACTGGGAGCCGGTCACGCTGGCGACCGTCCCGGCCCAGCCGACGACCACGCTCGCCGGCTCGCTCGGCCCGGAGCTGGGCCGGGCGCTCGCCGCCGGCGCCCCGCTGGACCACGAGGTCCGCCTGTCGTTCCCGAACGTCGGCTTCCCCGAGACGGTGCCCGGCGATCTCGACATCACCTTCGACGTGGTCGAGGTCAACCCTGGCACCGGCGACATCGTCAAGACGTTGTCGAGCACGACGGGGCGGACGCACCTCTACCGTGCCGGCCTGATCCCGAGCATCACCGCCCTGGACGCCGACTTCGCCACGGTGCGGCCCGAGCCGGTCCGCCAGTACGGCACGATCGGGACCCGCGTGTACGTCGGCCCGCTCGTCGGCTTCGCCAACTACCCCTCGGGCACCATCACGGTGGCCATCGACGGCCAGAAGATCCCCTTCTTCGCCACCACCCCCGGTGACCTCACCAAGCCGAACCAGATGTCGGCCCCGATCGAGTCGGACTACGGCAACAACGCCGTCCAGATCCCGCTCCCGGGCTGGGTCGGTCCCGGCACCCACCAGCTGACGGTCTCGTACTCGGGCAACTCGCAGTTCACCCCGAGCTCGACGACCACCCCGATCACGGTGATCGAGCCCATCGGCACGCCGTACCTGTGCGAGATGCCGGTGCTGTTCGAGAACCGCCGGTTCACGGCGCAGCTCAACTCGTCGGGCAAGCTCCCGTCGGTGGCTCGCTCCGGCTCCAGCGTGGGCTTCGGCGACTTCAGCCTCGACATCGTCGGCAGCCTCGACTCGCTGACCTACTACGGCTTCGACCTGGTCAAGAACCTGGGCACCGGCCTGTCCATCTCGATGGACATCGGTCCGGAGGGTTCGGGCTCGGCCAGCGACATGACGATCACGCCGAACGAGTTCCCCTTCTTCGAGACCACCACGGACCTGAACGTGGCCCTCGAGGACGAGGAGGCCTCGCTCACCGTCGCCGGCGAGCTGGGCTCGACCATCGTGCCGACGCTCGAGCGGGTCACGCTCAGCTCGACGAGCACCCTGGGCTCCCCGCTCGAGATCACCTGCGAGCCGCTCGGCGATCCCATCACCTACAGCCCGGTGACGGTGGCAGGGACGGCCCTGGCCGTCGATGCGGCCGACCCGGCCCGCGCCGGCCAGGACGTGACCCTGACGGCCTCGGTCTTCCCGAGCAGCGCCAGCGGCACGGTGCGGTTCTACGACGGTGACGACGTCATCGACGTGGTGCCGGTGACCGGTGGCCAGGCCGTGTCGACGGTCCAGCTGGACGAGGGCCAGCACAGCCTCACGGCCCGCTCCTTCCTCGGGGCGTCGGCCCCGTCGACCGTCTCGGCGGTGTTCCCGCTGACCGTCGGGCCCGCCACGGATTGCGACGAGTTCACCGATCCCGGCAACGGCGCCGCCGTCCGGCTCGTCTACCTCGAGCTGCTCCGGCGCTGCCCCGGACCGGCCGGCTACGAGTACTGGGTCGATCGCCTCGACGACGGCATGAGCCGGGAGAGCTTCGCCCGTGAGATCTCGATCTCGCTGGAGGCTCGCAAGATCATCGTCGACGACGCCTACCAGATCATGCTGGAGCGTCCGGCCGAGCCGGCCGCCCGGGAGTTCTGGGGCAACCGCCTGAAGACCGGCCGCTTCGACGTCCTCCTGGCCGACCTGGCCGCCTCGTCGGAGTTCCGGACGCTGGCGGGTGGGACCAACGAGGGCTTCATCAACCGGGTGTACGAGCGCATCCTCGGCCGTGCGGCCGATCCGGATGGGCGGTCCTACTGGATGTACCAGCTGAACTCGGGCGTGTCCCGGCGGGCGCTGGTGCTGACGCTGGCGAACCTGAGCGAGCCGCTCGGGGTGTTCGTCGACTCCGCCTATGCCGAGATCCTCGGCCGGGCCCCGTCGTCGACCGAGCGCCAGGAGGGCATCGTCCTGCTCCAGAAGACCGGCAACCGGTCGCACCTCTACGCCCGGCTGATCGGCCACGACGACTTCTTCGAGCGGGCTCAGGACCTCCCCAACCCGGAGGACTGATCCCGGGTCGGCTCCTCGCCGACCGATCGACACCGTCGACGAAGTGCCCCGCCCCGCACGGCGCGGGGCCCATACCCGGCCGGCCCCCCGCGCCGTCGGGGCGGCCGGTGCCATCGCCACCAGCGCGAGCCGACCGCAACAACCGCTCCGTCACTGTGCCGAACGTGACCTCGCGGTTGCAGCGCCACGGAGCCCCCATCTCCGTCGGCAGCCGGCGAGGGCACACCCCCCAACCCATGTGAAAGAAGGAACCACGATGCGTCGCATCTCCAAGCCGCTCGTCGCTGTGCTGTCCGGACTGGCCCTGATGGTCTTCATGGCCACGCCCAGCTCGGCCAGCACCGGCACGGTCAACAGCGGGACCCTGAGCGTCAACCTCACCCCGGCCCTCAACGTCAACCTCGCCCCCGGCACGGGCCCGTGTCCCGGGCTCCCCTCGGCGCTGTCGCTCTCGGCGACCAGCTCCGGCGGTCCCGGGACCTACGGCGTGGCCACGACCCTGACGATCAACGACGGCGCCTTCACCTACGGCGGCGCCACCTACTTCCTGGACAACATCACCGCCTCGGCCAGCAACAGCACGGGCCTGGTCGACAACGCGGGTGCCGACAACGTCAGCACCGGCAACTTCTCGTCGTCCAACGGCAACATCTACCCCGAGACCTCGTCGGGCAGCTGCACCCCGTCCACGTCGCCGCTCTGCACGGCCGTCCGGCTCAGCACGACGGTGCCGCTCAGCCTGAGCGGGACGTTCCCGGCCGGCGCCACGGGCATGACCCCGAACGTGGTCGGCACGGCCGTGGTGAGCGGCTCCGGTGGCATCCAGGCCGCCGGCTGCCTCGCCCCGTTCTCGGCCCTCAACGGCAAGACGATGACGATCTCCAACATGGACGTCACCTTCGTCTGACCCTTCGTCACAACGAGTGGATCGGCGCCGGGGTGCTCGTCACCCCGGCGCCGTTCCGCGTCCGGGGGCGCGGTCGCCCTTCGCTCCCGGCGCGACCCGACCGCAACCCGTCGTCGGTCATGGTGCCGCCATCACCTGACCCCATGGAGGATGACGATGCGACGGATCTCGAAGGCCCTTGCCGCGGGCGGTGCAGGGCTCGCCCTGCTGTTCGCCACCGCGGTGCCGGGCGCGGCCACGCCGGGCACGGTCAACAGCGGGACGCTCAGCGTCAACCTGACCCCGGCGCTCGTCGTCGACCTGGGCAGCGGTGGCGGCGGGGGAGGGGGCGGCGGCAACCCCTGCTCGGGATCCGGGATCCTGTCGCTCGACGTGGTGACCTCCGGCGGCACCTCGCCCCACGGCGCCACCACCACCCTCTCGATCAACAACGCCGCCTTCAGCTACTCGTCGGGGATCTACTTCCTCCGGGGGATCACCGCGACGGCGTCGGGCTCCGTCAACACCGGTGCCGGGACCGTGTCGACGGGGAGCTTCTCCTCGACCATCGGGAACATCTATCCCGACGACGGGACCTGCAACCCGAACCTGAGCTCGCCGCTCTGCGCCGGCGTGCGGCTGGCGACGGTGGGCGCGGTGCTCAGCCTGGCCGGGTCGTTCAGCGGCACGGTGACCGCACCGGCGATCGCCGGCAACGCCGTCGTGAGCGGCTCGGGCGGCATCCAGGCCTCCGGTTGCGTCGCCCCGTTCGCGGCCCTGAACGGCAAGACCCTGACCCTCAACGCCCTCGACGTCACGTTCTGACGGAGGTCGTGCCCGAGAGCTCGTGGGTAGGGTGACCGGCGGCACCCCCCACGAGCTCGGAGGCTCCCCATGAGCGAGGCGAAGGACAGCGGCGCGACCATCGAGGACTACCTCCTCGAGGACCGCACCTTCCCGCCGCCCGACGGGTTCAAGGCCGACGCCCTCGTCCGTGACGCCGGCATCTACGACGAGGCCGGCGAGGACTACGAGGGGTTCTGGGCCCGTCAGGCGGCCGACCTGCTCACCTGGCAGCGGGACTGGGACACGATCCTCGAGTGGGACCTGCCCTTCGCCAAGTGGTTCGTCGGCGGGCAGCTCAACGTGAGCGAGAACTGCCTCGACCGCCACGTCACGGCCGGCAACGGCGACCGGGTCGCCTTCCACTGGGAGGGCGAGCCGGGCGACACCCGCACCATCACCTACGCCGACCTGCTGGCCGAGGTGCAGCGCTTCGCCAACGTGCTCAAGGGGCTGGGCGTCGAGAAGGGCGACCGGGTCGCCATCTACATGCCGATGATCCCCGAGCTGCCGGTGGCGGTGCTGGCCTGCGCCCGGATCGGCGCCCCCCACTCGGTGGTGTTCGGTGGGTTCAGCGCCGACTCGCTGAGCGACCGCATCAACGATGCCGAGTGCAAGGTCGTCGTCACCGCCGACGGTGGCTGGCGCCGCGGCCAGCCCGGGCTGCTCAAGCCGACGGTCGACGTGGCCCTGGCCGACACGTCCAGCGTCGAGGCGGTCGTGGTGGTCGACCGGATCGGCAAGAGCGGCGGCGACGTCGAGACGGCGATGACCGAGGGCCGCGACCACTGGTACCACGAGCTGATGGAGGCGGCCGACGCCGAGTGCCCGGCCGAGCCCATGGACAGCGAGGACCTCCTCTTCCTGCTCTACACGTCGGGCACGACGGGCAAGCCCAAGGGGATCATGCACACCAGCGGCGGCTACCTCACCCAGGCCGCGTTCACGCACAAGTACGTCTTCGACCTCCACCCCGAGACCGACGTCTACTGGTGCACGGCCGACGTCGGCTGGGTCACCGGCCACAGCTACATCGTCTACGGACCGCTGGCCAACGGGGCCACGTCGGTGATGTACGAGGGCACGCCGGACACGCCGGGCCGCGACCGCTTCTGGGACATCGTCGAGAAGTACGGCGTCACGATCCTCTACACCGCCCCGACGGCCATCCGGACCTTCATGAAGTGGGGCGTCGAGGAGCCGCAGAAGCACGACCTCTCGTCGCTGCGCGTCCTCGGATCGGTGGGCGAGCCGATCAACCCCGAGGCGTGGGTCTGGTACCACGTCAACATCGGCGGCGAGCGCTGCCCGATCGTCGACACCTGGTGGCAGACCGAGACCGGGGCGATCATGATCTCGCCCCTCCCGGGCGCCACCACCACCAAGCCCGGCTCGGCCACCTTCCCGCTGCCCGGCATCGGCGCCGAGCTGGTCGACAACGACGGCGAGGTCGTGCCCAGAGGCGGTGGCTACCTCACGCTCACCCGGCCGTGGCCGTCGATGCTGCGGGGGATCTACGGCGATCCCGAGCGCTACCGCGAGACGTACTGGTCGCGCTTCGAGGGCCGGTACTTCGCCGGCGACGGGGCCAAGCTCGACGACGACGGCTACCTGTGGGTGCTGGGCCGGGTCGACGACGTGATGAACGTCAGCGGCCACCGCATCTCGACCACCGAGGTCGAGTCCGCGCTGGTCGACAACCCCAAGGTGGCCGAGGCGGCCGTCGTCGGGGCCAAGGACGACACCACCGGCCAGGCCATCGACGCCTTCGTGACCCTCCGGGGGAGCGCCGAGGCCTCCGACGAGGTGGGCCAGGAGCTGCGGGAGCACGTGGCCAACAAGATCGGCAAGATCGGCCGGCCCAAGACGATCATCTTCACCGACGACCTGCCCAAGACCCGGTCCGGCAAGATCATGCGCCGCCTCCTCCGCGACGTGGCCGAGGGCCGCGAGCTCGGCGACACCACCACCCTCGCCGACCCCGGCGTCGTCGAGGAGATCCGCGATCGCGCCGAAGCCAGGTCGCAGGCCGACGAGGCGTGATCGCCGTCGTCGCGCCGGGCCGTGGTGACGGCACCGGCGAGGAGCAGCCCCTCGGGTCGGGGGCTCGGCTCGGCGAGGAGCCTCGCCCTAGGCGGGGGCGGCGAGGCGGGGGTGGGTGCGGGCCAGGGCGTCGTCGAGACGGGTCCGGGCTCGGTTGATCCGGGAGCGGACGGTGCCCCCGGGGACGTCGAGGAGGGTGGCGATCTCGGCGTAGCTCAACCCGGCAACAGCGTAGAGGAGGAGCGTGTCGCGGTCGGCCGAGGGCAGCCCGTCGAGGACCTCGATCACGCCCCGCCAGTCGTCGGAGGCGACGATCCGGCCCAGCACGGCGTCCTCGTCGAACCCGGTCTCGTCGTCGGCCGGGCGGGGGACGTGGCCGCCCAGGCGCCCGACCGCGCCCATCCGGCGCCGCTCGCTCCGGTAGTGGTGGCGGAGCACGTTGAGGGCGATGCCCATCAGCCAGGCCGGGTGGGTGCCGAGGGCCGGGTCGTGGTGGTCGAGCGAGGCGAAGGCCGAGGCGAAGGTCTCGGCGGTCAGCTCCTCGGCCAGCGACGGGCTGACCCGGCGCGCGAAGAAGCCGTAGAGCACGTCGACCTCGGCCTCGTAGAGAGCGACGAACTCCTCGTGCCCCGCGATCGCTTGCACCAACGGCCCTCCTCCACCGGCCCACGGGCACACTAGCCGGACGCGCCAGTCGCCGTCGGAAGGGCGTCGGAAATCGACGTACCTTCGGAAATCTCGCCGTCGTCGCGAACCGAAGGGCTGTTGCGGGCAAGGGGAGAGCGTCGGACGCGCCGCACCGCGTCCGGCCCGACCCACATGACCGCTCCTGCGCCCGATTCCCAGCCCCGGCCCCGCATCCTGCTCGCCGAGGACGACACCCGCCTCGCCGGCGCCTACGCCCGACGGCTGGAGGCGGAGTACCTGGCCGTCGACGTGGTCGGCTCGGTCGCCGCCGCGCGCGAGCACGATCGGCGGGCGGCCTACGCCTGCCTCGTGCTCGATCGGCTCCTGCCCGACGGCGACGTCCTCGACTTCGTCCGGGAGATCGACCACCGCGCCACCCACCCGCCGATCGTGTTGGTCTCGGCCGTGGCCGACCAGGACGACCGGGTCGAGGGCCTGCGGGCCGGTGCCGACGACTACGTGGCCAAGCCGGTCCACCTCGACGAGCTGGCAGCGCGGGTGACCCGCCTCGTCGACGACTCCGCCGCCCTGGAGCGGATGGACGTCGACCGGCTCGAGCTGGGCGCCGTCTCGCTCGACCCCCGCCGGCTGCGGGTCCGCATCGGCGAGGAGATCCTCGTCCTGCCGATGGCCCAGATCCTGATCCTCCGGGCCCTGCTGCTCCGCCCCGGGCGGGCGGTCCGGACCGACCAGCTGCTCGACCTGTTCGGCCCCTGCGACGGCCCGGCGGTGACCAGCGCCGCCCTCCCGGCGCACCTCGACGCCCTCGGCCGGGCGGTCGAGGGCCACCTCGTGATCGAGCGGGCCCCCCGGAACGGCTACCTCGTCCGCGAGGCGCCCGACCCCGACGCCGAGCCCGATCGCCGGCGTCGGATCATCCGCCGGTTGCGACCGATCTGACACGCGTTCCTGAACCGGATTTTCGCTGCCGTCCCTAGCGTCCGGAGCATGCGCAACACCCTCAAGACCACCGCCCTGCTGGCCGCCCTGGGCGGGCTGATGGTCCTCATCGGGTCGGCCTTCGGCACGAGCGGCGCGGTGATCGGGCTGCTGCTGGGCCTGGCCTTCGTGGGCGGGTCCTACTGGTTCAGCGACAGGATCGCCATCAAGGCGGCCCGGGCCCGGCCGGTCTCGGAGGCCGAGGCGCCCGAGCTCCACGCCATCGTCCGGGACCTGGCCCAGCGGGCCGGCATGCCCATGCCGAAGCTGTACATCAGCCCGGCGGCCCAGCCCAACGCCTTCGCCACCGGCCGCAACCCGGAGCACGCCGCCGTCGCCGTGACCGAGGGGATCCTCCGGACCCTCACCTGGGACGAGCTGCGGGGCGTGCTGGCCCACGAGATCAGCCACGTCGGCAACCGCGACATCCTCATCTCCTCGGTCGCCGCCGCGGTGGCCATGGGCATCACCTTCGTGGCCCGCATCGCCATGTGGGGCGCCATGTTCGGGGGCGTCGGCGGTGGCGACCGCGACCGGGACGGCGGCAACGTCCTCGGCCTGCTGGCCATGGTCGTGCTCGCCCCGATCGCGGCCACCGTCCTGCAGCTGGCCCTCTCCCGCAGCCGGGAGTACGAGGCCGACCGCAGCGGAGCCCGGCTGCTCGGCGACGGCGAGCCCCTCGCCCGGGCCCTCCAGAAGATCGAGGCGTCGGCCCGGCAGGTGCCGATGGACGTCGACCCGGCCCACGCCCAGGCCTTCATCGTCAACCCGCTGACCGGCCGGCGGATGCAGTTCGCCAGCCTGTTCCGCACCCACCCGCCCACCGAGGACCGGGTCGCCCGGCTGCGGGGCGGCGCCTGGCGGTAGGCGGGTGGGGGCGGACGCCCCGGGCGAGTCGCCGTCAGCGGTCCGGGCTGCGGAGGAAGGTCTCGGTCGGGTAGTCCCCGAAGTCGTCGTAGACGAGGGCGTCGTCGGTCCAGCCGTCGTGGAAGCGGCCGACGTAGGCCGGCACCGTGCCCGGTCCGGGCAGCGGGGTCGGGGCCGAGACGATCACGCCGCTCGGGGCGTAGTCCCACGAGTAGGCGCCGCCGTTGGTGTACTTCACCAGCCGGTCGAAGCCCTCGCCGTGGCTGCGGTGGACCCGGATGATCCCCCGGTCCGGGAGCGGGGTGAACGCCTGGCGCCGGAAGGTGCGGTCGCCCTCGCTGAACCAGAGGTTGAGCGCCCACGGCCTCCCGACCCGCTCGTCGACGAAGGCGAGGTCGTCGCCGTCGAGCCCGTCGGCCTGGAGCACGAAGACCCCGTAGTCGCCGCCGATGTTGGTCGTCGCCTGCACGGTGAAACCGCCCTCGCCGTCGCCCCAGGCGATCTCGTCCGCCGGGGCGCCGGGCCGGTGCAGGAAGACGTCGCCGTGCCCGTCGCCGTCGAAGTCGCCGGGGGCGCTCACCACCGGGTCGCCGGTGCCGAGCGGGGTGAGGGCGTCGGTCCCGGAGTCCGGGTCCCACACGCCGGCCGAGCGGGCGTTGCCCTCGCTGACGAGGAGCCGGTCGTGGCCCTCGGTCTCCTCGATGGTCGCCAGGCCGGCGTCGACCGGGAGCACGACGGTGGTGGCCTCGGCCCGTCCGCCACCTGCCTGCATGATCCAGATCGGGCTGGGCTCGCCGTCGCTCCGGTACCAGAGCACGTCGTCGGTGGCGTCCCCGCCGAAGTCGCCGACGACGCCCTCGTACCAGCCCTCGAGCTGGGCCGGGGCGGCCAGGTGGACGAAGCGGCCGTCGGGCCGTCCCTCCCACATGGCGTCCCACCGGTCGGGCTCCTGCCAGATGATGTCGTCCCAGCCGTCGCCGTCGAAGTCCCCGACGACCGGCCGGTAGCCGTTCGACACCTGGTACCCGCTCGTCGTGGCGGTGAAGAAGGGCACCGCGGGCTCGCACCCGGGCAGCCCCACCACCATCGCTCCGGCCGCGGCCACCGCCGCCATCCGCCTCATCGCCTTCATGTCTCTCCCTCCGGGTTGTCGGTCGGCCCCTTCTACGAACGGGACACCGGAGAGAGGTGACGCGTCAGTCGCGGAAGTTGCCGAAGCTGAGGGGAACGCCGAAGTCGCCCTCCTTGAGGGCCTGGATCACGCCCTGGAGGTCGTCGCGCTTCTTGCCCGTGACCCGCAGCTCGTCGCCCTGGGCCTGCGACTGGATGCCCTTGAGGCCGAGGCCCTTGATGAACTTGTTGAGCTCGCGGGCCTTGTCGGAGGAGATCCCGGCGGCCAGGCTCGCCGTCTGCCGGACCGTGCCGCCGGCGGCATCCTCGACGTTGCCGTAGTCGAGGCCCTTGAGCGAGACCTGCCGCTTGACCAGCTTCTCCTCGAGGACCTGGCGCAGCGCCCGCAGCTTGTCCTCGCTCGAGGTGGCCAGCTTGATCTCGTTCTCGCCCAGCTCGATCGTGGAGCCGGTGCCCTTGAAGTCGTAGCGGTTGGCGATCTCGCGGGCGGCTTGGTCGACCGCGTTGCGGACCTCCTGCTGGTCGAGCGTGGAGGAGACGTCGAAGCTCGGCATGGTCGAGACGGTACCGGCTGGCTCCACCCGGGGGGTGCGGCGCTAACCTGCGACCTCCACCAGGGGTCGGTGCCCGAGCGGCCAAAGGGAGCAGACTGTAAATCTGCCGGCACAGCCTTCGAAGGTTCGAATCCTTCCCGGCCCACCATGGAAATCGGACCGCTGGTCGGCCCGCTCTGATCAGAGCGGGTCGATCACGCCGGTCCGGGCCAGCCACCGGCCGATCTCGGCGGTGACGTTGCGACCGGTGGCGGCGGCCGGCGCCCCGGGGCTGCGGGCGATCTTCTCGTTGACCCGCTCGACCGCCTTGCGGGCCGAGTCGCGGCTGCGGCCCAGGCGCCGGGCGGCCTCGTCGTGGCCCCGAGGGGCGAGCACGGCCGGCCGGGGGAGCAGGGCGAAGTCGGAGTAGTAGGCGAGCAGGACGTCGCGCTCGAGGGCGGTGAGGGCGACGGTCGCGGTCTCGTCGAGGCTCATGGTCGGGTCGGGGTCGTCGGCCGGCTCGGGCACGGCGCCGACGGCGGGGCCGCGATGGTCGTCGGTGGTGCAGACGACGACGGTGCGGTGCTCGGGCGGGCCGAAGGCCAGGGCCCAGCGGTGGCGGATCGGGACCCACGGGCGCCCGGGCTCGAGCGGGACCTCCTCGTAGCCGGGCTCGTAGACGTGGAGCAGCCCGGTGCGGGCGCTGACGTTGCCGGTCGACCAGGGGGTGCCGTCCCCGCGCCGCTCGGCGTGCTCGGTGGAGACGGTCCAACGGTCGCCGATGCGGGGGTGGCCGCCCCGCACGTGGGCCGACCGGCTCCGCCCGAGCCGCACGACGTGGTCCCGCTCGAAGCGGGCCACCCACGGCGCCGGGTCGACCCGGAGGCTGATCGTCACCGGGCCACCACGACCGTCACGTTGTCCATCGTGCCCCGGGCGAGGGCCAGGGCGACGAGGGCCCGGGCCCCGGCGCCGGCGCCGCCGGTGGCGAGGGGCGCCACGGCCGCATCCGGCAGGGCCACGTCGGAGAGCCCGTCGGAGAGCAGGACGAGGGACTCGTCGCCCCCGAGGTCGACGACGTGGAGCTCGGGCTCGACGGCGGCGAGCGGGCCGAGCGCCCGGGTCACGACGTGGCGGCCCGAGTGGCCGAGGGCCTGCTCGGGCGTGATCGCCCCGGCCCGGACGAGCTCGCCGGCCAGGCTGTGGTCGGCGGTGACGGAGCGGGCCCCGGACGGGCCCACGACCCAGGCCGGCGAGTCGCCCACCTGGAGGACGACCCAGCGCCGGTGCCGGCCGGTGACGGCCAGCGCGGCGGTGAGGGTCGTGGCCATGTCGGCCGCGGCCGGGTCGGTGGCCCGCCCGGCCACGACGGCGCCGTTGGCGGCCGCTGCGGCGTCCCGCAGGCGGCGCTCACCGTCGGCGACGGTGGCGGGCGGCGGGCCGTGGAGGTGGGCGACGACGGCGTCGCGAGCCGTCCGGGCCGCGGTGGCGCCACCGGCGTGCCCGCCGACCCCGTCGCAGACGACGGCCCAGTGCGGTCCGGCCGCCCACCGGTCCTGGTTCTCGGGCCGGCGGCCGCGGTCGGTGGCACCGGCGATGTCGACGGGGGCCGGGGGACGGGAGCGCCGGAGCCTCATGGACCCAGGGTCCCCCCGGTCGATCGCTCCGGGTAGGGCCACATGTGGCCCGGCGCCGGCGAGCCTGCGGGTGGCGCAGGCGGTGCGTCAGGCGTCGGCCAGCTCGGGGGCCAGCCGGTCGACGAACTCGGCCACGTCGGCGGCCAGGTCGTGGCGGGCCAGGGCGAAGCCGCCGATCACGTCGGCCCCCTTGGCCTCGACCTCGGCGACCAGCTTGTCGAGGGTGTGGCCGGGGTCGACGGCGTAGGTGCAGTAGACGACGGCCTTCTTGCCGGCCAGCGACGGGAGGTTCCGCAGCTTCTTCTTGCCCGCCGGCTTCTGGCCCAGGATGACGATGCCGTCGGTCCAGGTGCCCACGACGACCAGGTCGGCGTCGGCGACCGCGGCCGCATCGGCCTCGGCGATGGGCACCGGGGTGGCGTCCACCCGCAGGGCCTTGAGCTCGCTGGCGATGCGGTGGGCGGCCTTCTCGGTGGTGCCGGTGAGGCTGTTGAAGATGATGACGGCCTTCACGGCCCCGTTCTAGCAGCGGAGAGCGGTCGCGGCCCAGATCGCGACAGGTTTCGGCGTGCATCGAGAGGGTACGAGGTGCATCGTGAGCCCATCGCCCGGCCCGATCAGCGCCAACCCGGACGAGCTCGATCGGTACGTCGCCGCCCTCACCCCGGCCGACCAGGACCTCAACGACGCCCTGGCCGGGCTGGCCGGCGTGGTGGCGGAGTGGAACGCCACGCCGTCGTCGTACGGCGGCCGGGTCGACGGCGGGGTGGTGGCTGCGATCGACGCCGCCGTCGACGAGCTGTCGTACCTCGACCTCTGGGTCGGCCGGGTCGCCGAGGCCTTCCGGGGCACCGAGCGGTTCTGCCCGTCGACCGGCTGCGGCCCGATCATCTTCAGCAACGAGCTCCAGCTCGACACCGCCGGCCCGCCCAGCCTCGCCGCCGCCGTGGCTGCGGGGGAGTGGTCGCACCTGTTCGAGGTGGTGCGCGACGGCAGCGACGGGCAGACCCGGGTCGTCCGCCTGCTGGTCGACGAGCGGCCCGAGGGCATGGACCCGCTCGAGTGGCAGCTCCTGGTCGAGGAGCTCGGCATCGCCGGGACCGGCGGCCCGCTGCACATCGTCGCCCACGGCTGGACGACGTCGTCGTCGAGCGCCACGGGGGCGGGCGAGGAGACGGCCGACCTCTACGACCAGCAGGGCGTCGAGGGCGCCACGGTGCTGGTCATCGACTGGGAGGAGGGCGACAGCTTCGGGATCTCGCCCGGCGACTGGGGCAACTTCAGCGACGCCGAGGGCAACGCCAAGGCCACCGGCGACGTCCTCGCCCCGCTCTTCACCGCCATCGCCGCCGCGGACCCCGACGGTCAGGTCGCCATCACCGCCCACAGCCTCGGCAACCACGTGATCAGCCGGGCGCTCACGCAGATGGAGGACCCGACCTCCCGCTTCGCTGTCGACTACACGATGGTCCAGCCCGCCATCCCGGCCTCGGCCCCCACCGACGACACCGACCACTACGGCGCCCTGGTCGGCCCCCGGGTGCGCGACCTCACCATCACGATCAACAACGGTGACGACGCCCTGTTCTGGTACGAGCTGCAGGGCCCGGCGGCGCTGGGCGACGAGGCGTCCGACGGCGGCAGCCTGAACGACCTGATCGAGTGGCGGGAGCAGGCCGGGCTCGACACCGCCGTCGTCGACCACGACAGCTCCGCCGGTGACGGCCACCTCGGGCTGGCGCCCGACCACGACCAGGGGCTGGTCCGCTCGCTGACCCAGGAGGCGATCGACCGGATCGACGGCGGCCCGTCGCCCCAGACCGAGGTGCGGGAGTGGCTGTTCGAGGAGTACGACGACTGGACCGCCAGCATCCTGATCGACCACCCGGCGGTCGAGGCCTACCTCGACGAGCAGCAGGCGGCCGGTCGCCCGCCCGCCGTGGCGGACGTCGAGCGCATCCTGCAGGGCGAGGGCTGGGGGCCACGACCCGAGCCCGGGCCGGTGCCGACGCCCGGCCCGACCGAGCCGCCGTCGCCCTCGCCCGGACCCGCCCCCTCGCCGAGCCCCGGCCCCGTCCCGACCCCCACGGGCTGAAGGAGATCACCCCATGTCCTGGAGGGATGGCTGCGCCCCCCGACCGCCCGTCCACGCCCACGCCGAGCCGGTGGCCTTCGACTTCGCCGGCGCCGATGCCGTCGGCCAGCGGCTCGACGGGCTGCGGGCGACGATCACCACCAACCTCGACGCCCGGGTCGCCGGCCAGGCCCGGCTGGCCGACTGGGCCGGTGGCCACCGCCGGCAGTACGACGAGCACCGGTCGAGCCAGGAGGCGGTCCTGGCCGGCGCCGACGTCGCCACCCAGATCGCCCACCTCCGTGCCGCCTGGGACGAGGCCGCGGCGGCCCAGGTGCGGGCCAACACCCGCGCCGCCGACATCGTCGCCGATGGCGGCCAGGTGCCCCGCTAGGACAGCACGCGCTGGACGACGGTGACGTCGAGCCAGCGGCGGAACTTGCGGCCGACCTCGCGCTCGACGCCGACGACGGTGAAGCCGCAGCGCTCGTGGAGGGCGACCGATGCGGCGTTGCCGCCGGCGATGCGCCCGATCACGGTGTGGAAGCCCCGCAGCTCGGCCGCCTCGACCAGGGCCTCGAGGACGGCCCGGCCGACGCCCTTCCCCTGGTGGCCGGGGGCCACGTAGACCGAGTCCTCGACGGTCGTCGAGTAGGCCGGCCGATCCCGGTAGGCGGACAGGGCGCCGAAGCCGATCACCTCGCCGTCCTCGACGGCGACCATCACGGCGTGGGCCCCGGAGCGGTCGGTCAGCCAGCGGCGCTGGTCCTCGGCGCTGCGGGGCCGGAGGTCGAAGGTGGCCGTCCCCTCCAGCACCTCGCGGTTGTAGATGGCGCGGATCCCCTCGGCGTCGTCAACGTCGGCCAGCCGCACCTCCATCGGTCCGACTGTAGGCAGGGGCCGCTCGGGGCCGGTCAGCCGGCGATCGCCCGGGTCGCCGCCGGCGGGCCGGTCTCGGTGTCGGGGGTGGGCTCGAGGACGGAGAGCTCGCCGGTCAGGGCCTCGAGGCGGGCCCAGGAGGCGACCTCCTCGTCGGCGGTGAGCAGCACGACCTGCGGGCTGCCGGCCGAGCGGGCCATCAGCTCGAGCAGGGTCGGCTTGAGCCCGGGGTCGAGGGCGGTGAAGGGCTCGTCGACGATCAGGGGGAAGGTCTCGCCCAGGTCGCCGAGGGTCCGAGCCCGGGCCATCCGGCCGAGGAGGGCGTGGGCCAGGTCGGCGGCCATGTCGTCGTGGTCGCCGGGGGCGCTCGACGACATCACGCCCAGGTTGCGGACGTCGGTGCGGAGCCGGGCCGCCACCGCGATCTCGGCGTGGTGCTCCATGGCCCAGTCGACGCTGACGTCGCCGGCCAGCTCGAACCACTGGGCCGCGGCCAGCCGGTGGTCCGCGGCGGCGGCGAGCAGCCGGCGGCGGGCCTGGTCGCCCGAGACCAGCCCGTCGATGCGGGCCACGTGGAAGCCGAGGTAGGACTCGGCGCCGGCGGCGTCGAGGGCCTCCCGCTCCTGGGCCTCGGCCCGGGCCGCCCGGGCCCGGTAGACGAAGGCGGCGCCCAGGGCGATGGCGGTGATGAGGACGAGGGGCACGGCCGCGACCGGCATCAGCACGGCGGCCGGGATGCAGCCGAGGACGCCGACGGCGGTGGTGATGCGGGCCAGCCGGCTGGTCCGGTTCAGGTTCTCGAGGGCCTCCTCGAGCTTGGCGTGGCGCCGCTCGATGCGATCGATGATCTCGGCGTCCTCGGGGGCGGTGCCGGCCGCCGCCGACTCGGCCTGCAGGGTCTCGTCGGTGACCCGGACCCGGGCCGCCGCCGCCCACAGGGCGGTCTGGTCGATCTCGGCCAGCCGCTGGACGACGGTGTCGGACTGAGCCTGGGCGGTCAGGTCGGCCTGGGTGACCTTGAGGGCCCGGCGGGCGCTGGCCATGTCGATGCCGTGGTGGGCGTAGAGGTCGACGCCGCCGTCGGCCTCGGGCGGGGTGATGTCCCGGGACTGGTCGACGTCGACGAGGCGGGCCCGACCGTTGGTCGGCCGGAACACGGCCAGGTGGCGGCCGTCGTCGGTGGTCAGCTCGACGTGGACACCGGGCCGGCTGGCGCCCAGCGCGCCCAGCAGCTCGCCGGCCAGCCCCTCCCTCTCGAGCGCGCCGATGCCGGTGATCACCGTCAGCTTGGGGTGGAGGTCCAGGGCGATCGTGTGGCGCCCCGCCTCGATCACCATCCTGCTCATGCGCACCTGGCGCCTGTCGGCACCGACGACCACGTGTTGAGGGCGAAACCGCCAGTTCACGAAGGGTGGCGGGGCCGTCGCAGGGGGCCGTCCGGAACCGGGTTGGGGAGTTCGGGAGGGCCTCGCCTAGGATGCTCCCTCGGCTTCCCGGGCCCGCCCGGGAGATCACGCCTCCTTAGCTCAGTCGGCAGAGCGTTTCCATGGTAAGGAAGAGGTCGTGGGTTCGATTCCCACAGGAGGCTCGCAGGTCGTCCGGCCGCCCGGTCGGGCGGCTCACCGACACGGCGACGTAGCTCAGTTGGTAAGAGCACTCGGCTCATAATCGAGGGGTCGTCGGTTCGAACCCGACCGTCGCTACCAAAGCACACAAGATCTCACACCCCTACTGGCCGGGCGGCTGCCCGGCCCGTCCCCGCGCCGAGGAGGCACGCCAGCCATGGCCAAGGAGAAGTTCGACCGGTCCAAGCCGCATCTGAACATCGGCACGATGGGTCACATCGACCACGGCAAGACCACCCTCACGGCGGCGATCACCAAGACGTTGCATGAGGCGGACCCGACCACGGCGTTCACCCCG